>DUTT01000051.1 GCA_012841925.1 Clostridiales bacterium | reverse complement strand
ACCACTGCTCATACAAGTCGCGTACGAGCAGGAAAAACTGCTCGAAGCAGCGTAGAAAAAAGAAGCCGCATGCAACAAATGAATTGTGACCGCGATGAATTTACACACTATTTTGGACTTGACCGCTTCTTGATGCTGTTTTCCTTGTAAGCTTCCGAAATGCTTCCGCAAGATATTAATTTCACCGGCTGCGTTCCTTTTTAGGTCGAACATTTTGGAAAGAGGAACGCATTTGTTCCTTCGCCTGTCGGAAGCCGGCAAATAAGGAACGCGCACGCTCGCAATCTGGCTGCTGCGTTCCTTTTAAGGTCGAATATTTTGGAAAGAGGAACGCATTTGTTCCTCTTGCTGCTGGGAACACATAAATAAGGAACGCGCAAGCTCGCAATCCGGCTGCCGCGTTCCTCTTTAGGTCGAATATTTTGAAAAGAGGAACACATTTGTTCCTCCTACTGTTGGAAATCGGCAAATAAGGAACGCGCACGCTTGCAATCCGGCTGCCGCGTTCCTCTTTAGGTCGAACATTTTAGAAAGAGGAACGAACTTGTTCCTCTTGCTTCTGGAAACATGCAAAAGAGGAACGCGCACGCTTGCAGTCCGGCTGCCGCGTTCCTCTTTTGGGCGAATATTTTGGAAAGAGGAACGCATTCGTTCCTCCTGCTGCTGGAAACCGGCAAATAAGGAACGCACGCGCTTGCAATCCGGCTGCCGCGTTCCTCTTTTGGGCGAATATTTTGGAAAGAGGAACGCATTCGTTCCTCTTCCTGTCGGAAACATGCAAATAAGGAACGCGCACTTCGAATCATCATATTCCGTTCTTCTTCTGGTATCAAATTCACAAGCTATCAATCGCTAATTGTCCTGCCTGTGCATAAATCCGCATTTGGGTAAGGAAGAGCGCCGGGCCGGCGCTCTTTTCCTTTACGGATAATCAAAAGGCGGCCGAAAAGTTATACAGGAAACATCGGAACGTCGGCCTTCCTGTATAACTCCAATCGAAAAGTTATACAGGAAACCTTGAAACGGCGGCCTTCCTGTATAACGCCCGCCCAAAACCATGCAGGCACAGCGCGCAACGATCCAGCCAGCCGGTTCCCTGTAATTCCGTCACTGAGTGTAATTGTAATATATGTAATAGTATATTTTGTTGTGTGCATCATATAGACGATGGCTTACCGGTGAACGCGTATACCGATAAACCGGCTACCACTACCCCGGCTACCACAGCGCCGGATACTGCTCATCGGAAGCGCGTGCACAATCAGCTACCATCTATTATTCCCGGAAGGAGAACATATTCCATGAACACGCTCGCGGCTTCGGCAGAAGCCATCCTATTACTGCTGGGCATCGGTGTCGTCGGCTACTTTATGCTGGCTCGCGGCATCGCCAAACCGGACATCCTGCCGTATCTTTCCACGCTGGCGCTCGAAGTGTCGCTGCCTCTCTACGTATTTGCCACGCTCGTGCAGCAGTTCGACCCGTCGACGAACGGCCGCTGGTGGGCCTTCCCGCTGTGGTGGGCGTTTTTCGCCGCTGTCACACTCCTGATGGCGCTCGTGCTCGGCCGAACCTTCCCCGCCGACATCCGAAAGGAAAGCGTCGTGGCGATGTACCTCTACAACTCGCTGTTCGTGCCGCTTGCGCTGATCGTCGGCCTGTTCGGGACGACCTCCGTGCACGTGGCGGAACTGTTTCTGTTTACGCTGTTCTCCGTCGCCTTCTACTTTAACTTCTATCCGGTGCTGTTTCGCGGACGCACCGAACAGGCCGGGCCGCGGGGGTTCGCGCGCGACTGGAAGAAGCTGTTCAACCCGCTCATCCGCATGACGCTGTTTACGCTCGCCGTCATCCTGCTCGGGTGGAGCGCGAAAATTCCGACCGTCATCGTCTCCGTCGCGCAGAAAGTGGGCGACCTGGCATTTACGCTCGTGATGCTGACGCTCGGCGGATACATCTATCTCGACATGCGCAGCGCCGGCCGGGTCCGCCTGGGGGCGGTGGCGCAGTTCGTTCTCTTTAAGAACGTCGTGTTTCCGCTGGTATTTCTGGGCATTATCTATGCGCTTCAGCCCGGCTATAACGTTGCACTCCTGCTCACGCTGTCTGCAGCGGCACCTCCGCTGAGCACGATCCCGATTTTGACCGCCCGCCAAAACGGAGATGTCGCAATCAGCAACCAGTATCTCGTCGCCAGCTTTCTGGCCTCCATCGTGACTGTCCCGCTCATGATCGTCCTGCTCGACAGAATCACCAGCCTCGCATAACCTGCCGGTCCATGCATCAGGCAGGCAGAATGCGTAGAACATCCTCGCATAACCTTCCGGCCATGCGCCGGCAGCAGCGTGTGACCCCGTCACTGATAGAATCCCCGGGCTGTGACATAGTAATGTTGTACGCATGTTTACACATACCGAACGGAGGCAGATCGTGATGATTACAGTCAAAGATCGAGCCGCGGAGAAATACAGGGAAGTCGCGGCGACGCGCCCGGATCCGGAAAAGCTGAAAATCAGGGTCTACATGAGCCGTGCAGGCTGAGCAGGCCCGCGTCTTGCAGCCGCTCTGGATGAGCGGGAATTTGGAAGCGACATCGTGATCGAGGATAACGGTGCACGGGTCGTCTACACAAAAGACATCGAGCTGTATGCGCCGCGCAAACTGCGCGTCGATTACGGAAACAGCTGGTTTTCTAAGGGATTCCGGGTGTATTGAACGAAAAGAGGAGATGCAGATGATTCAGATTACGGATGAAGCCGCAAAGAAGTTTAAAGAAATCGCGGCGGAGAAAGACAATCCGGAAGAGCAGATGCTTCGCATCAGCTTCGGAGGGGTTGGCTGAGGCGGGCCCCAGTGGGGCTTGGCTCTGGAAGAGCTGGAACGCGAAGACGATATGGTCGTAGAGGCCAACGCTGTCAAGGTGATTTACACCAGGGAGCTGGATGCCTATATCGACGGACTCAAGTTGGATTATTCCGACTCGTGGTTCAATAAGGGGTTTCGCCTGACGAGCGCTGCGCGCTAGCGCGGCTTCCCGTCAGGGCAGGGGACCGGACTTTCTTCGGAGAGTCCGGTTTTTTGCATGCACGTTGTCTCTGTGCGCTAAAGCTCTGCGCGTTAAGACTCTCCGCTCGTAATCCCATACAGACAGATGCTGCCGTATTCGCAATACGTACACGCTGTGCGGTCGCGCCCGAACTTCTGCGGATCGATATCCGTTGCACCGTGCGTAAGCCGTTCGCAGATTCCGGTGAGCGTGTGGCGGAATTCACGTCGGAACGCTTCGAAGTCTTCGCGCGATACGGCGCGGGTCGATGTGTAGGCGTCGTCCTTTTTTCGCACGGGTATGACGGTGGAGCGCTCGCCTTCCTGAAGCGATCCGTCGATGCTCTCTACGACTCCGGGGTCATCGACGAACAGACCCTCCATCCGGTAGCGTTCCTCGAGCGAGCGGACGATGTCGTCCGAGAGCTCATCCTCGGCAAACTGTTCCGGCCGGACGCGGATGCGGGGATCTTCGATGTAGCAGTAGAACATCCCGGCCGGTTCTGCGCGCTCGGCGGCACCGAGGCCGCTTTCCAGGTAGACCATCAGCTGAAGATGCAGCCCGCGCGCGATGAGGTCGCGGTTGAAGTCCGCCTGACCGGATTTATAGTCGATGATCTTGACCGGCGTGAGCTCCTCCGGATTTTCCGCCGGCAGCAGGTCGACCCGGTCGATCTTCCCTTCAATCAGCACGCGCCGGTCGCCGAGCGGAATCACAAGCGGCGGGATGATGCGGCCTTTCCCGAATCCGACCTCAGTGAGGATGTGTTCGATGCGCCCTTTGCGGATGTGGCCGATCACGTGCCACACGAACGCGCCAGCGACAGCGGACAGGCGGTCGGCCCGGTAGGCCTGCTCCTTTCCTGCATCGAGCAGTCCTTCGAACAGCTCGGTTCGTATGTCATCCAGCGCTTGCCGCACCCGCTCCTCGCACTCCGGCTTCGTAATCGTCATCCAGGGAGAGTCCGGGTGGGTGACGGAGAGGCCGAGAGCCTCTGTCTCCTTCTGGAGATCGACGGTGATCCGCATCAGGCATTCGTGGTACACGTCCCCGATCTCCCGACCGGTGAGGTCGAAGGGCTGACGCTGCTTTGGAGCCAGGCCGTACGTTACGAAATGCTTAAACGGGCACCCTACAAACGTCTCGAGCCGGGTCGGGCTGAACGAGAACTGATCGTTTCCCGCATCGAACGGATACAGCATTTGCACGCTGTCGTCGGTGAGAAGATCGGTGACATTCGAGAAGAATAAGCCTTCCCGTATGGCTCTGGCTGTGTCCGGTGCATGTTCGAGCAGGAGGTCGTAGATGCGGCGGACCGTCCCGGACAAATGATCGTCTTCGCCGGCCAGATAGCTCTGCAGGGAGGCGGTCAGGTGAAGCGCAGCCGGAATGTGGGCTCGATAGCGTTCGGCTTCGCAGTCCGGATGCAGGAGGTCCGGTCGGATTTTTAGATCGGGGAACAGAGCCTCGAGTCGCGCGATGAGCTGCGACGGTCGCGTCTGCCCGCCATCAGTATCGGCGTCGGCGTAGCTGACGTAGAGTTTGTGTGACGGCTTTGTAAACGCCTGGTAGATCAGCAGCTGCTCCTCCTGACGGTCCGACTCCGCGCCCTTGGCCGTCACATAACCGAGGAGTTCGAGCTGCGCCAGCTCGCGGTCGGTCAGGATGCCTTCGCTCTGCCGGTCGGCCGGCAGGATGCCGTCGTTGACTCCGGCGAGAAACAGGGCTTTGACGTTCGGCAGCCGCGTGCGGCCCACCGTGCCGATCAGCACGCTTTCCCGGGCCTGGGGCAGCAGCCCGACCTTCAAATCCGAAAACGAATCGATGAGAATGTCCCGATATTCTGCAATCGTCGCCTCCCGGTCGCCCAGGAGCTCGACGAGCTGGTCGAGCAGACTTGCGAGCAGATCCCAGATCTGGCGCGCTTCCTGGGAGGCCTCGGTCATGCCGATTTCCTCGAGACGAACGGCTTGATGTTCGAGCGCCTGGCCGGCCTGCAGCGGACCGGCGAGAAACTGAACCAGCACGTCGCTTTTGTCGCGGATGGTTGCGGCATTTTCCATATCCTGTGCAAACGGACTGAGCAGACCGTCGAGTCGCTGCCTCGTGTGTTCGAGCTTTTGCATTCCGTCCTCGCCGAATGCGCGGCTGCCGTAGACAAACGGCTTGCTGAACCGGTCGCCGCGGATGTGGTATTGCAGCACGTAGTTCTCAAAGTCCTCTTCCCCGTCGTCGAAGCCCGATGCGATGCCGGCTTTCAGAAAACCGAGCACATCGCCTGCGAGCCGCCCGTCGGCGGTGAGATTCAACAGGCTTACGACTGTGCGGATCAGAGGATGGTGTAAAACGGTGCGCTTTTCGTCCAGGAAGCTGGGGATGGCGTGTTCGGCAAACGTGCGGTGCAGGATATTGGCGCGGGCGGTGTCGTTTGTGAGCACAGCGATGTCTTCCGGCCGGTAGCCGTGCGACGCGCACAGCCCGATGATGTCGCTTGCAATCGCAAGGCATTCCGCATACGGGTCGCCGGCGCGCATCAGCGAGAGTGCGTCTTGCGTTTCTTCACCTTTGAACGGGATACCGGGCAGTGCAAAAAGCTGGCGCTCGATATGTGCCAGCGCGGCGGGACGGTCTGCCCGAATGCAGCTGTCCGGGATGGGGGAGATTGCATGCGAAACGGAGCGCTGCCCCGCTTCGCGGCTCAACGCATCGACCGTGCGGCTGGCCGGCTCGAACAGTTCGCGGTCCGGATCGGAAGAGTCGGCACCGGCGAGGACGACGGACAGCGAGGGTGCGGCCTGCATCAGCTCTCCCAGGAACCCTGTTTCGCGCCGGGTAAACGAGTAGAAGTCGTGATACCAGATGTCCGATGTCGCGATGAACGAACTCTTGCCGACGCGCTGCGCGGCTTCGGGAACGAGGTCCTCCGTGTCGATCCACTTGCCCGCAAGCGTGGATTCGTACGCCGCGTATATCCTGTGCATGTCGGCGAGCTTGCTGTGCAGGATGCGGTCCGGTCCGACGGCGCGAAGGATTTCGCCGACGTCAGCGGGCTGCAGGTCGTTTTGCTTAAACGAGGCGATCAGATCGGATACCATGGAGAGGAAGTCCGGCGATCCTGCGACTTTTGAGAATGTCTCGAGCTCGGGCCCTGCTTCCCGCAATACGCTTCGCAGGAGAAGCGTGCGCCCCAGGCTGTTGACCGGCACGCGGCCCGGCTGACCCGTTTCGTGGAAGATGTGGTGCATCAGCCGGTGCCCCGACATGATCTGCAGATCAAAAAATCCCTTTTCCTTCAGATGAAAAAAGGCAGCTTCTTCAGCTTTGAGCGTATATTGAGCCGGCACGACCAGGACGACTCTCTCAGCACGGCTATTGTTTTCGCGGATCGCGTCGAGTTGTTGCCGGATTTTCCCGAACAGGAACGCCTCCAGGTCATGCGACTCTCTGCCGCAATATAGATTCAGCATGCTCCACCTCCGGCTTTTATTATATCACGAGCGCAGTGCACGGCGGTACAAAACGACACAACGAATCCTTGACATTTTATGACGGTCCGAATTATCATGGTAGGACGCATTCACACATAAAGGAGAAATGATATGGATCTTAAAAAGGAAATTGCTGCACTTACCCCTGAGCTCATCGAGCTTCGGAGAGATTTTCACCGTCACCCCGAGATCGGCAAACAGGAGTTTCGGACTGCGCAGATCATCGAGGATTATTTAAACAACCTGGGGCTCGATGTCCACCGCTGTCTGGAAACGGGCATCATCGGCGTTCTGAAGGGCGGCCGTCCGGGCAAGACGCTCATGCTCCGTTCAGATATCGACGCGCTGCCGGTCGAGGAGATGACCGGTCTGCCGTTTGCTTCGGAAAATCCCGGTCTCATGCACGCGTGCGGACACGACGGTCACATGTCCGTGATGCTCATCGTCGCCAAAATCCTCACGGCGCACCGCGACGAAATCCCGGGGACGATCGTATTTCTGTTCCAGCCCAACGAAGAGGACGCAGGGGCTGAAGACATGATCCAGGCCGGCGCACTGGATAACCCGAAGCCGGATGTCATCCTGGGCATGCACCTGTGGTCCTACCTGCCGTCGGGCTCCATCGGCATCATCCCGGGCCCCATCATGGCATCGAGCTATTACTTTAAGCTGACGATTACCGGTCAGGGCGGTCACGGCGGAGCGCCGCATGCCTGCATCAACCCCATCGACTGCGGCGTGCACGTGTGGCAGGCTTTCCAGGCGTACCACACGCTGGAAAACAACTCGCTGCATCCCACGACGATCACCGTCGGCAAGTTCCAGGGCGGTCAGTACAACATCGTCATTCCCGATACCTGCGTGCTCGAAGGGTCGGTCCGCTGTCTGCACAACGACGACGAGCAGGTGAGAAACCGTCTCGCCGAAATGATCGACGGCGTGTGCAAGACGTATCGCTGCACGTACGAACTCGAGTTCAAGTGCGGCAACACGCTGCTGGACAACGACCCGCAGATCGCGGAAATGATTCGGGAAACGGGTGTGGAAGTCCTCGGAGCCGATAAGGTCATCTCGAAGGATGTCGGCGTTATGATCGGCGAAGACTTTGCAGAGTTTACCCGCCGCGTGCCGGGCGCGTTTTACTTCTTCGGCGTCGCCGACGAAGCGAAAGGGACGCACTACGAGCACCACAATAACCGCTTTAACATCGACGAGGACGTGCTGCCTTCCGTCGTGGAAATGCAGGTTTCCCTTGCGAAAAAGTATCTGGGATTCTAATTGACGAATCGTGCTACTCCCGTATCCGGATGAGCAGCAATCGTCCTTCCCGCACGCGCACACTGGCGATTTCGCCCGGCTCGACTTCGTTGCTGATGCCGTAGGGATATTCGCAATCGATGTCGGCATTTACGAGCGGGTACTTCGCATCGCTCACCGTTACGCCGCGCGCGCAGCCGTCGACGGAGAGAAGCGAGAAATACGCAAACGAGTCCGGCACGGAGGCCGGTGCATCGGACACGACTTCGATTTCCGAAAGCTCGTCGACGATGAGAGCCCGCTTGCCGAGCGTATCCAGCTTCAGCAGAATCGAGAGGTTGCCCAGCGTGTGGTCCAGCCGTCCGCCGGTCGCCCCGACGAGCAGAAACTCTTCGAAGCCTCGTGCGAGCGCTTCGTTTACCGCGTACACGGTGTCGGTATCGTCTTTTTCTTCCGGGAGGACGATCGTCTCGGCCGGAAGATCGGGCACGGGGTGCGAGTCGAAGTCTCCGACGATCAGATCTGCGGGAGCCTGCAGCGCCTCCATGTGCGCCAGGCCGCTGTCGCAGTACACGAAGTAATCCGCAGGTTGAAGATAGCTACGGATTAAATCGTAGTCGCGGATATCAGCGCCCGCGACGATTACACACCGTTTCACAGGAGCCTCCCGAAATCTGCGGAGCATTCACAGTTCGCTCTGCTTTGCACAGACGCGCACGAACGTCTGGAAAATCTTCTGATTGATGCGGCAGCTCGGTGTCATCTCCGGGTGCCACTGCACGCCGAGCACGAAGCGGTCACCCTCTTTTTCGATCGACTCGATGACGCCGTCGGCGGCCGCTGCCGATGCGACAAATCCCGGAGCCAGATCTTTGACGGCCTGGTGATGGTAGGAGTTGGTGAGCATGCTCTCGCATCCTGCGATCTGTTCCATGCGTGACCCCTTCGTCAGGTGGACGCGGTGCGCGAACGAATCGGGGGCGACGTTGAGCAGCGTGTGGTGTTTCCCCAGCGATGTCAGATCCTGGTGCAGGGTGCCGCCTGCGGCGACGTTGAGCATCTGAAGGCCGCGGCAAATGCCGAGCACGGGGATATTCAGGCGCTCCAGCAGGTGTTTCATCAGCAGGTATTCCTGCTTGTCGCGCGTGGGCTCGAGGTGCATGGTGAGCGGCGTCACGTCTTCGCCGTACAGGAAGGGCGCAACGTCGTCGCCGCCCGAAATGACGATGCCGTCGCAGCGGGAGACGAGGTCGAACAGCGTCTGGGCTTCTTCTGGAAACGGGATGAGCAACGGTATGCCGCCGGCCCGTTCGACGGCGAGGACGTAGTCGTTTGCAAGCAGGGTCCAGTGTTGTCCGGGAAGACCGTATCCTTCAGCGCTGCCGTGATCGTATTGTGAATAGCTGCATGTGATTCCAATCAGCGGTTTCATTCGAGACTCCTTTCTCAATCGGTCCGCAGCGGCGGGCATGCAAGCGTATCTGCATGCAGGTTCCGGCGCGGAATGGTTTATATTGCAATACATGGAAAGTATAGCATAAAAACATACGGTATGGTATGATTTGCACATGGACGAACGCAAAGAAAAACAGCGATCTGCGAGCAAAAAGAAAACAGCCGCGGCTTCTGCCGGCCTGATCGCCGGGGCTGCCGTGTTGTTGAGTTCGCTGCTGCCGGAGGCTGCGGATATCATCACGCCCGAGGACATCAGCGGGCCGCCGCCTGTCGTCCTTCACCTCGACGGGGACGAGCTGGTCGACCCGGAACAGGCGGCCCCGGAAGAGGAAAGCAAAGCGACGTTTGCGGAGCGGGCCCGCCAGTGGATTCTCGGGATACCGCTCGAGATTCGGACGGCGCTCGTCCTGCCGCTCTGGGGATTGGGCATGCTGGTTTCTCAGGCGCTGTCTATGCTGTGGGCCGGGCTGCTGCAGCCGGCCGCGGGATTTCTGTTATCCTGGCTTTTAGGGGCGGCTGCGCTGCTGGGCACGTTCGGGCTGGGCGCCAAGCTGATGTTCCCGGATGTGCCGTTTAAAAAAATCTTCAACAAAAGCAACATCGCAGGACTCGTGGGGGTTGCGCTTCTGCTCGTGGCGATCGACACCACGCTGCCGCTGTTCAAACCCGGCTATGCCGCTGCGTCCCGGGCTGTCAAAGCTGTCGGATCGCTGGGCATCGTCACTTACCTGTTGCTGCGGTTTAAAAAGAAAATATCGACGACTTTTCCTTGATATTCCTTTCGGACAGTGGTACTATGTCTTTGCGTTTGGCGCACGTGTGGGGGGTTGGCGCAGCTGGGAGCGCGTTTGACTGGCAGTCAAAAGGTCACGAGTTCGATCCTCGTACTCTCCACCAACAAAGAGAAACCACAAGATTCGAAAGACTTGTGGTTTTTTCGTATACGAGGATTTGATAATCGAAGCATTTGCCTGCCGCTTTCTCTTAGCAAAGGAATATTGCAAACCCTGCTGGATGCGGAAGTCAAGCTTTTGGAAATAAAGACACCGCAGATTGCGCTGCCTTACGTTCCTGCCGGCGGCTATGTGCTTGTGAGCGTGCTCTCCTTTGCCGCGGCGGTGTTTCTCACGGTGTTTTGTATAAAGCGGAAAGATAAAAAACCAGATTCGTAAAAACAGATTCGCAGAGTTGAGCCGAAATCGCTGAAGTGCACGATTTCGGCCTTAAATCTATATTTGATGAGCCAAATTCGTTGAAATGCACGGTAAATCCAGGTAAAATCGCAATTTATGGGCAGAATTCGTCGAAATGCACGATTATTTGATGATAATTCTAAAATAATCGTGCATTTCAGCGATTTTAGAACAAAATCTGCCTAATGAATCCGGAATCGCGTGCATTTGGCCGAATTTGGAACATCACCGGCCATCAATTCCCAAATCGTGTGCACTTGGTCGAATTTGGAACATCGCTGATCAACAATATTCAAATTTCGTGCACTTGGCCGAATTTGGAACATCGCTGATCAACAATATTCAAATTTCGTGCATTTGGCCGAATTTGGAACATCACCGGCCATCAATTCCCAAATCGCGTGCACTTGGTCGAATTTGGAACATCGCCTGTCAATCACCGGCAGCCTATCATCGGCAGTCTATCATCGGCAGTCCTGCGTGTCGCATGTTTACAGTGTGCGGTAGAATATAGTTTCAAAATTCAAAACATCTGATAAAATACAGCTTCAGGGCTTTACGGTTTGATGAGCTCTGCAAAAGCGATTAGAGTTTTACGCTCAACCAGATCAGGATAAATGCGTGTTGTGACGCAAGGGTCGACACAGGGAGAAAAAATGAGAAACAAACGATTGATAGCCGTATTGCTCATCGGAGCGCTGGTTCTGCTGGGGGCGGTTGCTGCAGCGTATGCGACAACCTCTGTGCGCACGGGCGAAGCGGCTGCTGTTATCTTTGCCGGCCAGGAGGTGCAGCCGGTCGAAAGCGTGTTTTCAGAGCCGCTGCCCGGAGGTCTGCTTTCCAAGCGCGTCGTGCAGGACTCGGCGGACTCTGCCAGCGACCTGGGCCTGCTGACGGTCGCAACGCTGCCGCTGAAAATCGATGCTTACGGACAGGAAACATCTTCCGCCTCAACGGAGGTGCGAGGAGAAGTATTGTTGACGCTGTGGCTGGATGACGAAGAAGTCTTCAGCGGAACGCCGGAAGAATACGAAAAGTTCCGGTTTTCGGAGAACGGATTGTACCGGGCTGCCTTGAAGATTGAGCGTCCGGGGGACGAGCTGATGTCACGCGCTGTCTTCAACTACGGGATGTCGTTCGAGCTGGATGTGCAGCCGATCGTTTTATTCTCATCGGACCGCGCGCGGCAGGGAGACATCCTCTCCGTGTACGTCAACCGCGGTTTTGCAGCTGAAGCGCCGGAGATCGAAACAGAGCTTGGAACAGCGATTTTTCTGCCCCTGTCATCCGACGAGTACATCGCCTACATACCGATCAATTACGCCCAGACACTCGGAAAATGGATGATCGATGTGAGCGTGGGCGGGGAGGCGTACGAGCAGGGCATCATCGTTACGGGGCGCACATACAAGGAGCAGCACATGACGATCTCCCAGGCCACGACGGATGCGACGATGAACAATCCGGACGGGCCGAAGAACTGGGCGGAACGCATCAAGGTGCTGTGGGAGACGTACGACGTCGAGAAGTACTGGGATGAGGCGTTTATCCGGCCGTGTGACGGGCGGATCAGCACGGAGTTCGGGTTGTATCGGTATACGAATAAAAATCCCGTTCCCACGAGGCACACCGGCATCGACATCGCTGCGCCGGCCGGCACGCCGGTACTCGCGTCGAACAGCGGGCGGGTCGTGCGGGCCGAAGATATCATCTACACGGGCAACACCGTCGTGCTCGAGCACGGCGGCGGGCTCAAGACGTACTACTTCCACATGGAAACCATGGAGGTAAAAGAAGGGGATCTCATCGGGCGGGGCACGGTGCTTGGAACGGTGGGAAGCACCGGCTATTCGACGGGTGCGCACCTGCACTTCGAAGTCAAGATCGGCAGCCACAGCCTAAGCCCCTGGGAGCTGTTCGACGGCACGAGCGAGCTGTATTTTGACGTTGGGTTTTGAATCGATTGTTTTGAATCCTGAAGCGACGGATGTTAAGCGAACAAAGATAAGTGTTCCAGTAGAGTCTTTGCGCCGATGGCGATGAGGACGGCGCCGCCTGCAATTTCGGCACCGGTCCGAAAGCGTGCGTTGAGCCGGCTGCCGGCCATAACGCCGATATAGGAAAGAAGAAATGTGATGCTGCCGATCCAAGCAACAGCCGCGATGACCGATGTCCCGGGAAGCAGTGCAAACGCAAACCCCGCTGCCAGCGCATCGATGCTCGTCGCAACGGAGAGGAAGAGCAGTTCGCGCAACTGCAGCCCGGGTTCGCAACACTCGTCTTCGGTACCGGGGTCGAGGGCCTCTTTGATCATGCGGCCGCCGATGAAGGCAAGCACACCGAACACGACCCAGTGGTCCCACGCTGAGATGGCGTGTTCGAATACCGTGCCTGTGCGCCACCCGATCAGAGGCATCGCGGCCTGAAACCCTCCAAAAAAGAGAGCGACTGTAAGCGCATCTCTTCGCCGGATGTCACGCGTGCACAGCCCCTTGCAGATGGCTGCAGCAAATGCGTCCATGGCCAGGGCCAGGGCAATCAATATCAGTTCTGTCGTTCCCATGTTCTGCTCCGTTCTCCAAACACAGACAGTTTGACGAAAAACGGACGCCCTGTCAAGCGCGGCGGGGTTTTGTGTTGAATGTTCCGGTATTTAAACATATAATGAACGTAAATGGAGCGTTCAATAGGCGCTTGCGCATGTGTCGCCGACGCGGCGGGGTAGAACCGCAAAGGCGCACAACAGACCGTCACAAGGATGTGCACATGCAGAAGACTGAAAGCATAACATTTATGGAACGGATGTCCCGTAAGCCGCATCTGGCGGTATTTGCGATGCTCATGCTGCTCGTGCTTTCGCTTGTTTCAATCCGATTCTTTACAACGTATCGCGATTATCTGCACGGTCTTGCCGAAGAGGAAATCGGAGTCTACTTGTCTGAAATTTCCGATCAGACATCGCTCAATCTCATCAACCAGCTGAAAAAGAACGAAGTCATTGTCGCGGAGATCGGACAGACGATCGTATCGGGTCGATACGACAGTCCGGGCGATGCCCTGCGCTTTATCGAAGAGCGAGCGCATACCTTTGGGTTCGATTTTATCGGTTTGCTCGATTTTGATGCCGTATGGCATACGCCGTCGGGTCGCAAGTTGTTTCCCGAGCTGCAGGCGTGCGTGTTCCAGACGATCGAACAGTCGGGTGCGGCCGAGACGCACATTCACACGATGTTCAATCAGCCGTTTGCCATCGTTACGCTCTGTTTGGAACCTTTTACCATCGGCGATGTAACGTACGGGGGCATCGGTGCCATGGTTGCGATGGATGAAGTCGATCAGGCGCTGTCGCTAAAATATTTCAATGGGCAGGGACGCGCGAGCATCCTGTCTTCCGAAGGCGAAACCCTCTATCCGGTTCTAACCGGAACGGGCGAGCCTTTTAAATTTTTTGACTCGATGCAGGGCATCATCAGCGATGAGGCCATTGAGCGAGTCCGAAACGACATGACGCACGGCCAAAGCGGTCTGTTTACATTCGAGCATCGAGGGGCGGACAGCCTCATCCATTACGCGCCCGTCGGCATGCAGGACTGGTATTTATTCATCACGATCCCCAGCGGCGTGCTCGAGACGAGGCACGCGGAGATTACAGGCATCGTACTGCAGTCGGCGATTGTAGTCAGTCTGCTGTGGGCCATTGCGTCGGTCTGCATGCTGTACGCGCTGCTACGCAGGCAGAGACGAAAAGCCAGGGAAGATGCGCTTTTAGATGAATCCCGCCGCATCCAGGAGGATCTGTACCGGATGGCGCTTGCGCACAGCGACCGCAAAGCGGTTCGAGTTAATCTGATCGACCGGACGATGAAGTGGGAGGATTCTTCGGCGCTGGCGGCATCCGACGAGACTCTCTGGGTCAACTTCCCCGACTCCCTGTTGAACGCGGGCTGGATCGACGGCGAAAGTGCAGAGTCGGCGAAGCGGATGGCCGAGGAAATGTTAGCCGGTGTCGAGTCGGGCGAGCAGACGCTTCTGATTCGGACGTCACAGGGCCTCTATGCCCCGCACCGGATCAAATACACGACGCTCTACAACGAGAAGCACGAGCCGGCGTTTGCGATTATCACCTACGAAGACATATCGGAAATGAGAGACCGCGAGCTGGCCCTTCAGCGCTGGCGGGCGTTACTGGACGAGTTTCCAGCAGAAAAATACCGCTTCCTGGAGCAGAATCTGACGCGCGACACTGTCGATCACACGGAAGGAGCGTTATTCGACGCTGTGGCGGTGCGACATATCGGAGCCTATAACCAGCGGATGAAGACGTTTGTCAAAACGTATGTGCACCCGGAGGATGCTGCCCTGTTTACGTCCGTCATGGACCGGGAAGCGCTGCTGAAGAGCTATTACGAGGGCCGGCGCGGCATGAAAATCGAATTCCGGCTGTTGGAAAAAAACAAAGAACCGCGCTGGGTTCGCCTGACTGTGCAGATGGTCGAATACCCGGAAACAGGTGAAATTAAGTCGTACAAACTGTTCGAGGATGTCGATGAGGCCAAGCAAAGAGAGCTGGCTCTGATCCACGGGTCCGAGAAGGATTCGCTGACGGGCGTGTTCAACCGGGGTACGTTTAAAGAACAGGTAAACGCTTCAATTGCAAACAGTCAAAAGGATGCGACACATGCGCTGGTGCTTATCGACCTCGACAATTTAAAGATGATCAACGACCTGAACGGTCACGCCGCGGGTGACCGCGCACTCGTTGCCGTGGCCGACACGCTGCGTTCGGTATTTCGCCAGGCCGACTTAATCGGCCGCATCGGAGGCGATGAATTCTGCGTTTTCCTTCACAATGTGACCGGCAGCGCGCCGGTGAGCCGGCGCATCCGTCACATGAATGCTTCGCTGACAGCGTGGACGGGCAACGAGTTTTCGGCGACGTGCAGCGCAGGGGTGTCGATGTACCCCGAAGACGGGCGTACTTTCGACGAATTGTTCGATAAAGCGGACCGGGCGCTGTACCGGGCCAAACGCAGCGGAGCGCTCGATGTAACAAAACCCGATCACGGGCACGAAGAAATCGAAGTAAAACATGAACCGGATCGCTGCTATGTGTTCCAGAACGAAGAAGAGTGGAGATACCGCGGTATTCTGGAAAGCACACAGACGATTGTGATCGAATACGATTTTGAAAACGACCGGTACTCGTACGACATCAACGCTTCTAAATACCTTACCGGCATGTACGACGAACGGCCGTTGTGGCAGATTCTGAGCCAGGACGGCGTGACCGATGCTGAGACGATCAATCTCATACAAAGAATTATCCGAAATGTTTCGATGAGCGAAGAGCAGGGAAGCATGAGCACGGATGTGCGCTTAAAGAACGATCAGGGGCGCGAATGCTGGTTCCGCATGCGGATTGTAAAGCTGAGCGGCAAAGAGGTGGGCGCAGGCAAAGTGCTGATCGTTTTGAACGACGTACACGAAGAGGTGCTCGCCGTCGAGCAGCTTCGCAAGCTTGCGCTCTACGACGATCTGACCGGACTTCACAGCAAGGATGCCTTTATTTATAACGTTGCGTCGCGCGTGCGGCTGGCCGAACCCGGTACCTATGCCCTGATCGCGATGGATGTGGATCGTTTTCGCATCGTCAACGAACTGTTCGGATTCGAAGCGGGTGACCGGCTGCTGTGCCATATCGGAAATATCCTGGCGACGGCGACGGAGGATGAGGGCGACGCCGCGCGGCTGAATGCGGACCAGTTCCTGGTGCTGCTCCCCTATGATGCCGACGCGATACACCATGCGTTTATCCCTGACACCATCCGGAAAATTAAAGAGCTCGAGCCGAACATGGACGTCGTTGCGAATTTCGGTATTTACGTTGTGCAGGACATCGATGAAGATGTGATTGTGATGATCGACCGGGCCCAGGCAGCGAAGAACGTCGTCAAAGGAGGGTACACCGATCGCTATGCGCTGTATGACGACCGTTTGAGACATCGGGAGCAAAAGGAAAAAGAAGTCGTATCCCGCATGCACCGCGCGCTGGCTAACGATGAATTCCGCGTGTTTTTCCAACCGTGGTATCACCATGTGACCGGCGAGCTCGTCGGAGCCGAGGCATTGACGCGGTGGGAGCACCCGACTCGCGGTCTGCTTCTTCCCAGAGAATTTATACCGTTGTTCGAGGAGAACGGCTTTATTTCGGAGCTCGACCGCTACGTGTGGCGACAGGTCTGCGCTATGCAGCGCAGTTGGAGCGAGCAAGGGAAGCTAACCGTTCCCATCTCGGTCAATATTTCGAAAGTCGACTTGTTTGACCCCAAATTTAAAGAGCGCCTGTTGAAAGTAATCCGGGAAGAGAGTGTGTGTCCGGCCATGCTTGGGATCGAGGTGACCGAAAGCACATTTTCGGACGACTTTGAGCACGTCAACGATGTGCTGCGCACGGTGAGCAATGAGGGTCTTTCGCTGTACCTGGATGACTTCGGTACCGGGTACTCTTCGCTGAACATGCTCAAGGATGTGCCGGTCGATGTGCTGAAGCTCGACATGCGCTTTCTGTCTACGACGCAGAAAAATAGCGAAAAAGCGCGGAGCATCGTGCGCTCCATACTGGAGATGTGCAACGATATCGGCGTTAAGACAGTGGCCGAGGGCGTGGAATCCGTGGAACAGGCAGACGAACTGGTAACGATGGGTTGCCACATCGTGCAGGGATTTCTGTATTCGCCTGCGCTTCCGGTAACCGAGTTCGAAAAGCTTCTGCGGCGGGCCGATGATCCGGACAAAGGGAGCAGCGCATGATATTCGCAGAAGGATTTCAGAAACTGACACTGCTCGACTATCCCGGTCGCCTCGCGGCGACCGTGTTTGCTGAAGGCTGCAATTTCCGCTGTCCGTTTTGCCACAACGCTTCGCTTGTGACCGGAACCGGACGGAGCGGAGCGCATGTCGAACAGCAGGTGCTCGAACACCTGAAAAAGCGGAAAGGGCGTTTGAGCGGTCTGTGCGTGACGGGCGGCGAACCGCTGATACAGGGCCGCCTTCATTCGTTTCTGACGGAGGTCAAGGAGCTCGGATACGATGTAAAGCTCGATACGAACGGGTCGTTTCCCGAAGAACTCGAATCGTTGCTTTCGGACGGCCTCGTCGATTGCGTGGCTGTGGACATCAAGAATGCGCCCGGGCGATATGCAGAGACCGCCGGTCTTCCTCCGCAGGCGGAGGAAGACGTGCTGCGCCTCGTGGAGCAGTCGGTCCTCGTCGCTCTGGCATCCGGCGCAGACGTGGAATTCCGCACGACGGTCGTGCGGGAATTCCACCGGCGGGACGACCTCATCGTCCTCGCGCGCTGGCTGGCGCACCAGATCAAACGTTCAGGAAGAACTGCCCCCGCCCCTTATTACCTGCAGACGTTTATCGACTCCGGCGATCTCATCGAACCGGGGTGGACCGCCTATGCGCCCGAAGAGATGGAATCGCTGCGCCGGGCGGTCCTTCCGCACATTCCGGATGCGCACCTGCGGGGCATTTGAAGCCGATCGGCTGCCATTGAATCCAATTGGCAAAAAATAACTATTTTTCCTTCCCTCTACATCAGTTAGTATCCAAAGCAATAATAAACCACAATATCTGGTGATGACCGGTTGACACACCGGCCCTGTTTGTATAGAATAAATGTGCGCGTCTGTCGTATTTTTATGCAAGCGGCTTGCGTGTTTTTTTAAACAGCCAGAGCAGTCATCGGGAGGGGAAAATCATGTATCAGGTAGTGAAGAGAGACGGGAAAATCGTAGGATTCAGCCTCGAGAAGATTTCCTCAGCCATAAAGATGGCCTTCGAAGCGCAGGAAAAGCAATACCATCCGTCCATCATCGACTTCCTGAGCCTCAAGGTGACGGCCGATTTCGAGCCTAAAATCCAAAACGGGCTCATCGCGGTCGAGGATATCCAGGACAGCGTGGAGACGGTGCTCGTGCAGGCCGGATATGCCGATGTCGCCAAAGCGTACATCCTGTACAGACGTCAGAGAGAAAAGCTCCGCAACCTCAAATCCACCATCGTCGACTACAAGGAAATCGTCGACAGCTACGTCAAGGTCACCGACTGGCGCGTCAAGGAAAACTCGACGGTCACGTACTCTGTCGGCGGACTTATCTTGTCGAACTCAGGCGCTGTCACGGCGAATTACTGGCTGTCGGAAGTGTACGACGACGAGGTGGCGGCCGCTCATAAAAATGCGGATATCCACATCCATGACCTCTCCATGCTCACCGGATACTGTGCAGGCTGGTCGCTCAAGCAGCTCATCCAGGAGGGTCTCGGCGGCATCCGCGGTAAAATCAGCTCAGCCCCGGCCAAGCACCTGGCCACGCTGTGCAATCAGATGGTCAACTTCCTCGGCATTATGCAGAATGAGTGGGCGGGTGCGCAGGCATTTTCGTCGTTCGACACGTATTTGGCACCGTTTGTCAAAACGGACAACCTGGATTACGATCAGATTAAAAAATGCATCGAATCGTTTATATACGGCGTCAACACGCCGAGCCGCTGGGGAACGCAGGCCCCGTTTTCCAACATCACGCTCGACTGGACCGTACCGGCGGATCTGGCAGACGAACCGGCCATCGTGGGCGGGGTCGAGCAGGACTTTACGTACGGCGACTGCAAGGCCGAGATGGATCTGATCAACAAGGCGTTTATCGAAATTATGATCGAGGGTGACGTGCACGGCCGCGGTTTCCAGTATCCGATTCCCACGTATTCGATTACGAAGGATTTCGACTGGTCGGAGACGGAGAACAACCGGCTGCTGTTCGAGATGACGGCGAAGTACGGTACACCATACTTTTCGAACTATATCAACAGCGACATGGAGCCATCGGACGTCCGCAGCATGTGCTGCCGGCTCCGTCTGGATCTGCGGGAACTGCGCAAAAAGTCCGGCGGATTTTTCGGAAGCGGCGAGAGCACGGGCAGCGTCGGCGTCGTCACGATCAACATGCCCAGGATCGCCTATCTGTCGCAGAACGAGACGGACTTTTACAAGCGGCTCGACCGGCTGATGGATATCGCGGCGCGCTCGCTGGATACGAAACGGAAGATCATCACAAAGCTTCTAAACGAAGGGCTGTATCCGTACACGAAGCGGTATCTTGGAACGTTTGCGAACCACTTTTCCACCATCGGTCTCGTGGGCATGAACGAAGCGGGATTGAATGCCGCGTGGCTCAAGGCCGACATGACGAGTCTTAAAACGCAGATGTTTACAGCCGAAGTGCTCGAGCACATGCGCCGGCGCCTGTCGGACTACCAGGAACAGTACGGCGATCTGTTCAACCTGGAGGCGACGCCTGCGGAATCCACGGCGTTCCGGCTCGCCAAGCACGATGTCAAGCGCTATCCGGACATCATTACGGCCCACGAAGGGGCCACGCCCTATTACACGAACAGCTCGCATCTGCCGGTCGGCTATACGGAAGACGTGTTCGAGGCGCTCGACGTGCAGGATCACCTGCAGACGCTGTACACGTCCGGCACCGTGTTCCACGCGTTCCTGGGCGAAAAGCTCCCCGACTGGAAAGCGGCTGCGACGTTCGTCCGGGCCATCGCGGAAAACTATAAGCTCCCGTACTATACGATGTCTCCGACGTATTCCATCTGCAAGAATCACGGATACATCGCCGGCGAGGAGCACACGTGTCCCGAGTGCGGGGAAATTGCGGAGGTGTACAGCCGCATCACCGGGTACTATCGACCGGTCCAGAACTGGAACGATGGAAAGGCTCAGGAGTACCGCGATCGGAAGACGTACGATGCAGCGGCGGCGCTGTCGGACTGCAGCGCAGATACCGTGCACCGTCAGGCGTCGGATTCGCCCGGCAATAAAACGCTTCTATTTACGACGAGCACCTGCCCGAACTGCAGCACGGCTCAGGCGCTGCTCCAGCGGGCGGGCGTGCCGTTCGAGGTGATTTTGGCCGAGGAGAACCGGGAGCTGGCCAGGGCTTATGGCGTGCTTAAGGCGCCGACGGCCGTCGTCGTCAGCGGCAAGGAACAGAAAACGTATACAGGGGTCGCGGAGATCCACAACTACACTCAAAACGCGCTTGCATAACAGGGGAGAGGGTGGCGGCGCCATCCTCTCTTTATCTTCAGGAGGATATGATGGATAAAGCAAAAGTCTATTTTACAGATTTACACACAGAGCTCGGAGACGGGCTGCTCGTCAAATTCCGGCGCCTCATCGAAAAGGCCGGCATCGGCGATATCGATTTTAAAAATCAGTTCACAGCGATTAAGATTCACTTCGGCGAGCCGGGCAACCTGGCATTTTTGCGACCGAACTGGTCGAAAATCGTCGTCGACGTTGTAAAAGAGCAGGGCGGCAAGCCGTTCCTGACGGACTGTAACACGCTGTACGTCGGCGGACGGAAAAATGCCCTCGACCACCTGGAGTCGGCGTATTCGAACGGGTATACGCCGTTTTCGACCGATTGTCACCTCATCATCGCCGACGGCCTCAAAGGGCTTACGGAGACGCTCGTTCCTGTCGACGGGGGCGAATACGTCAAAGAAGCGAAAATCGGCAGCTCGGTCATGGATGCCGATGTGTTCCTTTCGCTGACGCACTTTAAGGGTCACGAATCGACCGGCTTCGGCGGAGCCATCAAGAATATCGGCATGGGCTGCGGCTCGCATTCGGGCAAGATGGAAATGCACAGCCACGGAACGCCGCGCGTGCGGACGGAAAGGTGCATTGGCTGCGGTCTGTGCGTCAAGAACTGCGCGCACGAAGGAGTCGTCGTCATCGACGGAATTGCGGAGATTCAGGAAGAGTACTGCGTGGGGTGCGGGCGCTGTATCGGCGTATGTCCCACGGGTGCGATGGCTCCGAGGTGGGATGAATCCAACGACATCCTGAACCGGAAGATGGCCGAATACGCCTGGGCCGTGCTCAAAGGTCGCCCGGCCTTCCACATGAGCCTCGTTATCGACGTGTCGCCGAACTGCGACTGCGGCGCAGAAAACGACATTCCCATCGTTCCTTCTGTCGGCATGTTCGCTTCGTTCGACCCGGTCGCACTGGACCAGGCCTGTGCGGATGCCGTCAACCGTCAGCCGGCGCTTCCCGGCAGTCAGCTGCACAACGCGGAGTGCAAAAAGGAAGACCACTTTGCATCCGTGCATCCCGACACGAACTGGGAAGTCTGTCTCGAGCACGGAGAAAAACTGGGCATGGGGAGCCGGGCCTACGAATTGATTACCGTCAAGTAGGTAAAGCGGCGCGCTCTTCCGAACTGCCTGCAAGACAGAGCGGCGAATGTGGCACAAATTCTATGTGTGCTGTTGAAACCGAAATTTGCAGGGGATAAAGCTGAAATGCATATGCAGACAGCAATCGCTTGTAGGCCTACTAAGAAGTGGACATATATATCGATTGAGAGTCCACATTGAACTTACAAACAATATAGCCGGAGTCCGTTTGGACTCCGGCTTTTGTGTTTTCTGACGATATATTTTGCTGGTAGACGACTGGTCGCAGCATGTGATTGTACCGCATTGCGCAATCACCCGGCCTGGAGGATTACCGATAGTGGATAATTTGCTCGTCGATATCCGTCAGACCGTTTCCCCGGATGCGATACAGCTCGTCGCCGGCATCCTGCGATACCTCCACGCGGATGGTCACGGGTTCAAGATAGCCTGGTGCCTTCATATAGCCTCGGATCCCCTCGAGCAGACCACCGACATAAAGCATTTGTCGCTCGGTTGCCGGAAGGTCGTTGGATGTTTCTGCTTTGAACCGCTGCGCATAGGCGTTGAGCTCCTCGTCGACAAACCGCAGTACGACGTCGATCGGTTCGACAGTCACGTCGACAGTGTAAAGCATTTTGCCGTCTTCGTCACTTCCGGCAACGCCTGACTCCCCGGCGTCGACCGAGGGCGCAACCTCGTATCGCGCAAGGCGATACAGGTCCCGGTAGAATTCCTTTACCAGGACTGTAGCATCTTCCGAGAGATCGCCGGTTGAAAAGAAGTGCGCAAAGTAGTCCGCTTCGACCGCCAGTCCGTTTTCGTATTCGGCCATGAGAACATCCGCATCTTCCGTACCCGTCAGCGCTAAGAGATCTCCGGATACTTCGCCCAGGTACAGCGTGTCGAGGATGCCCTGGACATACGCCTGCGGCACGTCCGGCTCCTCTGATTGACCGCATCCTGCAACCAGCACCAGAGCGGCACACAGGAGCGCTATTGCGACAATTTTATTTCGTTTCATACAATTTCTCCATAGGTCGCAGCCGCTGCCGGGCTGCACGCCGCAAGCAGTGTAGCATATTCTTCGGAGGAGGGCAAGCGCGCATAGTCGGCAGGGTACATCGCTGATCTGGTGAGGTGATTGCATCGCGAGTTAAGGCGAAAACAAGCGCGCAGGATTGGCAGCTGCACCGCTGATCTGGTGCAGCGGTCGCTGTCCGCCAGCTCTCGTTCGTAAATCAGCAGGAAGCTGGCCGCGGTGGGCGTTGATCGCCAGCTCTGATGCACTTGGACGATGCGGCAAAGGTGCACGGTGTTCCAAATTCGCTGCTTTGCACGATTTCACAGTATTTTTGAATTTCGCTGAGCCAAATTTGCCGTTTTGCACGCAGAAAGCGATTGGAATCACAAATACTGCTCCAAATTCGCCGTTTTGCACGATTATTAGCGGGAAAATCAAAAAATATCGTGCATTTCGGCGAATTCTGCCCATTATCAACGGAATCTTCCGGGTTTGTCGTGCATTTCGACGAATTTGGAACAAGGCGGCCTCGAATTCGGGCGAAATCGTGCACTTCAGGAAATTTGGAACAGAGAAGCAAAGGGTAACTATGTAGCACGCCTTCTGGGAATGCTGAGCACGGCACTGTAAGAATCAAAGCCGCGCAGCGGTTCACCAAACCGGTCACGCACATGCGAAATCAATAAATAGAATAAATGGTAAAATTGGAATATAAAGGTTGCCAAATAATGGGAATTATGATATTGTTCAGCCATGAGGAAATATATATCACATATTTCGGCTGCACGCATGTGGGGCATCCCACAGATCGACGCATTTCTGGGCGATGCCTCCGCCGATGTGCACCTAACATTTACTCAGCTGGGAGCGCGAAAATATAAGCCCGGTCAGGTGACACATCTTTGTCAGGGCGACCTGCCAAACGATGCCATCATAACTCATAACGGTGTTCGAATCGCAAGTCCGGAGTTGACTTTTCTTCAATTAGCAGCCGAACTGGATATCCAGAGGACAATTCTGCTTGGTCTTCAGTTATGCGGTCACGCTCCGGGATGCCCCGGCGAAGCAGTCACTACAAAATACAAACTAAAAAACTTCGCCGAGAAAGCCGTAGGAATCCGTGGACGCCCGAATGCGCTTCGAGCGCTCCACTATATTGAAGGGGGCTCCGCTTCGATTATGGAGTCCCTTGTCTATATGGTTCTGTGCCTTCCTTATGCGCTGGGCGGGTACGGCCTTGGGTCACCGATTTTTAACTACGAAATCAAAATGAAGGAGAGCAGCGACCGCCAGCGAAATCCGGTTCGCTGCTTTGTAGATTTATATTATACGAAAGAAAAACTTGGTATTGAGTACAACAGTTTTGAGTTTCATCACAGCCCTCTTTCTCAGGGACGCGACACACTGCGTGCCTCTGCTTTAGAACGACAGGGAATTGAGATTATGAATCTCAGCACAATTCAACTGTATGATCAAAAAGCATGCGAGAACTTTGCAATCAATCTATCGCGTCGCATTGGGAAGCGCATGCAGATTAAATCGGATAAATTCTTACCGATGCAGCAAAACCTGCGATCCTTGTTTCCCCGCGCTGAGCGAGTGTGACAACGGCCACGAGGCGAATACGCTCCGGCGGTGGAGAACTGGTAACTTAATTTGTGGGAAATCTTACTAAGGAACCGCCGATTGCAGTATCTATCCTATATTTGCGGGTTGACAGGAAGCTGGCTGCGGTGGGCGCTGGTCGCCAGCTCTCGTTCGTAAATCAGCAGGAAGCTGGCCGCGGTAGGCGCTGATCGCCAGCTCTCGTTCGTAAATCAGCAGGAAGCTGGCCGCGGCAGACATTGCTCGCCAGCTCTTTTTCGTAAATCAGCAGGAAGCTGGCCGCGTCGGACGCTGCTCGCCAGCTCTCGTTTGTAAATCAGCAGGAAGCTGGCCGCGGCAGACATTGCCCGCCAGCTCTTTTTATAAATCAGCAGGAAGCTGGCCGCGTCGGACGCTGCTCGCCAGCTCTCGTTTGTAAATCAGCAGGAAGCTGGCCGCGGCAGATGTTGCCCGCCAGCTCTGGTGCAACCGGGAAATGCGGCAAAGGTGTGCGGTGAGCCAAATTTGCTACTTTGCACGATTTCACAGTATTTTTGAATTTCGCTGAGCCAAATTCGCTGTTTTGCACGCAGAAAGCGAGTAGAAACGCAAATAATGTTCCAAATTCGCTGTTTTGCACGATTATAAGCGAAAAAATCTGAAAATATCGTGCATTTCGACGAATTCTGCCCATTATTGGCGAAATCTTCCGGGTTTGCCGTGCATTTCGGCGAATTTGGAACAGAACGGCCTGTAAACCGGGCTAAATCGTGCACTTCAGGGAAATTGGAACTGGACCGCGCAAGAGCGACTAAGAAGCAGCGGTCAAGTCCAAAATAGTGTGTAAATTCATCGCGGTCACAATTCATTTGTTGCATGCGGCTTCTTTTTTCTACGCTGCTTCGAGCAGTTTTTCCTGCTCGTACGCGACTTGTATGAGCAGTGGT
>DUTT01000050.1 GCA_012841925.1 Clostridiales bacterium | reverse complement strand
GCCTGCTCCACGGCTTCGTCCGTGTCCGCAAAGTCCAGCCCCATCTCCGCCGCAAGCTGCTTGCCGACCGTCGTCTTGCCGCAGCCGGGCATGCCGATGATTACGATGTTAAAAAGATCGCTCATCAGATCCTCGCGGATGCCCCGGATGAGGCCGTCGGGTACAGGGATCCCCGCAAACAGCTCCGCTGCGCGTATGGCCTGCGCGACGAGCATCGTCAAGCCTCCGTTGCACGCGATGCCCAGCTTCCGCGCCTGCAGGATCAGCCGCGAGTAAAACGGGTTGTATATGACGTCGAGCACCGCCCGGCACGCAGGAAAATCGGTCAGATCCACGGGTCGGGCGTCCGTATCCGGAAACATGCCCACCGGCGTCGCGTTGACGATGATGTCCGCATCGCTGTGCAGATGGAGGTTCCCGTAGTGGTTCTCTCCGCTGCGCGACACGACGACCGACTGCCCGCCGCGGTCGGCGACGACCGCCTGCACGGTCAGCGATGTGCCGCCGCTGCCCAGGATCAGCACTTTCTTCTCTGCAAAGTCTACGCCGATCTCGTCGGCCATCGCGCAAAACCCGTCATAGTCGGTGTTGTCGCCGAAAATCGTTCCGTCGTCCCGCCGGACGAGCGTGTTAATGCTTCCGATGCGCCGGGCGCGGTCCGAAAGCTCGTCGCAAAGAGGGATGACGTCCTGCTTGTAGGGGATCGTCACGTTGAGCCCTGCCCAATCGCCGCCCAGCACAAAAGATTCCAGCTCATCGGCTTCGAGCGGAATCAACCCGTAGCGATAGCGGCCGAGTTTTTCGTGAATCAGCTTGCTGTAACTGTGCGACAGCCGCCTGCCGATGAGACCGAACCGCATGTCAGTATTCCGAATAGGCGCCCAGGAACACGAACGGATCGCAGGATCCCTGGAGTTCGCCTATAAACGTCAGCACTTCCGGCGCGTTGATGCTCGCATCGATGTCGAAGTAGAACATAAACGCAAAGTCGGTGCCCACGATCGGCCGACTTTCGATCTTGCACAGGTTCAGGCCCAGCGAAGCAAACTTCGCCACCGTCTGGTACAGCGATCCCGGCGTATGCGAAATGGCCATCATCAGGCTGATCTTGTGCGAACCGGGATAGATTTCCAGGCTTTTTGAGATGCAGATAAAGCGCGTATAGTTGTCGTCGCTGTCCTGGATGTCGTGCTCCAGCGCCGTCAGACCGTACAGGCTTGCGCAGACGCCCGACGAAATCGCAGCCGCGTCCTTGCGCCCGCTCTCTGCGACCAGCTTTGCTGCGGCCGCGGTGTTCTCGCATGTCGTAAAGCGGATGTTTTCGTGCGCGTTTACAAAGGCGCTGCACTGGCCGAGCGCCTGGTCGTGCGTATAGATTTCCCGGATGTCTTCGAGTTTTGTCCCTGTGTTTGCCAGGAGCGAATGGTTGATCTTCAGCTTGCTGCTGCGCACGATGTGGAAGCGGTATTTTTTCATCAGATCGTACACTTCGTTGACGGAACCGTACGAACTGTTTTCGATGGGCAGGATGCCGTATTTGCACAGGCCCTTGTCCACGGCGTTGAACACCGACTCGAAGTTGCGGAAGTACATGATGCTCGGCAGGGCGAACATCTTATCGCATACCTGCTGGGAGTACGAACCTTCTACACCCTGGCAGGCCACGACGGCCTTCTGCGGAAACAGATCCGGCGTGCGCTCGATGGCATCGCGGATTTTCTGTTCCAAAGGAGCTTCTTCCGACAGGAGCTTGGCCTGCGACGAACGCGACAGGTCGAACAGCGTGTTGAAGAATACCTTGGTGGAAATCGCAAGGCTGTCTCCGTTCCTCTCCGTCATCCGCTCGATAATTTCGCGCTCGCGGTCTCTGACCTGCACCGGCAGTCCGTGTTCTTTTTTGTGGCGGGCGACATCTGCGACGACGTCCATGCGCTGCTTAAAGAGATCTGCCAGTTCATCGTCTATGCGGTCGATCTGTTCTCTGTATTTTTCCATATTGCTCATCGCTTGCCTCCTAATAACAAGTCATACACTGCAACGGCTGCGGCGGCTTCCACGCAGGGTACCGCTCTTGGGACGACACAGGGGTCGTGACGGCCGCGCACGGTGATGCGGGCCGGTTTTCCGGTGGTTAAATCGACGGATTCCTGCTCGAGGCCGATGGACGGCGTGGGCTTAAAGGCCGCGCGGAACAAAACGGGCATGCCGGTCGCGTGACCGCCGAGGATGCCTCCGTTGTGGTTCGTCCTCGTGCGGACGCGGTCTCCGTCGTAGTAGAACGCGTCGTTGTTGACGCTGCCGGCGGACAGGGCTGCATCAAACCCGGCGCCGAACTCCACGCCCTTGACGGCGGGGATGCCGAACACGGCGGCGGCAATGCGGTTCTCCAGGCCGTCGAAGATGGGATCTCCGAGGCCGGGCGGCAGTCCGAGGATGCAGCATTCGACGATTCCACCGACCGAATCGTTTCGGGCGGACGCGTCGAGGATGTGCTTTTCCATCTCTTCGCCCGCATGCGGATCGAGGGTCGGAAAGCGCGCTTCCTGCGCAGCCTTCAGCTGTCCCTCTGTCGCGTGCACAGGGTCGAACGGAGCGTCTTCCACCGGTCCGACCGAGGCGATGTGCGCGCCGATTGCGATGCCTTCTTCTTCGAGCAGCTGGGCGCACAGGGCGCCGGCAAACACGAGCGGTGCCATCAGCCGGCCGGAATAGTGGCCTCCTCCGCGGTAATCGTTGGCTCCTCCCGTCTTGACGAAGGCCGTAAAGTCCGCGTGGCCCGGCCGGGGCACGCGGCGAAAGTCGTCGTAGTCCTGCGAGCGGGCGTCCTGATTGAACAGCACCGCGCAAAGCGGCGCGCCGCACGTCCGTCCGTCGGAAAGGCCCGATAAAATGTCCGGGACGTCCGCTTCCTTCCGGGGCGAAGCGGTGGCACTCTGCCCGGGCGAGCGTCTCCTGAGCCAGGACTGGATGCGCTCCATGTCCGGCTCGATGCCG
>DUTT01000049.1 GCA_012841925.1 Clostridiales bacterium | reverse complement strand
GCCGAAGAGACCGGCTGCCAGTATCTGATCGACTACGTAACGCTTCTGATCGACACGATTAACATCAAGACTTTTGCGCGGATCCGGGAAATGAAGCGGGACTGGGTCGCTTTTAACAGAGTGTTCCTGCCCGGGGGCGATATCGCCGAAAGCGTGTTTGTAACGGGCTTCGACGAAGAGTACGTGCAGTTTGCCGAACGGCTCCGCTCGTACCATAACTTCGAGGAAGTGATGGCGAAAGGCGGCAAGCAGCTGGCCGACACCGGCCGGTTTACGGAGCTGGAGCGCCTGTGCGACAACGCCATCATGGATTACGCGATCCGTGCGCGGTATGTGTCGGCAGGTCTGGAAATACCCGTCGCCTATCTGATTGCGATGGAGGGGGAAATCCGTCTGATACGGATTATTCTGGCCGCGATCGAGCAGGGGCTTGCGCCGGAACAGCTGGATGCCAGAATGAGGAGGATATATGTATAAGATAGGAGTCATCGGCGATAAACAGAGCGTATCGGGTTTCGTTGCCGTGGGACTGTCTGTCTTTCCGTGCGATGATCTGGAAAAAGCGAAGGCCGTATTCCACAGGCTGGCGGAGTGCGGCGAATACGCGATCCTGTACCTGACCGAAAACTACGGCAAGGATATGTCGGACGACATCGAAAAGTACAAGGATATGCAACTGCCGGCCATCATTCCCATTCCAGGAATGTGCGGCAGCTACGGGGTCGGCGTGGGGCACTCCAAGAAAGCGGTGGAGCGCGCCGTCGGCGTCGATATCATCTACGGAAATCAGGAATAGAGAGGGCAGGTGAACAGAGCAGTGAAACGAGGGAAAATAGTCAAAGTCTCCGGGCCGTTGGTCATCGCCAGCGGGATGCAGGACGCCGATATGTTCGACGTCGTCCGGGTTGGAGAGCACGGCCTGATCGGCGAAGTCATCGAAATGCATCAGGACCAGGCTTCGATCCAGGTGTACGAAGAGACCGCGGGCCTCGGGCCGGGCGCCGAAGTGTATACGACAGGCGCACCGTTGTCGGTCGAACTGGGACCGGGCCTGATCGAGAATATCTACGACGGCATTCAGCGGCCGCTGAACGCCATGCTGGAAATGAGCGGTCCGAACATTACGCGCGGCATCAACGTCGAAGCGCTTCCCCGCGATATCAAGTGGGAGTTTGAGCCGACAGTCGAAGTCGGAGCGATCGTGCAGGGCGGCGACGTCATCGGCACGGTTCAGGAGACCGTGTCGGTCGTGCACCGCGTTATGGTGCCGGTCGGCACAGGCGGCCGGGTCGAGGAAATCTCGAAGGGCAGCTTTACCGTCGAGGAGACGGTGTGCGTTCTCGTCGACGATGCCGGCAGGCGGATCGACGTCACCATGATGCAGAAATGGCCGGTGCGGCGCGGCAGACCGTATAAGGAAAAGCTCGTACCCGAGATGCCGATGGTGACCGGGCAGCGCGTCATCGACACGCTGTTCCCCATCGCAAAAGGCGGTGTGGCGGCGGTGCCGGGTCCGTTTGGAAGCGGCAAGACCGTCGTGCAGCATCAGCTGGCCAAGTGGGCGGATGCGGACATCGTCGTGTACATCGGCTGCGGCGAGCGCGGCAACGAGATGACCGACGTGCTGATGGAGTTCCCGGAGCTTAAAGATCCGAAGTCCGGCGAGCCCCTCATGAAGCGGACTGTGCTGATTGCCAACACATCGGACATGCCGGTTGCGGCCCGTGAAGCCTCCATCTATACGGGCATCACGATCGCCGAATACTTCAGAGACATGGGCTATTCCGTCGCCCTCATGGCCGACTCGACCTCTCGCTGGGCCGAGGCGCTGCGAGAGATGTCCGGCCGTCTGGAAGAGATGCCGGGCGAAGAAGGCTATCCGGCCTACCTCGCATCGCGGCTGGCGCAGTTCTACGAACGGGCCGGGCGCGTCATCGCGCTGGGTTCGGAAGGACGGGAAGGGGCGCTGACCGCCATCGGGGCCGTATCGCCGCCGGGCGGAGACATCTCGGAGCCCGTATCTCAGGCGACGCTGCGAATCGTCAAAGTGTTCTGGAACCTGGACTCGACGCTGGCTTATGCCAGGCATTTCCCGGCGATCAACTGGCTTACGAGTTATTCGCTGTACATCGACCGGCTGATGCCCTGGTACGCCGAGCACGTCGACAAGGACTTCCCGGAGCTGTATCAGAAGACGATGATCATGCTCCAGGAAGAAGCGGAACTGCAGGAAATCGTCCAGCTCGTCGGGCAGGACGCCCTGTCGTTTGCAGACCGGCTGAAGCTGGAAGCGTGCAAATCCATCCGGGAAGACTACCTGCACCAGAACGCGTTCCACGAGGTGGACACCTACGCATCGCTCGACAAGCAGTACATGCTGCTTCGGCTCATCATCAACTTCTACGAGCTGAGCCTCGATGCCATCCGGCAGGGAGCCAGCTATCAGTCGCTGATCCAGCTGCCGGTCCGGGAGTCCATCGGACGGTTTAAGTACGTCAGCGAAGAGGAAGTTCCGACCTATTATAAAAACATAGCGGAAGAGCTGGAGCGTGACGTCCGCGAACTGGTCAGCAAAGGGGGAAGTGCGGAATGATAAAAGAATATAAAAGCATTTCGGAAGTAGCGGGACCCTTGATGCTCGTCAAGGACGTGGAAGGCGTCTCGTACGACGAACTGGGAGAGATCATCCTGCCAAGCGGCGAAGTCAGGCAGTGCAAGGTGCTCGAGGTCAACGGACCGAACGCGCTCGTGCAGCTGTTCGAAAGCGCCGCCGGCATCAACCTGCTCGACAGTAAAGTGCGCTTCCTGGGCAAGGGCATCGAGCTCGGCGTGTCCGAAGACATGTTGGGCCGGGTGTTCGACGGTCTGGGACGCCCCAACGACAACGGGCCGGAGATCATCCCTGAAAAATATCTCGACATCAACGGCCTGCCGATGAACCCGGCGGCCCGGGACTATCCGGCCGAATTTATCCAGACCGGCGTCTCGGCGATCGACGGCCTCAACACGCTCGTGCGCGGACAGAAGCTGCCCATCTTCTCGGGTTCGGGTCTGCCGCACGCAAACCTGGCGGCACAGATCGCCAGGCAGGCGAAGGTGCTCGGCGGAGAAAGCAACTTTGCCGTCGTGTTCGCAGCCATCGGTATCACGTTCGAAGAAGCCGACTTTTTTATCAGCGACTTTAAGCGGACCGGCGCCATCGAGCGTACGATTCTGTTTACAAACCTCGCCAACGACCCGGCCATCGAGCGTATCGCAACGCCTCGAATCGCGCTGACGGCGGCCGAATACCTCGCGTTCGACAAAGGGATGCACGTGCTGGTTATCCTTACGGATATAACCAACTACGCAGAAGCGCTCCGGGAAGTATCGGCGGCCAGGAAAGAAGTACCCGGCCGGCGCGGCTATCCGGGCTACATGTATACAGACCTGGCGACGCTGTACGAGCGCGCCGGACGAAAGAAGGGGTTCGAAGGGTCCATCACGATGATTCCCATCCTCACGATGCCCGAAGACGACAAGACGCACCCCATCCCCGACTTGACCGGCTACATTACGGAAGGTCAGATTATCCTGGCGAGGGAGCTTCACCGCAAGGGGGTCGTTCCGCCCGTCGACGTACTGCCGTCGCTGTCCCGACTCAAAGATAAGGGCATCGGCCGCGGCAAGACGCGCGAAGACCACGCTGACACCATGAACCAGCTGTTTGCAGCGTATTCCAGCGGCAAGCAGAGCAAGGAGCTCATGGCGATTCTCGGCGAGGCGGCGCTGTCGGATGTCGATCTGCTGTTCGCCAAGTTCGCCGACGAATTCGAAAACCGCTACGTATCGCAAGGATTTGAAACGGACCGGTCGATCGAAGAGACGCTGGAACTCGGCTGGGAGCTTCTCGGCCTGCTGCCCAGAGGCGAGCTGAAGCGGGTGCGCGACGAATACCTCGACCGCTATCTGCCGGCCGCTCTCACGGAAATCAGCGCGCATCACGAATCGGAGCTCATCGACGATCGAAAGAGCTGTTCACTGGAAGACGGAGAAGCCTAAAGGGGGGAGACGACGATGGCACGAATGAATGTCAATCCCACCCGGATGGTCCTCACGTCCCTCAAGAAGAAGCTGGTCGTGGCCGTCCGCGGTCACAAGCTGATGAAGGACAAGCGCGACGAACTCATGAAGCAGTTTTTAGAGCTTGCCCGGGAGAACAAGGCGCTTCGCGAAAACGTCGAAAAAGAGCTGATGGAAGTGTACGCCAGCTTTGCGGTCGCAAGCGCGGTCATGAGCCCGCAGCTGATGGCTGAGGCGCTGATGTACCCCACGATGGCCGTGTCCATCGGCGTGAGCGTTCGCAATGTGATGAGCGTCAACGTGCCGGTGTTCGAGTTTACGGACGAAGAAGATACCGGCAACATCTACCCGTACGGGTTTGCAGGCACGTCCGGAGAGCTGGACAGCGCGGTTAAAAGTCTCAGCCAGGTATTCCCGCACATGCTGGATCTGGCCGCCAGGGAAAAGCAGGCCGATCTGATGGCGCTGGAAATCGAAAAGACGAGAAGGCGCGTCAACGCGCTGGAGTACGTCATGATCCCGAGGCTCACCGAGACGATCCGCTACATCCGCATGAAGCTGGACGAAAATGAGCGGGGTAACCAGACGAGGCTCATGAAGGTCAAAGACATGATGCTCGAGCAGGCGATCCTCGAACGGCGCGAAGAGACGGAGAATTTGCTGCACGATTCCTGATCGGTCAATCACCTCTGGGTGCGGCAGATACATGAGAATAACGAGACGATCCGGCGGTTTTCACCGCCGGATTTATTTCGGAATTTCGCCCGGCAATTGTTTTGTCGGCTATTTTTTGCTATACTGTCGTAGGTTGAAAGGGGAGGTGCTCGTATGGCAAACTTGTTTTCGCTGACGGACTTGAGCATTGGTGAAATACGAAAAATAGTGAATAGAGCGGAAGAATTCCTAAACGGCGCAGAATGCAGGGCGGCAGAGAACAAAGTCATTGCCAGCCTTTTTTTTGAGCCCAGTACCAGAACGCAGCACTCGTTTTCCATGGCGGCGTATCGCCTGGGCGCTAAAGTGCTTACGTTCAACGTCGATAACTCCTCGATGCAAAAGGGAGAAACGTTTTACGATACCGTGCGGACGTTCGAGCAGATCGGATCCGATGCGCTCATCATCCGGCACGAGCAGAACGAATACTACAAGCAGCTGACCAACATCAAAGTGCCCATCCTCTCCGGAGGGGACGGGACGAACAGCCACCCGACGCAGAGCCTGCTGGACCTGATGACGATCCAACAGGAGTTCGGCGGATTCGAAGGCTTAAAGATCTGCATCGTCGGCGACATTAAGCACAGTCGGGTCGCCCACACGGACATGGAAGTGATGCACCGCCTGGGCATGGAAGTCTACGCGACGGGCCCGGAAGAGTTCCAGGAGAACGGCATCCGCTTTATCGAGCTGGCCGAAGCGATCGAGTCGATGGACATCGTGATGCCGCTGCGCATTCAGCGCGAGCGCCTCGAAGATCAGATGCACATGACGGCCGAGGAATACAATCGCCGCTTCGGCATGAGCATGGAGCGCGCCAACCGCATGAGGCCGAATGCGATCATCATGCATCCGGCACCGTTCAACCGCGGCGTCGAAGTGGACGACGACGTGGTCGAAAGTCCGCACTCGAGGATATTCCAGCAGATGAGAAACGGCGTGTTTATCCGCATGGCCGCGATCGAAAGGGCATTTGTGGAATGACGAACCTTGCGATCATAAACGGGACGGTATATTGGGAGGGGCGGCTGCAGAAAGGCGACGTGCTGATTCAGGACGGCAAGGTTCGCTCTTTCGGTGACCGCATCGGCGTACCGGCGGGCGTCGAGGTGTTCGACGCCGAAGGGTATGGGGTGTTTCCGGGTTTCGCCGATGTGCATGTGCACCTTCGGGAACCCGGTTTTTCTTATAAAGAGACGATTCAAACCGGCACGCAGGCAGCCGCGCGCGGCGGCTTTACGCTCGTGTGCGCCATGCCGAACCTGTCGCCCGCGGTCGATTCGAAGCAAACCCTAACGGCCGAACAGGCCCTCATCGACCGGGATGCGATCATCCGGGTGCTGCCCTATGCCGCGATTACGATGGGGCAGCGCGGAGAGGAACTGGTCGATATGAAGGAGCTGGCCGGTTCGTGCGTCGCGTTTTCCGATGACGGCCGTGGGGTTCAGGACGCAGAGATGATGCAGGCCGCCATGAAGGCGGCGGCCGGGCTCGGCAAGGTGATCGCCGCGCACTGCGAGGATGAGTCGCTGATTCCCGAAGGCGCTTGTATTCACGATGGGTCGTATGCGCGCGCGCACGGTCTGGTCGGGATCCCGTGTGCGTCGGAGTACGAACAGGCGGTGCGTGACATTGACCTTGCGGAGCAGACCGGCTGCCGCTACCACGTGTGCCACGTGTCGTGCCGGGAGACGGTCGAGGCGATCCGCGCAGCAAAGCAGAAAGGTCTGCCGGTCAGCGGAGAGGTGACGCCGCATCACCTGGTGTTCTGCGACGACGATCTTCAGGACGACGGTCGCTTTAAGATGAATCCGCCGCTGCGGAGCGCCGAAGACCGGGCCGCGCTGATCGAAGGTGTGCGCGACGGGACGCTCGAGGTCATCGCCACCGACCACGCGCCGCACAGCGCAGAGGAAAAAGCAGGCGGGCTTCTGAACAGCGCCATGGGTGTCGTGGGGCTCGAGCTCTGCTTCGCCGCGGTCAACACGCAGCTGTGCCGGTCCGGCACCATCGATCTGGCGCAGCTTGTGGAGATGATGAGCATCCGCCCGCGCGAGCTGATGGGGCTGCCGTCGGGCATCCGCATCGGCGAATCCGCCGATCTCGTCGTCGTCGATCCCGAACGCGCCTTTGTCGTCGACCCGCAGGCGTTTGCATCCAAGGGGCGCTCTACGCCCTTCGAAGGCCGGACACTGTGGGGCGATATACGATTGACGATATGCGATGGTCGAATTGTCTATCGCACGTCATCCGATTAAAACACATCCAGCCGTACGATACAGAGGAGTGTATGCCTAAACGTAAAGATATTAAAAAAATTCTCGTCATCGGCTCCGGGCCGATCGTTATCGGTCAGGCTGCGGAGTTTGACTATGCGGGCACGCAGGCCTGCATTGCGCTCAAGGAGGAAGGATATCAGGTCGTCCTGATCAACTCCAACCCTGCGACGATCATGACCGACACCGAGATGGCCGACAAGGTGTATATGGAGCCGCTTACGCTCGAGTACGTGGCCCGCATCGTCCGCTTCGAGCGGCCGGATGCCATCCTGCCAGGCCTCGGCGGTCAGATCGGCTTAAATTTGAGCGTACAGCTGGCCGAAAAAGGGATTCTCGAAGAGTGTCAGGTCGAAGTGCTCGGGACGAGCATCGAGTCCATCAAGCGAGCCGAAGACCGGAGCCTGTTTAAAAAGATGTGCGAGCAGATTGGCGAGCCGGTCATCGCATCGCAGGTCGTCCACACGGTCGAGGAAGGACTGGCGGCGGCCGCGGACATCGGCTACCCGGTCGTGCTGCGGCCGGCTTATACGCTCGGAGGCAGCGGCGGCGGTTTTGCCGAAGACGAAGAGGAGTTCCTGGCGCTCATGGAACACGCGCTCGACGAGTCGCCGGTCCGTCAGGTCCTGATCGAAAAGAGCGTAAGAGGCTACCAGGAGATCGAGTTCGAAGTGATGCGCGATGCAGGCGGCACGTCACTGGTCGTCTGTCACATGGAAAATCTCGACCCCGTCGGCGTCCACACCGGCGACAGCATCGTGTTTGCCCCGTGTCAGACGCTGACGGACGAACAGCTTTCCGTGCTGAGGATCTCAGCCATGAACATCCTGAACCACCTCGAAATCGAAGGCGGCTGCAACGTACAGTTTGCGCTCGAGCCGGGGACGGAAAACTACTATCTGATCGAGATCAACCCGCGGGTCAGCCGCTCCTCTGCGCTGGCGTCGAAGGCGACCGCCTATCCGATTGCCCGCGTAACGGCGAAAATCGCGGTCGGACTGCTGCTCTCCGAAATCGACGTGAGCGGCATCCCTGCATCCGTCGAGCCGGACATCGATTACATCGTCGCCAAGATGGCGCGCTTCCCCTTCGATAAGTTCCAGTCGGCATCCCGCGTGCTGTCCACCCAGATGAAAGCCACCGGCGAGGTGATGAGCCTCGGTCGCTCGCTTTCGGAAGCGCTGCTCAAAGCGGTGCGGGGATTGGAGATCGGCGCCGATCACTTCGAGCTGGATGCATACAAGAGCAAGACGAAGGACGAGCTGCTGGAGTTTATCGCCACGCCGACGGACGAGCGGATATTCGCGCTGTGCGAGGCGCTGCGAAAGGGAGCCTCCATCGAGGGGATCTGTCGCGCGACCGGCATCGTCGAGCCGTTTGTGCGCGTGTTTGCAGACGTCATCGCCTTCGAACGCGAGCTCGCCGAGCGCCCGTGGGACCGGGAGGCGCTGCAGAAAGCCAAGCGCATGGGTTTTTCTGATACCTACATCGCCCGCACCTGGAAAGCCGATTTTAACGACGTGCTGCTGTTCCGCAAAGAGCAGGGTCTCGTGCCGGTCTACCGGATCGTCGACAACGCCGGTGCCGCGCAGGACTACGTGCCGTATCTGTATTCATCCTACGAAGGGGAAACCGAGAACCGGATTACCGATAAAAAGAGCGTGCTCGTTCTGGGTTCCGGCCCCATCCGCATCGGGCAGGGCGTAGAATTCGACTATTCGACAGTGCATGCCGTCTGGGCGATCAAGGAAAGCGGCTGCGAAGCGATCATCATCAACAACAATCCCGAGACCGTCTCCACCGACTACACGACAGCAGACAAGCTGTACTTTGAGCCCGTGACCGTCGAGGATGTGATGAACGTCGTGTGGACGGAGCAGCCCGAAGGGGTCATCGTCTCTCTGGGCGGTCAGACGTCCATCAACGTGGCGCGTGCGCTCCACGACCTGGGCGTGCCGATCATCGGGACGGGTGTGGAAGCGATCGAACAGGCGGAAAACCGGGACTATTTCGAAGCGCTGATGCACAAGCTCGACATCCCCGAGCCGGCAGGCGGCGCCGTCTACAATCTGGAGGACGGCCTCAAGGTGGCGGCCGAAGTCGGCTATCCGGTGCTCGTGCGCCCGTCGTACGTGCTGGGCGGCCGGGCGATGCAGATCGTGCGCAGCGACCGGGATCTCGAAGTCTACCTGAACACAGCCGTGCAGGTGGATCCGAGCCATCCGGTGCTCGTGGATAAGTACGTCGCCGGCAAGGAGCTCGAGACCGATGCGATCTGCGACGGACGCGATGTCTACATCCCCGGACTCATGGAACACGTCGAGGAGACCGGCGTTCACTCCGGCGACTCCATCAGCGTGTATCCGGCGTTCGACATCTCCGACAACGTCAAGCAGACGCTCGTGGAGTACACGAACAAGCTCGGGCTTGGCATCGGCATCCGCGGCCTGTTCAACATTCAATTCGTCGTGGACGAAAAGGAAAAAGTCTACGTCATCGAGGTCAACCCCCGGTCGTCCAGAACCGTTCCGTTCCTGTCGAAGGCGACCGGGATTCCGCTTGCGAACGTCGCCACGAAGGTGATGCTCGGGCAGACGCTCAAGGAGCTCGGCTACGGTACGTTCCTGCAGGAGGATCGCAGGCGCTGGTACGTCAAGGCCCCGACGTTTTCGTTCGCCAAGCTGCGGGGACTGGATGCGTACCTGTCACCCGAGATGAAGTCGACCGGCGAAGCGATCGGCTACGACGTCAACCTGAACCGGGCGCTGTTCAAGGCGCTGCAGGCCTCGGGCATCCGGGTCGAGAACTACGGTACGGTGTTCGTGACGCTGGCCGACAAGGATAAACAGAAAGCGCTTCCGCTGATCCGGCGCTTCTACAACCTCGGCTTCAACATCGAGGCGACCGAGGGAACGGCGAGCTTCCTGAAGCGAAACGGAATCAAGACGCGACCCAAGAAGAAGATCAGCGAGGGGAGCGACGACATCCTGCGCAGCCTCACCCGGGGGCACGTGGCCTACGTCATCAACACGCAGGACATCACGGCCGGCACGCACGTGGACGGATTTATGATCCGGCGCACGGCGGTGGAGAACAACATCGGGATCTTTACGAGTCTATCGACAGTCAACGTGCTGCTCAATGTGCTGGAGGACATGACGATACCGGTCTCCACCATCGACGCAGATGAACCATAGGGAGGACAGAATGAAAGACGTGATCGTCGCACTGGATTTTCAAAACAGAGAGCAAATGAGAGCCTGTCTCGAGCGGTTTGGCAGCGCCAGACCGTATGTAAAAGTCGGCAAAGAGCTGTTCTATGCAGAAGGACCCGATGTCGTGTACGAGCTGAAGGAGCGGGGGCACCGGGTGTTCCTGGATCTGAAGCTGCACGACATACCGCACACGGTGCAGGGCGCGGTATACAGCCTCGCGCGGCTCGGGGCGGACATGGTGAACGTGCACGCGGCCGGCGGCATCGCGATGATGCAGGCCGCGCGCGAAGCATCCGAAAGCTCCGGCTACGCGCATCCGCTCATCATCGCCGTCACTCAGCTGACCAGCACGGGTCAGGACGTCATGAACCGGGAGCTTCTGATTCCCGGCACGGTGGAGCAGGTCGTGCTTTCGTATGCAAAAAATGCGCAGGAAGCAGGGCTCGACGGCGTGGTGTGTTCGCCGCTGGAGACTGCGGTGATAAAAAAAGAACTCGGAGACGCGTTTTTGACGGTGACGCCAGGCATCCGCTTTTCGAACGGCGGCATTGCGGACGATCAGGTCCGCGTCACGACGCCGGCGCAGGCCGGAGCGGACGGGTCGGACTACATCGTCGTAGGGCGGCCGATTACGCGGGCGGACGACCCGCTGGCAGCCTATGCGCGCTGCGTGGAAGAGTTCAGAGGAGGAATCGATGGATAATACGAAAAAGCTCATCGCCGGACATCTGCTGCGCATCGGCGCGGTCTTTCTCCGGCCGGACGAGCCGTTTACGTGGGCGTCGGGTATAAAGAGCCCCATCTACTGCGACAACCGCCTCATTTTGTCCTATCCGCTGATCCGCAAGGATGTGGAAGCGGGGCTGGCAGAGCTCGTGCGTCGACACTTCGGCGATGCAGAGGGGTTGTTCGGCACGGCGACGGCCGGCATCGCGCACGCGGCGCTCGTGGCGGATATCCTGGACCTGCCCATGGGCTATGTGCGCAGCAGCGCCAAGGAGCACGGGCGGACGAACCGCATCGAAGGGCGGTGCGAGGCGGGGCAAAAAGTCGTCGTCGTCGAAGATTTGATCTCCACGGCGATGAGCAGCGCGCAGAGCGCTGTCGCGCTGCAGGAAGTCGGTTGCGACGTGCTGGGGGTCATCTCGATCTTTACGTACGGCATGCAGGCTGCCGCAGATACGATGGCAGAGATCGGCGTGCCGGTCGAAAGTCTGACCGACTTATCCACGCTGCTCGATGTGGCGCTGGAGATGGGATTTATCGACGAGCGCGGGAAAAAACAGGTTCTGCGCTTTGCGCAGAACCCGAAGGATCCCTCGTGGCAGGAAGAATAGCTATATGAAAACAGATGATCGCAGTCGGGCCGCGCAGCTACCCGGCTGCGATTTTTCTATACCCCGTCTCTAAATCGACTTCGCTTTCGAGCGCGTCGCCTTTCGTCCAGTTCTCCAGATTGCGGATAAACAGCGCGAGGATCTTTGCCCGAGCTGCGGACTGCTCGCTCAAACCACCGATGTGCGGCGTCAGCATCAGGCCCGGTTCGGCCCACAGCGGATGATCCGCCGGCAGCGGTTCCTCTTCGAACACGTCGACGACTGCGCCGCCGAGCGTTCCGCTCCGCAGCGCCGTTAGCAGGGCATCGCCCTTTACGGCCGACCCCCGTCCCACGTTGATCAGAAATGCACCCGGCTTAACGTGTGAGAACGCTTCGTCGTCGAACACGCCCTTCGTCTCCTCCGACTGGGGGAGGCAGATGCCGATGATGTCCGCTTCCGGAAGCAGCTCGTGGAGCTCTGCGAGCGTGTGGACGGACTCCACATACGGAGGCACATCGCCCTTCGTCCTGCGGATACCGGTGACGGTGCTTCCAAGCGCGTGCATGTTCTGGGCGAAGTGCGTGCCGATGTCACCCAATCCTACGACGAGCGTGCGCGATCCGTCGATCGTCCTTGCCGGTGCACCGTTTTTCCAGACGCGCCCGGTCTGCTGATCTCGGTACTTGTGGAAGCCGACGTTGAGCAGCACGCTCGCGCCCACCATGTATTCGGCGATCAGCACGCCGTAGCTGCCGGAGGCATTGCTCAGCACGGCCTGTCCCGACTGGAAAACAGGGAGAGCTGCGTACTGGTCCGATCCGGCCGAGTCGAGCTGCAGCCAGCGCAGATTCGGCACATCCTTTAGATGCGACAGGGGCACGTTGCCGAGGATGACGGTGGCGCTCTTCACTTCTTCTTTTGTTACGGTTTTCTGATCGCTGTACACAAAAGCGGCGCCCGGCGCCTTGCTTTCCAGCTCGTTTTTCTTCTGCTCATCGAGAGGCAATACGACTAAAATCTGATCCATGTTCCACTCCTTGTGTTCGGGTTTGCCGCGTTGTCATGTATTACTTATACCATAAATATAGAAGAAACGTTAGCTAAAACAGGGTGTATATGGTAGAATAAGGACACTTCTCAGGAGAAAGAGAGGATCTTATATGGTAAGAAGTAAATGGGTGCGGAGGAGCGTGGCACTGCTCATCGCGCTTTCGTTGTGTATTTTTTCGTATATTCCCATAGCGGCAGAGGAAGAAGCGCATCTGTCCTTTATGGCTCGCGACGTCTACGCGAACGGCCTTTTGATCAACAACTATCAGCTGTATCATCCCGTCGTCGTGCGTCAGGGTTCTACGTACGTTCCTCTTTCCGTTGCGGTGGGGAATGTGCTCGGTTTTCGCGTACAGATCGACGAAGACCGCAGCCTCATCCTGTTGCAACCGGTCGATCCAACCGGCGAAACCGTCCGCGAGGACGACGTAGCCTGCAACCTGGAAAATCAGCTCGGGACGCTGGCCGAAGGTTTCGCCGTGGTCGTCGTCGACGACTTCGGCGCGGCCGATGCGGACGCGCTGGCTGCGCGCTGGCGCAGGATGGCCGATCCGGTCATCTGGTCGGTTGCCGGCCTCATAAAAGCCCTAACAGGCGGCAAAATCGACCCCACGCCGCACGCTGAAGTCCTGCCGCTGCGGGAGAGCGAAATCCTGCTCGTGGGCGACATGCCCTACATACCGCTCAGCGCGTTTCGGGAGAGCGGAATGTTCGGCTGGGATGCGCACTACGATCTCCTGACAGGCTTGTACATCAGCACGGATGCGGAGATTCCGGCAAAAAGCTACTACAGTGCCGAAAACGCGTCGTACATCGCAGGGCGCGCTGCGTACATCCGCAGCATCCGGCCGGAGCTCAGCGAGCACGAATCATACTACTACGAGTATCTGTTCCGTCACGAGGCGACGGTATTCGGTGTGGAACAGGACCTCCTGATGGCCGTATCGCGCACCGAGTGCTCGTTCCAGGCGGCCATCGTCTCGCCGTACGGCGGCACGGTGGGCATGATGCAGATTCTACCCAGGACGGCCGCTGCGTACGGCATCACCGTAGAGCAGCTCAAAGACCCTCACGTCAACCTCGAGTTCGGAGCCCGCTACATTCGCGACCGGCTCTGGATCTTTAACGGCGACATCATAAAAGCGCTCTCGGCCTACAACCAGGGTGTCGTTACGGTCAGCCGCGGCGAATATAAAACCGGCTACGCCGAGAAGTGTCTTGCCAACCGGGATGCGATGCGCGCCTGGCTGTCGTCACAGGGCTATACCGGACAGTTCAGCGCACAGCTTACCCCCGATGTGGTGGTCGCATCGACGGCAGAGACCGAATAGCGGGGCGCGGGAAAAGCGATGGCGTACAAAGTAAAGCTGGATATGTTCGAAGGTCCGTTCGATCTGCTTGTGTATCTGATCGAACACGCCAGGATGAGCATTTACGACATCCGCGTATCCGAGATTACGGCACAATATCTGGAAACGATCCGCTCCATGAGCGCGCCGGACATCGCAGCCGCTCAGGAGTTTATGGTTCTCGCGGCGGTGCTGATCGAGCTGAAGTCGAAAATGCTGCTCCCGGGCAGCGACGAGGAAGGCGTTCCCGAGGGAGAGGAAGACCCGAGGGCAGAGCTTGTGGCGCAGCTCATCGAGTACAAGCGCTTTAAGGAGATGGCGGCATTTCTGGCCGAGCAGGAAGACGCGACGGCCCACATCCACACGAAGCCGCAGGAAGATTTGTCGTGCTACGAAGGACCCGAAGAGGAGTCCCTGCGCGCAGACAGCGATCAGTTCGTCCGCGCGTTCCGCGCCTTCCTGTTCCGGAGGCAGAAGCTGGAGGAAATCCGCCACACGTACGAGCGAGTGGAGCGCCAGAGAATGAGCATCGAGCACAAGATCGGGCAGATCCGGGATTTCTTTGCAAAAGCAACCCGCGTTCGCTTCTCCGAGCTGATCGCCCGTAAAAACGACCGCTACGACGTGGTACTCACGTTTGTATCCGTCCTGGAGCTGATTAAACAGGCCGCCGTCAAAGTCCGGCAGCCGAAGCCCTTCGGCGATATAGAGATTACATTAATTGACGATCAGGTGAACCAGTCCTGATCCGGAGGTCCGATGTCCGCAAACCCGAGAATTAAATCCGCGCTGGAGTCGCTGCTGTTCGTGTGGGGCGACCCGCTCGAAGCCAAGGTGTGCGCCGAGCTGTTCGATCTCTCCGTCCCGGAGATGATCGAGGCGTTTCGCGAGCTGGCAGGCGAATACGAGCTGCGCGACAGCGGACTGCGCATCCGCGAGATGGATCGCAGCTTTCAACTGTGTACGAACGCCGAGAACGACGACTACATCCAGCGGCTGTGCACGCCGGTCAAAGAAAAGAGGCTGACCCAGGCGGCCCTGGAAGTGCTGGCGATCGTCGCCTACAGGCAGCCGGTCACCAAAGGGGAGATCGATTCGATCCGCGGCGTGCGGAGCGACCGGGCGCTCGAAGGGCTCATCCGAAGAAATCTCATCGAAGAATCCGGACGCAGCCAGGCGATCGGGCGGCCGATTCTGTATGCGACGACCCGGGAGTTTTTAGCGCTGTTTGGATTCGAAACGCTGGAAGACCTGCCGCTGATCGAGGACGCCGGCACCTTCGCGCTTTCGGACCACTACGAATATTCGGACGAGCTGTCCATCGGACAGATCGCCATCTCATTAGACGGAGCAGAAAAGGCAGAGGACGTATGACGAGGAAAACTGGCTTGCTGTTTGCCGGCGGTGCCGCCATCTTTTTCGGAATGTCCGGGATTACCGGCAAAATGGCGTCCGCCTGCGGAGGGAATCCTATTTCGCTTCCGTTTTACAGGAACCTTTTGTCCCTGCCGATGCTGTATCTGGTATTGAAAATTAAAAAGGTCGACCTGTCCATTACGAAGAGAGAATGCTTCGGGCTGTTCTGGCTGGGCCTCCTGGGAGGCTTTATCACGAGCGTCCTGATGTACACATCGTATACGATGGTCTCTGTCGGGCTTACGACGTGCGCGCACTTCAGCTTTCCCGTCATCCTGGCATTGATTTACGGCGTGTTCTTTAAGGAAAAGTTCAGTCGCACGAAAATTCTCGCTCTGGTTCTCGGCGTGGCCGGCATGCTGTTTTTTATCGAAGCCGATGCGCACATCGAGTCCGGCGGCGTCGCTGTCGCGCTCATGTCGGGCGTCACGTACGCCATCTATCTGATCGTGATGGATAAGATGGGTCTCAAGACGATGAACGGCTACAAGCTGTCGTTTTACTGCTGCGTGTTCTCGTCGCTGGGGCTTGGCACCTACGGCCTGATCCGCGGTTATTCGTTCGGCGGTGTGCTGAGCTCGGGTGCCCTGGTCTACCTGCTGGCGACCGCCGTGCTCATCTCGGTGCTCGGCAGCGCCATGATACCGTATGCGATCAGAAGCGTCGGTGCAACCGTCACCGGAATTATGGGGGTTCTGGAGCCTGTGACATCGGTCATACTCGGCGTGCTGATACTGAGCGAGCCGTTCGGCTTAAGAAATGCCATCGGTGCGACGCTCGTGCTGTCGGCGGCGGTGATGCTGGGGCTGGAGAAAGAGGAGGAGTTATGATCATTAAAAACGGCATCACAAAAGAAGCGCTGTCGCGCATCAAAATTCTCGCGTTCGATATGGACGGGACGCTTTTAGATGAAAAAGGCCTGCTGTCGCCGGCGAACGAACAGGCGCTGATGCGCGCAATGGACCGGGGCTACCACATCGTCATCGCGACGGGGCGTGTGTATTCCTCGTTCCCCGAATCCGTGCTGAACATGGAAGGCATCCGCTACCGGATATCGTCGAACGGCGCACACATCATCGATCAGACGACAGGCGAGACGATCTACTCCAACCTGCTGAAGAAAGAAGGCGTTATCAAAGCGCTGCCGTGGATTTCGGATCGCGAGCTGATGAAGGAAGTGTATTTCCATCACCAGGTGTACATCGACCAGCACTGCATGGACGATCTTCCGAAGTACGGCGTCGTCACCGAGAAGAGCCAGGACTACGTGCGCAGGACCCGCAGACCGGTCGAGGACGTGATGGTGCTGCTGCACGAGCATATCGACGAGCTGGAGAACATCAACCTCGTGTTCGCAGATCAGGAAAAGCGTCTCCGCTACTGGTCGGAGCTCAGAGAAATCGACGGCCTCACCGTCGTCAGCTCCCTGCCGCACAACCTCGAAATCGGCGGGCCGACGACGTCAAAAGCGACGGCGCTCAAAGAGCTCTCCGCGATGCTCGGCCTCGGCCACGATCACATCATGTGCTTCGGCGACAGCTCCAACGACGAGGAGATGATGGCGACCGCGCAGATCGGCATCGCCATGGGCAACGCGGTCGAAGAGCTCAAAGAGGTCGCAGACGGCATTACGAAGAGCAACGCCGAAGACGGCGTCGCCTACGCGCTCGGGCAGCTGCTGGATATATAGGAATTGAATACGCAAAAGACGGTCAGGCGACCGTCTTTTTTTAATGTGTTGATTCTTTTACATAATTCTTGCATTCTGCCAGTTTGACTGGTAGAATAGTGGCAGAACAATCGGCAGAAGGGATAGGCTTATTGTAAATTCAACGATAATAGGTATCGGTTGAGTGGCAGAATCGGTGGTAGCAGTGTGCAGTGAGGTTGATAATGCGGTATTACGAAAGCGAAACGATTGAACTTAAGGAAAAATACGTATCCGATATTAAAAAGGAAATAGTTGCTTTTGCCAATACAATAGGCGGGGTAATATATGTCGGAATTTCCAATACCGGAGAGGTAGTCGGCGTAGAAAGCGCTGATTTTGTGATGCAGCAGATCTCCAATGCGGTCAGAGACAGCATCAGGCCGGATGTGTCTATGTTCACTGCTGTCGAATTAATAGCAGAGAAAGAAAAAGCGATTGTAAAAGTCACCGTAAATCAGGGAACAAAACGCCCCTATTATCTGGCGGATAAAGGACTCAGACCGTCGGGGGTCTATGTGAGGAACGGCACCACCTCTGCACCTGCTTCCGAGGATTCAATTCGCATGATGATTAAAACGACAGACGGTGACTCGTTCGAAGCGAATCGGTCGATGATCCAGGATCTGACGTTCGACGACCTCTCGAAAGAGTTTGACCAAAGGAATCTTGCGCTTACAGAAGTGCAGATGGAGAACCTTGGAATCATGTCGTCAGACAAGATCTATACGAATATGGGTCTGCTTGTTTCCGATCAATGCAGGCATTCCATTAAGCTTGCCATTTTCCAGGGTAAGACTAAAAGTGTTTTTAAAGATCGTGCCGAATTCGTCGGCTCACTGTTTCGGCAAATGGAAGATGCATATAGACTGATTGATTTTTACAACGGGACGAGTGCAAGCTTTCATGCGCTGCTCCGGACGGATAGGCGCGACTATCCGGAAGATGCGATACGCGAAGCGCTGCTAAATGCTGTTGTGCATAGGGAGTATTCGTTTAGCGGCAGCACGCTCATCAACCTTTATACGGATCGCCTGGAAATCATTTCCCTGGGGGGGCTTGTGGCAGGCTTATCGTTGGAGGCGGCGATGATGGGTGCTTCGCTGTCGAGAAACGAGAAACTGGCCGCTCTGTTTTACAGACTGAGTCTGATAGAAGCGTTTGGGACCGGCATAAGCAAAATCATGGAGAGCTATAATGATGCCGTGCAAAAACCTGTGTTCGAAAATGTAGAGGGGGCTTTCCGGGTGACGTTGCCTAACATGAACGCTGAAATTGATTCAGGTCTTCCCAAAAGAGAAAGCGTGGAATACGAAAAGTACGTGCCGGTATTTACTCTTTTTGAAGAGCAGAGCGAGCTGAGTCGCAGAGATGTGGAAAGAGTCATGGGCGTTGGGACGACGCAGGCTGTAAACATCATCAATCAGATGACCGAAGAAGGACTTGTCAAGAAAGTGGGGAGAGGAAAGAATACGCGATATAAGCGCTCGCTATAATTTCTTGAGCGCGTCGATTTCCTGCCGGGTCAGCTTGCGGTAGTGGCCCTGCTTTGTGCGTCCGAGCTCGAGATCTCCGATCGCGGTGCGCTCCAGGCGGAGCACAGGGTGCCCGATCGCCCGGCACATCTTGCGCACCTGCCGGTTGCGCCCTTCGTGAATCTTAATTTCCAACACGGTTTCGCGAGCGGATTCCTGCACGATGCGCGCGATGGCCGGAGCCGTCCTGCGTCCGTCGACGAGCACGCCGTCGCGCAGCTGCTGCAGTCCGTCCTGCGATACGATTCCGTCCACGGCGGCGACATACGTCTTGTAGACCTTGCCGGAAGGATGTGCAAGATGCTGCGCAAGTTCACCGTCGTTTGTAAGAATTAAAAGACCCGTCGTGTCGGCATCGAGCCGTCCAACGGGAAATATCCGCTCGGATACATCCCTCAGCAGCGACAGCACCGTCGGGCGGTCGTGTTCGTCTGCTGTGGTGGTTATGTATCCGGGCGGTTTGTTCAAGGCGTAGTATACGAGAGCTTCTCTGGCCTTTATGACCTTCCCCGCGACGCTCACTACATCGTCGGGTTTAACGTCGTACCCGAGCTCACGCATGATCTTGCCGTTGACCTTGACGTGTCCGTTCTTTGTCAGCTCATCCGCCTTGCGCCTGGAGGCGATCCCGGCCTGGGCGATGTACTTATTGAGCCGCATCCGTTACTTTCTCTGGAGGTCTTTCGGTACGACGCAGATGCCCTTTGCTCTGCAGACCACGATCGGCTCGTCGAGCACGTCTGCGGCCGAAGGAGCGATGTCCGAACGACCGGCGATGACCTTTCTCGCCGTAAATTCCATGGTCCTGGACGTGTTGCCCATCTTTGTAATCTCACCGTATGCTTCGATAAAGTCTCCGGCGTGGATGGGTGCGAGGAATTCGACCTCATCGTAGCGCAGGAACAGACCTTCGTCGCCGTCGCTGCGGACGAGCAGTTCGGTGGCTACGTCGCCAAACAGGTGGACCATGTGGGCACCGTCGACGAGGTCGCCGCCGTAGTGGGCATCCTTAGCCGACATCCGCACGCGAATCATGGATGTGATTTTTTCTTCCATTGTATTTCTCCTTTATAAGTTTACAAGCAGTTGTTTCTCACTTTGACTTCTATCGATATATATTGCAAATTGCGTGCCAATGATATATGCTGAAAAAAGCTCAAAAGTGAAACGATATCGGTTCACCCTAAAGGTATAATTGCAGAATTGTCACAGAAAGCGAGGCTGTGTTGGAGAACTATTACGGGAGCAAACGAGTCATCGAACCGAAAGAGGTTCTGCCTGTTTCTGCGTGGAAGGTGGATAACTCGCGCAGCATCCAGCCGGACGAACTCCGTTTGAGCATCAAGCGGATCCACATCGAAAGCGCAGGCTTTCGACAGATCTGCGTCGAATCCGGCAACGACGAAGAGCGGATCCGCGACCGGATCAGCGACCTCGTAATCAAGCGCGGCAAGCTCCACAATCCGATTACGGATACCGGCGGGCTCGTGTACGGAACCGTCGAGGAGATCGGTTCGTCGTTCAACAACCCGATGGGGTTGAAGCCGGGGCAGGATGTCATCTGCAACGTATCCCTCGCCGCTGTACCGCTGTCCATCCGCGAGATCGGGAAAATCCACTTCGGCCTGTCGCAGGTCGAGGCCGAAGGTTATGCGATCATCCACGAAGCGCTGCCGCTCATCCGGACGCCGGACGACGTGCTCGTCAGCCTGCTCCTGTATGCGCTCGACGAATCCGGCACGCTGTACGCCGTCCACCGCTGCGCCCGCGGGCGCAAGCGCTGCCTCGTCGTGGGGAACAGCCTGCTTTCCAATCTGCTGTTCGGGCTGGCGATCCGCAATGCCGCCGGGCCGGATGCCGACATCGTCTGCCTGTTCGACAACAACACGGATCTGGGTGCCAAGAGCAGCGGGCTGCGCGTGCTGCTCGAAAAGACGTTTACATCCATCCGCTACGTCAACATCATCAAGCCCATGGAATGCCTGGACAAGCTGGATATCGGCCTGTTCGATCTGTCGGTCAACTGCGCCGACATGGCCGGCGCGGAGACGATCAACATCCTGTCGACGCGCGACGAAGGCGTCGTGTACTTTGCGAACATGATCAACAATTACAACATCGCCCTGTACATTACCGAAGTGATCCGCCGGAAGATCGACATCCGCGTTGGCGAAGGCTACGATCCCGGCTATGCGGAGTTCGACATCGAGCTCGTCCGCGAGATTTCGCAGGCCATCCCCGAGCAGAGCCTCGACGGATATGTGCTGGCCGACAACCTGCGCTATGCGCTTCGCAAGAACATCGAGCAGCAGCGCCAGAATCTGGAGCAGGCCGGCGTGACGGATGACTTCATCTACGACAGCAGCGCGATGCGCGCCGTGCTGTCGGAGATCCTGTCCGTCGCCAGGTACGACTGCAACGTGCTGATTACCGGCGACACGGGCGTCGGCAAGGAGAAAGTCGCTTCGATGATTCAGAAGAACAGCACGAGGAGCAACCAGCCCTACATAAAGATCAACTGCGCCTCCATATCGGAAAACCTGCTGGAATCCGAGTTCTTCGGCTACGAGAAGGGGGCGTTTACCGGTGCAAACGCCGCCGGAAAAAAAGGATACTTCGAGCTGGCGGACAACGGCATCATCCTGCTCGACGAAGTAGGAGAGCTGCCGCCGGACATGCAGGCCAAGCTTTTGCGCGTTATCCAGGATGGCGAGTTCTTCCGCGTAGGCGGCACCCGCCCCGTCAAATGCAATGTGCGCATCCTCTCCGCCACCAACCGCGACCTCGAAGAAGACATGGAAAAAAAGCGGTTCCGGCGCGACCTGTTCTACCGCCTCAACGTCTTTCCCATCCGGGTGCCGCCCCTGTCGGAGCGGCGCGGCGAAATACCGGCGCTGCTCGCCCATTTTCTGCAGCGCTACAACGAAAAATTCAATATGCAGAAGCACCTCGACGACGACGCCGTGCGCTACCTCGCCTCCTGCGACTGGCCGGGCAACATCCGTCAACTCGAAAACACGCTGCAGCGACTCATGATCAACGCGCCCGGCCAGGTCATCGGCCTGATGGACGTCATGAAGGAACTGCACGGTCACGCGACGCTGCCCTCCGGCGCCGCCGGCTCCGCCGGATCGGACGACGAAAGCGAAGAGATCTCCCTCAAAGAAATGCTCGAGCACTTCGAGCGCGGCATCCTGGACCGCGCCACCCGCAAGCACGGATCCTCGCGCAAAGCAGCCAGGAGCCTCGGCATCAGCCAGACGCAGTACATTCGGAAGAAGAAAAAGTACGGGCTGGACGATGCAGATGATTCCGACGCAGAAACGGTTCGCTAAAAATTCAATTGAACCGATTTCGGTTCGACACAGCCCGTTAAAAAGTATTCCCCACCCGGATGCACCCGAGCGCAGCTAAAATCGTCCACGGTTCGACTGAGCATCGTCGATTTCCACGTAAAACCCCGCTTTCGCTGCTTGCCCCGCATCGCTCCGGCGAAATCGCTGATCCACATCCCCTCGATGCAGAAAAAAGCAAGCGTAGATCCGAAGTTAATTCGACGAAAAATCGATTTTCCCGCCCACTTGGCACAATAATTGCTGTATAATATCATCAAATAGATATGCCCTTTTTCGCGCACATGCGCGCGGGAAAGATTCAGGCCCGGGCGCATGTGCGCCCAGTAAGTTCGATCTAAAGATCAGGAGGACAAACGTATGCAAAAAAAAGGATGCCCCTTCGGCACGCACCGAGTCATCGAGCCCAAAGGCGTACTGCCCCAGCCGGCACTCAAAATCGACAATAACATGGATGAGCTGTACGACAACGAAGTGCTCATCGATGTGCAGACGCTCAACGTCGACTCTGCGTCGTTTACCCAGATACAAGAGCAGGCCAAGGGTGATGTAGAAGAGATCAAGAAGATCATGCTCCACAACGTAGAGACGCAGGGCAAGCACAAGAACCCGGTTACAGGTTCGGGCGGCATGCTCATCGGCACCGTCGAAAAAATCGGCGACAACTATGTCGGAGATCTGAAAGTCGGCGACCGCATCGCAACGATGGTATCGCTGTCCTTGACACCGCTCGTCATCGACGAAATCCTCGCTGTGCGCCCGGACACCGACCAGGTCGACATCAAGGGTCACGCGATCCTGTTCCAGAGCGGCATCTACGCTGTGCTGCCCGACGACATGCCGCAGACGCTGGCGCTGTCCGTGCTCGACGTCGCAGGCGCCCCGGCGCAGACGCAGAAGCTCGTCAAAGAAGGCGACTATGTCCTCGTGATCGGCGGCGGCGGAAAATCCGGCATGCTGTGCATGTACGAAGCCAAGAAAAAAGCAGGTCCCAACGGCAAGATCCTGTGCGCCGCCCACTCGCAGCGCAGCACGGACCGCGCCAAAGCGCTGGGACTCGCAGACGAAGTCTTTTCCTGCGACTCCACAGACGCAGTCGGCCTGTACGAAAAAGTGATGGAGCTGACGGACGGCAAGCTGTGCGACGTCGTCATCAACTGCGTCAACATCGAGAACACGGAAATGGGTTCGATCCTGTGCTGCAAGGACCAGGGAACCGTTTACTTCTTCTCCATGGCGACGAACTTTACGAAAGCAGCGCTCGGTGCCGAAGGCGTGGGCAAAGACATCACGATGATCGTCGGCAACGGCTACACGAAGGACCACGACAAAATTGCGCTGCAGATTATGAGAGACAGCGAAACGCTGCGCAACGTATTTACAGAGATGTATGCATAAGCGGCAACCGAATAGCGCACATGCATACGGCTACCCTAAATCTTATCTGAGAACAGGAGGGAACAATGGCACGCAACTATAAAGATATCGAGCTGTGGAAGAACGTTACCCAGGAACAGTGGGACGACTGGCACTGGCAGGTAGCGAACCGCATCACGAATATCGAAGATCTGAAGAAGGTCATCAACCTGACCGAAGCAGAAGAAAAAGACATCGAAGAAGTCACGAAGAATTTCCGCATGGGTATTACCCCGTACTACGCGTCGCTCATGGACGTGGACGATCCCCGGTGCCCGGTCCGCATGCAGGCGGTACCCGTCATCAGCGAAAACCACAGGAGCGAAG
>DUTT01000048.1 GCA_012841925.1 Clostridiales bacterium | reverse complement strand
CGCGCCGCCACTCCACCGGTCGCTGGGCAGAATTTGCCGATATGCACGATTGTACGAGCAGGATTCGTCGCGCCGCCGGTCCACCTGGCACTCCGCGCCGCCACTCAACCGGTCGGTGGGCAGAATTTGCCGATATGCACGATTGAGCGGCGAAATCGCCGACCGATGAGCCAAAATCGCTGAAATGCACGACATACTGGACTGAAATCGGCTTTTTTGAGCCAAATTCAACGAAATGCACGATTAATATCCATAATATGGAAATAAATCGTGCAAATCAGGCAATTTAGCCCATATTCTGCCGATTCATCTACTTTTATCGTGCATTTGGCGGAATTCTGCCCATTATTTCGACAAATCGTGCATTTGGCGGATTTTGGAACACGATCCGCTTCAATCAACCATAGCCGCCGGCTCCGCATGCAGCTGAAGACTGAAACCGCAGTCGCCGGATCAGCATGCAGCTGAAGGTTGAAACCGCAGCCGCCGGATCAGCATGCAGCTGAAGACTGAAACCGCAGCCGCCGGATCAGCATGCAGCTGAAGACTGAAACCATAGCCGCCGGATCAGCATGCAGCTGAAGACTGAAACCGCAGCCGCCGGCTCCGCATGCAGCTGAAGACTGAAACCGCAGTCGCCGGATCAGCATGCAGCTGAAGACTGAAGCTACATCTGTCGCTCAGACAAGCAAGTGGAAGGAAGGATTGAGTCTTATGAAAGAAAGAAGTGTGCAGGTCAACGGCCGGGGAATCGTCAGCGTGCAGCCGGATATGGCGCATCTGCATCTGGGAGTCAAGACGCGCGACAAAGAAGTCGCGAGCGGTCAGGAGCAAAACCGGACCGTGATGCTGAAGGTGATGGAGCGGCTAAAGGAGTTCCATATTGACGATGCGGATATCAAGACCGCAGCCTATCACGTCGGCCCGGTATACAGCTACCGGGACAATCAGGAGCTTTTCGAGGGGTACGAAGTGGAGCATTCCATCCGGCTTACTCTGTACGACATGGAGGCGCTGCCGCTCGTGCTCGATGCGCTTTTCCAGGAGGGGCTCAATCTGTCCGGCGGCATCGATTTTCAAGTGCGTGACCGGGAAAAATATTACCGGCAGGCGCTGACGGCGGCTCTGGTCGACGCCAGGGAAAAGGCAGAGCTGATCTGCGCAAGCGAGGGCCTGACCCTTGCAAAGCCGCTCCATATCTACGAGGGAGAGGGCGCGCCGTCGTTTTTTCGGGAGTCTGCGCCGGCCGTGTATGCGATGGCACGGGACGCCGGCTTCGGCGCCAGCCCGATTACCGCGGGAAGCATGGATATCGAAGCCAGCGTGACCGTCGTCTACGGACAAAAGGAGTAAAAGGAACGCAGTAAGTCTCCCCTTCGCCGAGAATATGCAAATGAAGAACGCAAGCGTCTCTCATCCGACGCCTGCGTTCCTTTTTTATGTATAAAATCGATCCCGTCAGCAAAAATTTCGTTTGACATATACCTAAATATGGCATATGGTCAAATCAAAGTACGAACAGAGTGTTCATATTGTGAACAAGTAAACACTTTGCGCCTTCTACAGATCAGTCTTCAATCCGGCTGGAACGGGCGAGGATTGCAGCGACGCGGCGGGACCGGAACAGATACAGGACCCAGGGGACGGTACAGGCAAGAGCTACGATTACCGACAGTGCATGGACACCCTGCTGCATCAGAAAATTGGCCGACATCAGAGCCGCGTAACCGATGTACACCCAGCGAAATGCGGCCTTGCGCTTCAGCAGAAGCAAGAGGCAGACCGGGAGCAGGAGAGAAAGGAGGATGTTCAACGAGACGAACCACCAGGAAGTGCCTGACCGGATCAGGTTTCCGGCCAGCGTAAGGCCGCCGGTGAGGTTATACAGGGCGATGGGTGCGTGCATCAGCAGAAACACGAGGATCCATCCCCGGAAACTATTCAGGTTTTGGGATAAATTATTTTCCATAACAGGATTATAGCACGGAACATGACGGAGGTGAATCGATGAATCGAAAAGAGATCCAGGAGCTCGTGGAGGAAGTCGAGCGAAAAGAGGCCGCAGACTTCGAGGATGTCAACCATTACATTTTTCTTCATCCGGAACTGGGTCTGCAGGAATACCTGTCGGCAAAGTATTTAGTGGACTTTATGGAAAGAAAGGGGTTTACCGTAACCGCCCCGTATGCAGATTTTGAGACGGCATTCCGCGCCGAATACGGAACGAAGGGACCGCTGTTTGCCTTTCTCGCGGAGTACGATGCCCTTCCCGGTTACGGGAAAAACAAGGAGAACGGCCACGCCTGCGGTCACAACTGGATCGCATCGACGGCGGCCGGCGCCGCGGTGGTCCTCGCGCGGCTGGCGGATCAATTCGGGTTCAGAGTCGCCCTGATTGGAACGCCGGCGGAAGAAACCTACGGCGCAAAAGTGGAAATGGCACGGCGCGGTGCCTTCGACGATGTGGACGTCGCTTTTCAGGCGCATCTCTCCCATGCGACCTCCACCTGTTCTGTTGCACTGGCGATGGATGCGCGGATCTTTGAGTACAAAGGCATCGCTTCTCACTCGGCCGGCGCTCCGTGGAACGGCATCAACGCGCTGGATGCGGTTCAGCTGATGTACGCAGGGATCAATGCCCTCCGTCAGCACGTAAAGCCTGATGTCCGGATTCACGGCATCGTCACAGAAGGCGGGCAGGCGGCCAACATCGTTCCGGACAAGGCCAGCTGCCTGTTTTATATTCGGTCCGAAAACCGGAGCTATCTGGATACGGTCATCGCCCGGGTCGAAAACGTAGCCAAAGGAGCGGCGATGATGACCAGGGCGAAGCTGAAAATCAAAAAGCCGGAGCTCCCCATGGACAATCTCATCAACCTGCCGGTGCTTCAGGAATTGGCGGATGCCTATTTCGAAGCCAACGGCGTCAAGCCCACCGTCACCCCCGAAATGGCGGCCCAGGCCGCAGGCTCCACCGATGTGGGGAATGTGAGCCACGTCTGTCCCACGTCCTACGTAGAAGTGGGTCTGGACGGTCCGGATATTTTCTTTGCGCACGAAGAAAGCGCCCTGAAGCTCGTGGACAGCCCCGAGGCAAGGAGAAAAATGCATCAGACGATCTGCGCCATGGCGGGCATGGCCGTGGATCTGGCCGTCCGTCCCGAACAGATCGAAACAGCGAAGAAGCAGCTGCAAGATAAAAAGTAAACGCACAGGAGGAAAGAAAAATGAGCGAAAGCGAGAAGAAAAAGAAGAGGTTTTCAATGCCCCATGCGTATGTGATTATGCTTATAATCATCGCTCTCAGCATGGCGCTGACCTGGATTCTTCCGGCCGGTAACTTCGAGTTCGAATACAACGAGGAGCTCGGAAGAAACCTGGTCGTACCCGGCAGTTTTCAACTGGCGGATGAACAATCCCCCGTGGGCCCCTGGGGGATGATCATGTCACTCTTTGATGGCGTGGTGGAGGCCGGTGACATCATATTCTTTATACTATTTGCGGCAGCCTACGTGTATGTTCTTTCCGAAACAGGAGCGCTCAACGCTCTCACAGGCGCCATGCTACGCAAGCTGGGCGAGAAGGATCACCTGATCATTCCGTTCTTCATGATTTTGTTCGCCATCGGCGGTACGACCATCGGCATGTTCGAGGAGACGTACGGTCTGATACCCGCATTTATGATCATCGCTGTGACGCTGGGGTACGACCGGATCGTCGGCGGAGCGATCGTATTCGTCGGCGTCGCCACCGGATTTGCGGCAGCGATCCTGAATCCCTTCACCATCGGCGTCGCCAGTTCCGTCGCCGAGATTCCGCTGATTCAGCCTAAATTGACGGCGATGCGCATCATCACGTTCGTTCTGTTTCTCGGGTTGTCCATGGCCTACACCATGCACTATGCCAAAAAAATCCGCAAGGACCCAACCAAGAGCATCCTCTATGGAGATCCCAACGCCCTGGCAGGCCTGGAAAACGTCAAATCCCGGGACGAAGTCATCAGCATGCCCTTTACCAGAGAGCAGCGGCTGAGCCTGGCCGGGTTTGTTTTGCTGATTGTAGCCCTCGCGTACGGGATTGTGGTCCTGGGCTGGTATCTGACGGAGCTGGCTTCGCTGTTCTTCGTCTTTATGGTCGTGACCATGTTCATCAACAAGTTGACGCTGACCGAAATGGGTGACATGTTCGTGGCCGGCTGCAAGAGCGCCATGTTCGGTGCCATGCTCGTGGGGTTTGCGCGCGCGATTTCCGTCGTCATGGATCAGGGGCAGGTCATCGACACCGCCGTCAACTATCTGGCAAACGTCGTTGGTACTCTGCCTACTTCCATCTCCGGTGTCGGCATGCTTGCGGTTCAGAACATCGTCAACTTCTTTATTCCTTCCGGCTCGGGTCAGGCAGTCGTCATGATGCCGATCATGGCGCCCCTGTCGGACCTGGTGGGATTGTCCAGAGAAGTGGCTGTCATGGCCTATCAGTTCGGTGACGGCTTCTCCAATATGTTCTGGCCGACGGCCGTGGCAACGGAATGCGGTATCATGGGTATCGGTATGGACAAGTGGTACAAGTTTATTACGCCGTTGTTCGGTATGATGTTCCTGCTGCAGGCAGTGCTCATCGTCGTGGCGGTTGCCTGGGGCGTATAGCTCGGGCAGCCTGAAAAGCATCGGCAATTATTTGGGGTCGGAAGTCGCATAGCGGCTTCCGGCCCTTGCATGCAGAGAATATAAAAAAGAGGAGCGTATCCGTTCCTCTTTCTGACTGGGGTCTGCTTCGCTGGATTCCGGACCGGTCGCCAGTCTTTGGTATGCTCCGCTGGATTCCATTTCGGCCGCCTCTTTACGGCATGCACTGCTGGATTTCGTCCTGATAGCTGAGCAAGATATCTTTAAACCGCTCCAGCTTCTCCGTCCAGCCCTCTTCGCGGAAGAATGCGACGGCGACGACGGCGTTCACCTGCCCCTTTCGGTCGAAGACGGGCACGCCGGCCCCGATGCCGTCGATGTGCAGCTCATCGATGCTCGTCACGTACCCCTGTTCCCGGATTCTGGCGTATTCCTCCAGCAACTCCTCTTTCGTCGTCAGCGTGTTGTAACAGGTTTTTTCGAATGTCTGCCCGTTCAGAATGCGCTCAATCACCTCGTCATCCTGATAGGCGGTGATGCACTTCCCGTAACAGCCCTTGTTCGGCGGAAAATACCGGCCGGGGAAATCGTTGAACTTCATGGGCTGGTGGATTTCGACTTCCAGCAGCGATATGATTTTATCCCCTTCGCGGACAGCCATTCCGACCGACTCCTTCGTCAGCTCGGAAATCTCAACGAGTATATCCATCACCTTGTCCTGATAGCTTTTATTGTGAAGGTAGATCATGCCCGTGTGATATGCCGCATGGCCAATCTGGTATTTGTCGCGCTCGCGATCGTGACGCACATAATCCCGGGCGAGCAGAATCTGCAGCGTCCGGTAGACGGTCGTCCGGTTGAATCCGGTGCGTGCGACGACATCGGCAACGCTGAATGCGTACGGTTCGCTTGCCAGCACGTCGAGGGTGATGAGCGCCTTGTCGATACTGCCGACTTTTTCCCCGGCATCCAGCCCTGCTGCGCGGCGTGTGACGCTTACGTTTTCCATAGCTTTGATAGCCTCCTGCCCAAACGATGCAAAGAAATTGAAACTTTTACTTGAACCAAATCTGAAAGTAGTATATCATAAAACCACAGTATGAACAATTGGTTTATAATATGAACATCAAATATTTATTATCCTATGTTGTGCGGCCAGCGGTTGACAATTGATGTGCAACGTTCAACAACAGACAGGCGGCAACCGACAGAAAGGAGTCCCCATGATTAAAGCGAAGCGTCTGCAAAAGGGCGACACGATCGGTGTCGTTTCCCCGGCGAGCCCTTCGGCGACCCGGAGCGAAGTCCCGCGCGCCGTCGAATACATCGAAGAGATGGGATATCGTATCGTTCTCGGGGAAAATGTCAACAAGCAACACGGCTTTACCGCCGCATCGGAAGAAGAGCGCGCGCACGACATCAACGACATGTTCCGACGCGACGATGTGGATGCGATTTTCGTAACGCAGGGCGGCTATGGGTCCGCTCAGCTGATCGATCGGCTCGATTACGATTTGATTGCGAACAACCCGAAGATCTTTACCGGGTTCAGCGACTTGACGTCCCTGCACCTGGCGATCGGCCGGCTGGCCGGTCTCGTCACGTTCCACGGCCCGGGCATGTCCCGTTTTAACAGCGAAGATCTGACTGACTATACGAAGGAATACTTCTTTAAGGCGCTCGCACAGGCAGAACCGATCGGGAACATCCCGGTTGCAAACGAGAAGAAATGGCTGTACACCATGGCGCCGGGCGTTGCGGAAGGCGCGCTCACAGGCGGCAATCTGACGCTGGTCTGCGCCAGTCTCGGCACCCGGTACGAAATCGATACGGCAGGCAAAATCCTGCTGCTCGAAGAAGTGGAAAGCGAGCCGTGGATCATGGATCACAACCTGTCGCATCTGCGAAATGCCGGCAAGTTGAAGCAGTTGGCCGGCGTCGTCATCGGAGAGTGCCACGCATGCGTACCGAACAAGCACGAGCCGGGCTTTTATTCGAGCATCTGTGCGGAAGAAGTGCTCGAGTACTACTTGCAGGACTTAGGTGTGCCGGTACTCTATGGGCTGCCCCTCGGTCATACAGACGATCTGGCCACGCTGCCGATGGGTGTGCAGGTGCGCCTCGATGCCGACCGCAAGACGTTCGAAGTATTGGAAAGCGGTGTTCGTTAAACTCGCTTCAATAAGCAAGTTGCTTTAATTTGCTTTGAAGATAAAAAATGTTGCTGTACAGGAATCCCGGAGACGGGAATGAAGGAGGCAAGACGAATGAACGCAAAGAAACGGATCGCCCTGCTGCTTACGCTTGTGATGCTTTTATGCGCAGCGGGATGCGGGTCCGGAGGTATGGTAGACGAAGGTCATACGTTCACAATCGCCATCTCCCAGGAAGTGGATACGCTCAATCCGCTGTCGGCGTGGATGTCGGTATCCGACGAAGTGCTGATGCTCGTGTATGACCCGCTCGTGCGCTACGACGAGCAGCACAATTCCGTTCCCTGCCTGGCCGAAAGCTGGGAGGTATCGGATGACTATCTGACGTGGACATTCCACCTCGCAGAGGGTGTTACCTGGCACGACGGCGAGCCGTTTACGTCACACGACGTTAAATTCTCCTACGAACTGTTTGTCGAAGAAGACGCGTACATGTATTCGAGCTACATGGACGGCATCTCCGACATCAGCTGCCCCGACGACTACACGGTGGTCATGCAGACGGAGTACACGAAAGCGAACATGCTGATGAATCCGTCACCCGTCGTACCCAGGCACATCTGGGAGGAGCTCGACGATCCGTACGAATACGGTAACGACCATCCGATCGGCACCGGACCGTTTGAATTTACAAGCGAAGGCGAAGGATTTATCAAGCTTTCTAAAAACGAAAACTACTTTATGGATATCCCCGGCGACATCGAGCACATCGTATTCGTGCTGTACGAAAATGCAGACACAGCGGCTCAGGCGCTGCTGTTAGGCGAAATCGACGGCGCGACCGGGCTCACAGCGGCGCAGATCGAGCAGATGCAAAAAGCGGAGAACGTCGATCTCGTGCTCGCAGACGTCCCGGGCTTCTCCTATGTCGCATTTAACACGTGGCCCGAATCCGAGTACGAGGGCGGCAATCCGCTGCTCCGGGAGAAGGTCATCCGTCACGCCATCGAGTACTGCATGGATAAAGAAAAGATCGCGAGCATGGCGTACGGAGACGCCGGTGACATCGGCACGACGCTGGTCAATCCGTCGACCGACTACCACTATGCGCCCACGGGCGACGAACTGCGTTCCTACGATCCCGACAAGGCAGCGGCCCTGCTCGAAGCGGCCGGCTACCGGGATACGGACGGCGACGGCATCCGCGAAGCGGCCGACGGCACGAAGCTGTCGTTTGAGCTGATCACCATCGCGGACAACACGCCGGAAGTCAAGACGGCGCAGATGATGGCCGCCGGCTGCAAGCTGGCAGGCATCGAGCTTCGGCTCGTGACGATGGACAGCGGAGCGCTCGGCGACCTGGTGTACGTGGGTGACTACGAGATGTTCATCTGGGGCTGGGGTGCGGATTCTGATCCCCCGGCGATCATGCGGATCTTCATCACGGATGAGTGGTGGAACCTGAACGAAACCGGATTTTCCGACGCGCGCTACGACGAACTCTACTTCCTGCAGCAGACGCTGATGGACGAAGATGCGCGCATTGCAGCCGTGCACGAGGCGCTCAAAATCGCTTACGACAACGCGCACTACATCATCTATATCTACGATAACGACATCCAGGCCATTCGATCGGATAAGTGGACAAACTACAGACAGATCCCCGAAGGGGAAGGCGGCATCTACATGAACGGATCCGCCTGGAACTATATGAACATCAAAGCTGTCGAGTAGCGGTACGGTTTAAAAGCAGGCGGTGGCCATGCCGCCTGCTTTTGACCATTGCACCTGCATCCTGCGGCGGATGATGTGCCGCAGGATGCAGACATACGCAGGCGGATTTCTCGCCGCCGTTCACTGTAAAAAGGAGAAACAATGGACAAAAAGCGCATCGCTAAAAAACTGGTGTACGCGTTTATCACGATATTCTTCGTTCTGCTTTTTAACTTCTTCCTGTTCCGCGTGCTCCCGGGCGACATCGTCAGCATGCTGTCGCGCGGCGGGAAGGCGACACCGGAGATGCTTGCAAACATCCGGAAGATGTACGGACTCGATCTGCCGTGGTACCAGCAGTTCTTCGTGTACCTCAAGAACCTTTCGGCCGGCGACCTGGGCGTGTCGTTCATGTACAAAAAGCCGGTGCTCGACGTGATCGGAGCGCGCATCCTGCCCACCGTGGTGCTGCTCGGGGTCGCAGAAATCTTCGCCATCCTCATCGGCATCGTATTCGGCATCGTCTCGGCATGGAAAAGAGGGAAGGCGCTGGACACCGGCCTGTTGAGCACGTCGCTGCTGCTGTACTCCATGCCGACGTTCTGGCTCGGCATGATGCTCATCCTCATATTCTGCGTCTATCTGAAAGTGCTGCCCATCAGCGGCATGGTGACACCGGGGCGGCTTTTCGTCGATCAATGGGCGCAGCTGCAGGATATCTTGCGTCATATGATCCTGCCCATGATCTGCCTGACGCTCGGGATGATCGGCGAGTACGCCATCACGATGCGGAGCACCGTGATCGACGTGCTGTCGGAAGACTACATCACGACGGCGAAGGCGAAAGGATTTTCGGACGGCTACGTGCTGCGGCGCCACGCGATGCCCAACGCTATGCTCCCTATGATTACGCTGATCGCCATCAACCTCGGCATGATCGTCGGAGGAGCCATCCAGGTCGAGACGGTGTTCTCGTGGCCGGGGCTCGGGAGCCTGATGTACAACGCGCTGGTCAACCGCGACTATCCGCTGCTGCAGGGCGTATTCCTCCTGTCGACGGTCGCAGTCGTCTTTGCAAATTTCCTGTCCGACATCCTGTACGAGATGGTCGATCCCAGGGTGCGGAGCATGGGAGGGTGACATGGCTGTAAACAAAACAAAAGCGAATCTGAGGCGCAGGAGGATGCGGGAATTCCTCGACCAGGTGAAAGCGAATAAAATGGCCCTCACCGGTACGATCGTGCTCGCATTCTTCGTTCTGACAGCAATCATCGGACCCTTCTTCTTTCCGTTTGACGTTATGGAGTTCGGCAATGTGGAGGACATCCTGCAGCCGCCAGGACCCGGCCACATACTCGGGACGGACGATATGGGGCGCGACGTGCTGGGGTATCTCATCGCGGGATCGCGCGTCTCGCTGCTCGTCGGTGCGCTTGCCACGCTGCTCTGCATGGTGATCGGCACCATAATCGGCATCGTCGCAGGGTACAGCGGGAAGGCCGTGGACAATATCCTGATGCGCATTACGGATTTCTTCCTGGTGATTCCCTGGCTGCCGCTGATGATGGTGCTTGCGGCCATATTGGGTACGAGCATCTGGAACATCATCCTTGTAATCGGCGTCACAAGCTGGGCGGGCACGGCCCGCGTCGTGCGGGCGCAGACGCTGTCCGTGCGCGAGCGGCAGTTTGTCGAGCGGACGGTATCCATCGGGGCCGGGAGCGGTCACATCATGCTGTACCACATTCTGCCGAATGTGTTTCCGCTCGTGTTTGCCAGCACCATCCTCGTCGCCGCGGCAGCCATTACGTCCGAGACGACGCTGAGCTTTTTAGGGATGGGCGATCCCGCGCATGCGAGCTGGGGCATGATGTTGCACTATGCGTTCGAAACAGGAGCCACGAGCACGGGCGCCTGGTGGTATTTCCTGCCGCCCGGCATCTGCGTCGTTGCCGTCGTGCTGGCGTTTACGCTCATGGGATATGCGTTTGACGAAATCCTGAACCCGAAGCTGAAAGAGAGGTAGCTGGTTTGAATCTTCTGGAAGTCCGGAACCTGAAGACGTATTTCTCCACGACAAAGGGCATGCTCAAAGCGGTGGACGATGTGAGCTTCCGCCTGGAGAGCGGGCAGGCGCTCGGCCTCGTGGGCGAATCGGGCTGCGGCAAGACGACGAGTGCGCTGTCCATCGCACGCCTGCTCCCCAAGGAGGGGCGCATCGAGGGCGGGGAGATTTTCCTGGACGGTCACGACGTGCTGCTCGATTCCGAAAGCGAGCTGCGCAAGCGCCGCTGGCGGGATGTGTCCATCATCTTCCAGGGCGCCATGAACGCGCTGAACCCCGTTCTGACGGTCGGCGAGCAGATCGCCGAGGCCATCGTCTTGCACGAGCGGCTTTCGAAAGAAGAAGCGTTGAAGAAATCGCAGGAGCTTCTGGATCTCGTCGAGATCCCCAGGGAGCGCTACAAGCGCTATCCGCATGAGTTTTCCGGCGGCATGAAGCAGCGCGCCATGATCGCCATGGCGCTCGCGTGCGACCCGAAGCTCATCATCGGCGACGAGCCGACGACGGCGCTGGACGTGATGATTCAGGCGCAGATTCTCAACCTGCTCGAGCGGCTCCGACGCGAACGGTCTATGGGCATGATCCTCATTACGCACGACCTGTCGATTCTGGGCGAGACGTGCGACCACATCGCCGTGATGTACGCAGGAAAGATCGTCGAGACCGGAACCGTCACCGATATTTTCGAACACGCGCGTCACCCGTACACGGACAGGCTCATCCGCTGCTTCCCGAACATCCACGGAAAGAAAGCGATACCCGAAGGCATCGAAGGCTATCCGCCGAACCTGCTGGATCCGCCGGCAGGCTGCCGGTTCCATCCGCGCTGCGAGTACGCCTTCGACCGATGCAGGGTCGAGGAGCCGGTGACGAGGCACGTCGGAGGGGAGCACACCGTGGCGTGTCACCTGGTGGAGGAAACACGATGAACCAACAAAAAGATGCAATCGTCAGCGTCGAAGACCTCCGCGTTCACTTCGAGGTGAGGCAGGGGTTCTTCAGCGCATTTTCTAAAAAAGAGCCGCCGGTCGTCCGGGCGGTGGACGGTGTAACGCTTTCCGTCGGCCGCGGCGAAATACTTTCGCTCGTCGGTGAGAGCGGAAGCGGCAAGACGACGGTCGGCAAAGCGATTTTACAGCTCGTGCCGCCTACGACGGGCACCGTCTCCTTCGACGGCGCCCCGGTCCCGCAGGACCGGCAGGGACTGCACGCGTTCCGTCAGTGCGCACAGATGATTTTCCAGGATCCCTACCAGTCCCTCAACCCCAGACACTATATTTCAGATATCGTCGCCGAGCCCCTGGACGTGGCCGGCATCGACCTATCTGCCGATGTCCGCGACGCCAGAGTCCGAGAGGCGCTGGAGCAGGCCGGCCTTACGCCGGCGGACGATTATCTGTACCGCTATCCGTACGAGCTTTCCGGCGGTCAGCGCCAGCGCGTCGTCATCGCCGGCGCCCTGATTCTCAAACCGAAGTTCATCGTGGCCGACGAACCGGTGTCCATGCTCGACGCTTCCATCCGCACCGGCATCTTAAAGCTGATGCTCCGCCTGCGCGACGAACAGGACATCGCGTACCTGTTTATTACGCACGACCTATCGCTCGCCTGGCTCATCTCCGACCGCATCGCGATCATGTACCTTGGAAAGATCATGGAAATCGGAGCGGCGGAAGAGATCATCAAACGCGGCCTCCATCCGTACACACAGGCGCTCATGGCGGTGATGCCCGTGCCGGGCCAGGTACGGGAGGGCGGGCGGACCGTGCTCGAAGGCGAGACGCCCAACGCCGCCATCCGCATCGAGGGATGCAAGTTTTCGGGCCGCTGTCCCCGGGCGTTCGATCGCTGCAGAAAGGAAGAGCCCGAACTCGTCGAAGTGGCCCCCGGCCACAGCGTCGCATGTTTCTTAGTGTAGGAGGAGAAAAATGAAACAGAACGATTTTCTTGAGTATATGAACGCGCAGCTGGACGACATGCTGCGCGATACGGATCGCCTGATGCGCTTTGAGTCCCTGCTCGAAAAACCGGAAGAGACAGCCGCTGCGCTCGATTACGTCCTGCAGCGTGCGCAGGATATGGGCATGCGGACCGGCAAGACGCCGAAAGGGGACGCCGGTTATGCGGAAATCGGATCCGGCGACGAGACCGTCGGCATCCTCGTTCACGTTGACGTCGTCGGCATCGGAGATCGTTCAAAGTGGAAGCATCCGCCGTTTGAGCTGGCCCGGGACGACGGCATGCTGTGGGGCCGCGGCATTGTGGACGACAAGGGCCCCGTCATCATGAGCCTGTACGCCATGAAAGCCATGCTCGACCTCGGCATCCCGCTCAAAAAAAATATCCGCCTCATCGTCGGCACGTCCGAGGAGAGCGAGTGGACGGACATGGAATCCTACAAAGCCGCATTCGGCGAGCCGGACTACGGATACTCGCCGGACGGGGAGTTCCCCGTCTACAACATCGAGAGCGGCTACTGCGATATGCGTTTAACGTTTGAGGAGCCGACTCTTCGCCGCTTCAGTCACATCGCTTCGGGTGACAGTCCGAATACGATACCGTCGGGCGCTGAGTTTCAGCGCATCGGCGGACCGCTTCGCCGGTTTGAAGGAAAGTCTATCCACAGCTCCATACCGGCGCAGGGAGACAACGCTATTTTGAAGCTTGCGGCCGATCCGGAAGTCGGGGAACTGAACATGGTTCGCTTTATAAACGATCACTTTACAAACGACAACAACGGCCGGCCGCTCGCCATCGACGACGGGGCCGACACCTACAAAGGGGTCAAGGTCGGCGTCACGCTCGCGTCACCCACGATCATAAAACGCGTGGACGAAACGCATGTGATGCTCAACGTCAACATCCGCACGAAGATGGGCACGGTGCGGGCGGACATCGAACGGGCGTTTGACCTTCTGGCGGAACGATACGGCTTTACGTACGTGACGCACGATGTGACGGAAGCGTCCATGGTGGATCCGGACGAGCCGTTCATCGCGGAGATGAACCGCGTATACGAGCAGTACGGATACGCGGGTGGCTTCGCTATAGCCGGTGGGTCGACCTATGCGTCGACGATGAGCAACTGCGTGTGCTGGGGGCCGGTGTTCCCCGGCGATCCGAGTTCGGCGCACGAGGAAAACGAGCGCACGCCGGAAGAGAGCTTCGTGAACGCCGCCGTAATCTATGCGGACTACCTTGCGCTGACCGCCGCAGAAAGTGACTCCCATGCAAAGAGATAAACCAGGCTGCGTGCCGGGCGATGCCGCAGCGAAGGCATTTGCCGCCGTCAGCGGGGAAGAGTTGCTCCGCTGGACGATGGAAATGGTGGCCATCCCCTCCTACAGCGGAATGCCGAAGCAGGAAGAAGCGATGGCGAAGTATCTGGCGCGCCTGTTTGAAAGCGAAGGCATCGAATACCGAATCGAGGATCTCGGCGGCGGCCGGTTCAACGCCGTTGCCCGGCTCCCGGGAACAGGTGTTGACGCAGAAGGGCGCACGCTGATGCTGAACGGTCACATGGACACGGTTCCCGCCTACGATATGCTCCGCGCTTTCGAACCGTACATCAAAGACGACGGACTGCTGCACGGGCGGGGCACGTCGGACATGAAGGGGCCGCTTGCGGCCATGGCCGGCGCTCTGATCGCATTGAAGCGCAGCGGAGTCCGCCTGGCGGGTGACCTGATTTATACCGCAGTCGCCGACGAAGAAGAAGCGAGCCTCGGCACGATCGCGCTGCTGGAGGAAGGCCTTACAGCCGATGCGGTCATCGTCGGAGAGGCGATGGGCCGCGACGCGATCGGCATCGCGCAAAAAGGGCTGGAGTGGTTCAAGTTTACCGTCCTTGGAAAAACGGTCCACGGCGGTAAGCAGGACGAAGGCATCAACGCGATTCTCAAAGCCAACCGCCTGATCCGGGCGCTGGACGAGGAGCTGACACCCAGGCTCAAAGAGCGACGCCATCCCTTGCTCGGCCACGCGACGCTGAACATCGGCGTCATCCGGGGCGGCACGCAGCTGTCGACGGTGGCCGGAGAATGCATCGTCGAAATGGACCGGCGGTTTATTCCCGGTCTGGAGACGTACGAGAGCATGTATAAGGAGCTGACCGATCTCGTGGAGCGCCTCGAGCGCGAGGATCCGGATTTTCGCTGCACGCTTTCGGTGCTCGACACCAGCGTCATGGCATCCGGGTACGTGCATCAGGGCATGGAGCAGCGCGAAGACGACCGGCTCGTACAGATCGTAAAGCGGAGCCTCGAGTCGGTTTCCGGGCGGGATGCAGAGCTCGTCGGCTGCCCGTGCTGGACCGATGCCGGCCTGTTCGGGCACTACGCCGGCGTGCCGGTCGTCATCTACGGGCCGGGCGACATTGCCATGTCCCACTCGAAGGAAGAATGCGTCGACCCGGCCGCCATCGAGGAAAGCTTCCGCGTGTTCACCGCCGCTGCGCTCGACTTCTGCGGCTGTGCTGCAGAGTGATGCGATTGCGGCCGTTCCGATTCGGCCGCCGGCAAGGATTCGACCGGCCGTTCCGATGTAAATTGGCGTTTTTTAGACAAAAAAGTCGATCTTGTGTGAATCCAACCCCCATTTTGCAGAGATACTGAACACTTTCCGCAAAAGTGTTCAGTATCTCAACCTCCACTCGCAGAAATCCACTCATAATCGAAAATTCTGCGATTAAAACTGCAAACTACGGCCGCGTCCCTTTCCTCCAAGTGTCATTTCAACCGGGACGTGGCCGTTTCTCTTCTTCTCCGAAATGGGCGCAACCTTTTATTTCGCCAGATATTCCGTCACGAGCTCCATGAGCATCTCCATGCCGAGCGGCAGAGCGTCTTCGTGCACGCGAAATCCGGGGTGGTGATGGTCTTCGCCCACGCCGCTTGCTTCGTCTTCCATGCCGACGAAGAAGTAGAATCCGGGCCCGTATTGCAGGAATTCGGCGAAGTCGTCACCGCCCATCACGGCGATATCTTTCGTGTAGACCATGTCCGGCTCGACGATGCGGCAGGCGACCTGGCGCGCAAGCTCTGCGAGCGCCGGATCGTTGTTCAGAAGCGAGTTGCCGCACTTCAGTTCGATTTCGCATGTGCAGCGGCATAGCGCGCAGGCCTGCTCCACGATTTCGCGGAACCGGGCGTGCACGCGCTCATGCTCCACGTGCAGGCAGCGGATGGAACCTTCCATCTCGAGCGTCTCGGGAACGATGATTTCCTTTTGGCCCGCGTGGATCATGCAGCAGGTGATGACGGTCGGGTCAAACACGTTCTGCTCGAGCGTCGTAAAACTCTTGATTGCACTGAGCACGTAGGTCGCTGCGTCGATGGGGTTGATCGCCGTGTGCGGATAGCCGCCGTGACCGCCTTTTCCGTGAATCTTCACCTTGTAGTAATAGCTGGAAGCCATCGTCGGGCCGGGATGCGCGCCGATGGAACCGAGCGGCATGGTCGACCAGAGGTGATAGCCGAAGATCGCATCCGGTTTTCCGGTAATGTCCATCACGCCGTCGTCGATCATGATCTGCGCGCCGGCATCCTCTTCGTTCGGCTGGAACAGAAATACGATGGTACCTTCGATCTCTTCGCGGTGGGCAGCCCAGATTTTTGCCATGCCCAGCATCATCGCCGTGTGACCGTCGTGCCCGCACGCGTGCGCCACGCCCGGCGTCTCGGACGCAAACGGTTCGCCGCTCTCTTCCTGGATGGGCAGCGCATCGATGTCTGCGCGCAGGATGACCCGTTTGCCCGGCTTTCCGCCCTTTAGAATTCCGACGACGCCCGTGCCGCTGCAGGTGTGAACTTCGTCGAGCCCGAGCGATTCCAGGTATTCGCGCACGATTTTCGAGGTGCGGAACTCCTGAAAGCCCAGTTCGGGGTGACGGTGGAAGTCCCGGCGCATTTCGATGACTTCGCCTGTAATCGCTTCAATCTCTTTTTTGATATTCATGGCTCCTCCTGTTTCTCTGAAAGACAGCCTCAACTGCCACTTCTGTGCGGGCAGGCTGCATGCAGCCTGCCGCATCTGCTCAAATCGCTTACCTGTTCAGATAGTTCATGACGAGGTTCATCTGCATCTCCATGCCGATGGCAAGCGAGCCTTCGTGCAGACGGAACTTCGAGTTGTGGTTCGGCACGTCGGTTCCAAGCTCGGGGTCGCCCATGCCGATAAAGTAGTACATGCCGGGAATGCGGTTGGAGAACTCGGCGAAGTCATCGCCTCCCATCACCGCTACGTCACGCGTCAGCACATGCTCCATGCCGACGAGATCCTCCGCCGTAGTGCGCGCCAGCTCAAACAGCCGCTCGTCGTTTGCGAGCAGCGAATTCCCGCACTTCAGCTCGATGTCGCAGGTGCAGCGGTGCAGGTCGCACGTCTTTTCGACGATCTCCCGGAACCGGTTGTGGACGTGCTGGTGGTCGAAGTGCAGGCAGCGGATCGACCCCTCGAGTTCCAGCGTGTCCGGGATGACGATTTCCTTTTCGCCGGCGTGGATCTTGCCGATCGAGATCACTGTCGGGCGGAACACGTTCTGTTCGAGGCTGTTGAACGTGTCGATGGAAGCGATGACGTGTGACGCTGCAGAAATCGGGCTGATGCACAGGTGCGGGTAGCCGCCGTGCCCGCCTTTCCCGCGGATGGTGACCTTAAAGTAATAACTCGAGGCCATCATGGGTCCGGGAACCATAGCGATCGTTCCAAACGGAAAGTTGTGTTTCAGGTGACAGCCGAACACCGCTTCGGGATTGCCTGCCATCTCGATGGCGCCGTCATCGATCATGATCTGCGCGCCGGCATCCTCTTCGTTTGGTTGGAACAGAAACACGAGCGTGCCTGGAATTTCATCCCGGTGTGCCGCCCAGATCTTCGCCTCTCCGAGCAGCATGGCCGTGTGACCGTCGTGTCCGCACGCGTGCGCCACGCCTGGCGTTTCCGAAGAAAACGGCTCGCCGCTTTCTTCCTGGATGGGCAGGGCATCGATGTCGGCTCGCATCATCACTGTTTTCCCGGGTTTTCCGCCGCGCAGGATGCCGATGGTCCCGGTGCCGCTGCACGTCAGCACATCGTCCAGATTTAGAGCACCTAGATAGTCGCGAATGATGCCTGCCGTGCGGAACTCTTCAAATCCCAGTTCCGGATGACGATGAAAATCCCTCCTCAGTTCGATGACTTCCTGTTCGATTGCTTTGACTTCCTGCCTGATATCCATACGTCCTCCCGTCTAATGGAGCTGCAATGTGCGAGTTGCGTATCGCTTCCGCCGCAACCGTCGTGTTTTCTGCTGAACAGCTGCGATACGGCACGTTGCTTGCTCGCTATTTCTGTCGGTTTCGTCGGTTTTTTACCGACACAACTTATGATAACATGCCGCCCGTAAGGCGGCAACCGCAATGCGTGCGGAAAATTTGCAATTGCTTGACAGCCGTTGCCGCCGGTGATAGAGTGGTCCTCAGAAACTGAATAGAACTCATCGAGAGTGGCAGAGGGACTAGGCCCTGTGAAGCCCGGCAACCTGAAGCGGCGGCGCGCATGCGACCGCAGGCAACAAGGTGCTACATCCTACAGAGAGATCTGAGAGATGAGGAATGTAACCGCTACAAACCTCTTCTTTACGAAGAGGTTTCTATCATTTTATAGCTGCAGGCATACCGGGGAGGTACTACATGAGCAGAAAATTATTCACATCGGAATCCGTAACAGAAGGGCATCCCGACAAGCTGTGCGACCAGATCGCAGACGCGATTCTCGACGAAGCGTTCAGGCAGGACCCGCAGAGCCGCGTGGCCTGCGAAGTCACGGCTACGACCGGAATCTGTCAGATTATGGGCGAGTTGACGACGAAGGGCTACATCGATTTTCAGGGCATCGCACGCGACGTAATCCGGGACATCGGATACACGAAATCCGAGTACGGCTTCGACAGCTTTTCGTGCGGAGTGCTGGTGTCCATCGAACAGCAGTCGCCCGACATCGCGCTCGGTGTAGACCGGGCGCTGGAATACAAAGAAGGGAAGCTTTCGGAGGATGACGGCATCGACACGATCGGCGCCGGCGACCAGGGTCTCATGTTCGGCTACGCATGCAACGAGACGCCCGAGCTGATGCCCATGCCGATCGCGCTTGCCCACCGGCTGGCGCGTCGCCTCGCCGAAGTCCGCAAGAGCGGTGTTTTGACCTATCTGAGGCCGGATGGAAAGACGCAGGTGACGGTGGAGTACGAGGATGACAAACCCGTGCGCGTGCATACGGTCGTCGTGTCGACGCAGCACAATCCGGATGTGTCGCAGGAGCAGATCCGCGAAGACGTCATACGCGAGGTGATCCGCCCGGTCGTGCCGGCAGAGCTTCTGGACGACGACACGATCTATTACGTCAATCCGACAGGCCGGTTTGTGATCGGCGGGCCCCACGGGGATTCCGGCCTGACGGGCCGGAAGATCATCGTCGATACGTACGGCGGCTACGCAAGGCACGGCGGCGGAGCGTTCTCCGGAAAGGATCCGACCAAGGTCGACCGCTCTGCGACCTATGCCGCCCGTTATGCAGCCAAAAACGTCGTGGCGGCGGGGCTTGCGGACCGCTGCGAAATCGAGCTGGCGTACGCCATCGGCATCGCCCGGCCCGTGTCCGTGCGCGTGGACACCCACGGCACCGGTGCGCTGACCGACGCAGCCATATCTGCCCTCGTGGAAAAACACTTTGACTTCCGTCCGGCTGCCATCATCCGCGATCTGGATCTGCGGGCGCCGAGGTACCGGAGCACGGCGGTGTACGGCCATTTCGGGCGCACGGATCTCGATCTTCCGTGGGAGCGGACCGACAAGGTCGACGCACTGCGGAAGGATGCACAAAAAGACGCATAACTGTAATCACAGCGCCGCAGGAATATGATATAATTAATGCCGTGTAAAATGGCAGCAGCGACAGGTCCGGCCATCCGCCGGACCTGTCATGCAATCTGGAAAAACAGAGACATCGGAGATCGGGACTATGGGCATCAAGGTAGCAAAATTCGGCGGGAGCTCCGTCGCAGACGTCATCCAGTTTAAGAAGGTTAAGAGCATCGTGGAGGCAGATCCGACCCGCAGCGTTCTGGTGGTGTCGGCGCCGGGGAAGCGATACGAGACGGATACGAAGCTGACCGATCTTTTGTACCTGTGCCAGACGCACGTGGAGCACAACCTGCCGTGGGATCAGCTGTTCCAGGTCGTACGTGACCGGTTTAGCGCCATGGCGCTCAGCCTGGGACTGTCGGCCGATGCGCTCGATCTCGAACGCGAGTTCGACACGATACGCGACGACTTGAACGGGGGCGCGGGGGGTGACTACATCGCAAGCCGCGGTGAATACCTCAACGCGCTGCTGATGGCGCACTTTCTGGGGTTTGACTTCGTGGATGCCACGGAGCTGATTTTGTTCGACGAGCGCGGACATCTGATGGAGCAAGAAACGCAGGATGCGATAAGCGAAATTCTCCCAAAGCACGAGCGGGCCGTCGTGCCGGGTTTCTACGGAAGCATGCCGGAAGGTCGGGTCAAGACGTTCAGCCGGGGCGGTTCCGACATCACGGGTGCGCTGCTGGCCAAGGCTCTCCAAGCAGATGTGTACGAAAACTGGACCGATGTTCACGGATTCCTCGTGGCCGATCCCAGAATCGTCAAAAACCCCCAGCCCATCGAGACCATCTCCTATCAGGAGCTGCGGGAGCTGTCGTACATGGGAGCGGGTGTGCTGCACGAGGACGCCATCTTCCCGGTGCGGGAGACGAATATTCCGATCAATATCAGAAACACAAATGATGCGGACCATCCGGGTACGATGATCGTGGCCGATGCATCGGACGATCCGGACAAGATTGTTACGGGGATTGCGGGCAGCAAGGACTTTACCGTCATCGCCCTGCACAAGCACATGATGAACAAAGACCGGGGCTTTGTGCGCCGCCTGTTCGGGGTGCTGTCGGACTACGACCTCAACTTTGAGCATCTGCCTAAGGGCATCGACACGATGTCGCTCGTGCTGTCGAAAGCCAAGGTGGGCGACCGCCTGCAGGACATCGTAGAAGATATCGAAAAGAAGCTGGAGCCCGACCACATCGAAGTGAACGACGACATCGCCCTCATCGCGACCGTCGGCGAGGGGATGTCCAGGAGAAAAGGCGTGGCAGCCGCGCTGTTTACGGCGCTGGCGGATGCGGACATCAACATCCGGCTCATCGACCAGGGGAGCAGCGAGATGAACATCATCGTCGGCGTGCTCAACGGGGACTTCGAGCGCGCCATCCGCGCCATCTACGGAGCGTTTATAGGGGAACAGAACGGAGGGACACAATGAGCGAGCGGTTTATCTCAGATCTGCAAAAGGGGCAGGAACTCGGCATGCTGTCGAAGACCGAGGAGCTGCTGGCCAGATACGACGACATCATCGACCTGTCCGTCGGCGATCCCGACATGACGACGCCTGCGCCCATCATCGAAGCCAGTTACCGGGATTCGCTGGCCGGTCACACGCACTACACGGCGTTTCGCGGAGATCCGGAACTGCGGGCTGAAGTCGTCAATTTCTATAAAGAAGAATACGATGTGGATATCGCAGACGAAAACGTGTTCGTCGTAACGTCGGCCAACCTGGCGATGTTCGTGGCCCTGTTTGCCACGCTCGACCCGGGTGACGAAGTCCTGTATCCCGACCCTTGCTTTCCGGTGTACACCGAGCAGATCCGCATGTGCCGGGGCAAAGCTGTCGCCGTGCCGACGTACGAGGAAGAACGCTTCCGGTTCAATCCGCAGCGCGCCAGGGAGTACGTAACGGACAGGACAAAGGCGCTCATCATCAACTCGCCGAACAATCCGACCGGTGCGTGCATGACGGTTGCGGACATGCAGGAGATCGCAGCGTTCGCCGAAGAGTTCGACCTGCTCGTGATTGCAGATGACATCTATACGAGCATGAGCTACGAGACGCCGTTCGTGCCGTTTATGTCGCTTCCGGGCATGCAGGACCGCACGATTACGATCAACAGCGCTTCGAAGAACTTCGTGATGACAGGGTACCGGATCGGGTGGATGGTGGCCTCGGCCGCTCTGACCGACGCGCTGCGCAAAGCAAACGACGTGATGGTCTTTACCGCGCCGGCGCCGTCTCAGCGGGCAGCGCTCTTTGCGCTGAAGCACCGGCACGAAGTGATGCCGCCCGTGCTCGAAGAGTTTCGCCGGCGGGTTTTTAAGACGGCAGAACTGATCCAGAGCATTCCGAAGCTGTCGGTGCGACCCCCGACGGGGACGTTTTACCTGTTTGTAAACATAAAGGAGACGGGTCTGACATCCGAAGAGTTCGCCTACAAGGTGCTGGAGGATGCCCACGTGCTGATGCTGTCGGGTACGGCGTTCGGCGCTGCGGGCGAAGGCTACGTGCGCATCGCGTGCACGAGGAGCGTCGAAGATCTGACAGAGGCGATGGAGCGGATCCGCCGCATCGACTTCTAGCTTCGCTCGCTAAGGAGCGCGAAGGAGCGCCGAAGAGAAAGGATTCCATGAGCTTTTTAGAGAGAATCTTTGGGGACTGGAACACCAAAGAAATAAAGAGAATCGAGAAAATCGCCGACGAAATCGAGGCGCTCGAGGAGGGCATGCAGCAGCTGTCCGACGACGAGCTCCGCGGCAAGACGGACGAATTCCGCGCGCGTCTTGCCGACGGCGAAACGCTTGCAGAGCTGCTCCCGGAAGCGTTCGCCGCATGCCGCGAAGCGGCGTGGCGGAGCCTGGGACTCAAGCATTTCCGCGTACAGCTGATCGGCGGCGTCGTGCTGCACGAAGGCAATATCGCCGAGATGAAAACAGGCGAAGGCAAGACGCTGGTGGCGACGCTGCCGGTGTACCTCAATGCGCTCGCCGGCGAAGGGGTCCACGTCGTAACGGTCAACGACTACCTCGCCAGGCGCGACATGGAGTGGATGGGCAAGCTCTATACATTTTTAGGGCTCACCGTCGGCTGCGTCGTGCACGGCATCACTTCGGAAGAACGCCGGGATGCGTATCTGGCAGACGTCACCTACGGGACGAACAACGAGTTCGGCTTCGACTACCTGCGCGACAACATGGTCATCTACAAGGAGGACCAGATGCAGCGCCCGCTCAACTACGCCATCGTCGATGAAGTGGACTCCATCCTCATCGACGAAGCGCGCACGCCGCTCATCATATCGGGCGAAGGGGCCAAGTCGACGGATCTGTATCGCACCGCCGACCGCTTTGTCCGCACGCTGCGCATCGAAGAGGACTTTACCGTCGAAGAAAAAGAGCGGTCCGTCGCGATCACCGAAGAAGGCGTGGCGAAGATCGAGAGTTATTTCGGGATCGAGAACTTTTCCGATCCGGAGAACATGGAGATCAACCACCACGTGCACATCGCGCTCAAAGCGCACAATCTGATGAAGCGGGATGTGGACTACATCGATAAGGACGGCGAGATCGTGATCGTCGACGAGTTTACAGGCCGGCTCATGTTCGGGCGGCGCTACAGCGACGGCCTCCACCAGGCCATCGAAGCCAAGGAGGGAATTGAGGTCCGCAGGGAATCCAAGACGCTGGCGACGATTACGCTGCAGAACTACTTTCGTATGTACAGCAAGCTCGCCGGCATGACGGGTACGGCCAAGACCGAGGAGTCCGAGTTTACGGACATCTACAACATGCAGGTGGTCGTGATACCGACGAACAAGCCCATCGCGCGCGACGATCTGGACGACTCCATCTATACTTCGCTCAGAGGAAAGTTTACGGCAATCGTCGAGAGCATCGTCGAGCGCCACGAGACCGGGCAGCCCATCCTCGTGGGCACAATTTCCATCGAAAAGTCCGAGCTGATCAGCGAGCTTCTCAAGAGAAGGGGCGTTAAGCACAACGTGCTCAACGCCAAGCATCACCAGCGGGAGGCGGAAATCGTCGCTGAAGCCGGCCGGCTCGGCGCTGTCACCATCGCCACGAATATGGCCGGCAGGGGCACGGACATCATCCTGGGCGGCAATCCGGACTTTGAGGCGAAGAAGGAAATGCGCAAGCTCGGCTTCGAAGAGGAAGCGATTTCGTTTGCTTCGAGCTTTGTTCCTCTCGAAGACAAAGAGCTTGTGAGAGCGCGGGAGACCTACCACAAACTGCTGGAACGCTTTTCGAACGAGCGAGCCGGAGAACAAGACGAAGTGCGTTCGCTCGGAGGGCTGCACATCATCGGTACGGAGCGTCACGAGGCGCGCCGGATCGACAATCAGCTTCGGGGCCGCTCTGGGCGTCAGGGTGACCCCGGTTCGTCGCAGTTCTTTATCGGACTGGACGACGATCTGATGCGCCTGTTCGGCGGTGAAAAAATTCAGGGTATCGTCGAAAAACTCGGCGTCGAAGACGGCGAGGCCATCGAGGCGGGACTGCTTACAAAGTCCATCGAAAACGCACAGAAGAAGGTGGAAGGGCGCAACTACGGCATCCGGAAGTATGTGCTGCAGTACGACGACGTCATGAATCGCCAGCGCAGCATCATCTACAGCGAGCGCAGCAAAGTGCTCGACGGCGAAGATCTGCGCGACCACATCCTGTCGATGATGCAGGAGCAGGCCGACGAGTTTGCGGACTTTACGTCGGCTGCATCCAAGTATCCCGAGGAATGGGACTTCGACGATTTAAACCGGAAGCTCAAGGCGATATCCGCCGCGCTGCCGGAACTCCGCTACGATCAGGGGAGCGTGCAGGGGCTCGACCGTCACGCGCTTGCTTCCGATATCATGAACGTGTTCCGGACCGCTTACGAAGCCAAGGAGCAGGAAATCGGCCCGGAGCGCATGAGAGAGCTGGAGCGGATGATCCTGCTGCGCATCGTGGACAACAAGTGGATGGACCACATCGATGCGATGGATCAGCTGAAGACCGGCATCGGGCTGCGCTCGCTCGGACAGCAGGATCCGGCGCAGGCGTACGCCAACGAAGGGTTCGATATGTTCGAGCTGATGATTAAAGCCATCAGCGACGAAATGGTCCGCTTCTGCTTAAACGTTACGCTGCAGACGCGCACCGAGCGCAGAGAGATCATCGGAAGCGGCACAGGCCGCAAAGACGAAATCGTTTCGGCGCTCAACGCGGGCGGCGGAGCGGCTCCGGCAGCCGGATCTCCCGTCTACATACACGCAGGCAGCGATGTCCCGGAAGCGGCGGCAGCCGGTCACGCGCCGGGTCCGGCCAAACCTGTACCCGTGCGCGCCGAGAAGAAACCGGGGCGCAACGACCCCTGCCCGTGCGGCAGCGGGAAGAAGTACAAGAACTGCTGCGGCAGAAACTGATAGTAAGAAACGTCTGCTGCAATGCACAGCGAGTACTGAAAAGCATTTGCCGCAATGAATTGCAGATGCCGAAAGAATACAAATGAATTGCAGATGCCGAAAGAATACAAAGGAAGAAGGTATACACATGCTCATGATCGAACCGATTAAAAACAGCATCCCCGAGGGGCGCGAAGCGCTGGACAAGCTCGGAGAGTCTCTTTGACGTCGCAGGTCTTGCCGGGCAGCTTGCTGCGCTGAACGACCGCATGGCAGCGCCTGACTTCTGGGACGAACCGGCGAAAGCGCAGAAGGTCATGAAGGAAATCAAGCGCATCGAACGGACGCTCGAAGCGTTTGACGAAGTCGAGCAGCTTCTCTCGGATGTCGAGGTGCTCGCCGACATGGCCTCGGAATCCGGCGAAGCCGATCTCGTGCGCGAAGCCGAAGAGACGCACGAGCGGTTTCTTGGAAAAGTAGATGCGATGACGACGGAAACGCTGCTCACCGAAGAGTACGATCAGAGCAACGCGCTGTTTTCCATTCACCCCGGCTCCGGCGGTCTGGACGCGCAGGACTGGGCGGAAATGCTGCTGCGCATGTACACCCGCTGGGCGGAAGATCACGACTACAAAGTGTCCTACGTCGATTTCCAGCGCGACACGGAAGGCGGCATCAAGAACGTCACGCTCCTCATCCAGGGCGACTACGCCTACGGCTACCTGAAGACGGAGCGCGGTGTGCACCGCCTCGTCCGCATGTCTCCGTTCGACACCGCCGGCCGGCGTCACACGTCGTTTGCCTCGGTGGACGTGACGCCGGAGCTCTCGGAAGACGTCGTTCCGGAGATCTCGCCGGACGACCTGCGCATCGACACGTACCGTTCGTCCGGCGCCGGCGGGCAGCACGTCAATAAAACCGACTCGGCTGTGCGCATCACCCACCTGCCGACGAACATCGTCGTCAGCTGTCAGAATGAACGCTCGCAGCACCAGAACCGCGAATACGCCATGCGGATGCTGTACGCAAAGCTGCAGGAACTGGCCCGCCAGGAGAACAAGGAAAAGATTTCAGAGCTGACCGGAGACTACGGTCAGATCACGTGGGGCAACCAGATTCGCTCTTATGTATTCCAGCCCTATACGCTCGTCAAGGACCACAGGACCGGTATCGAAACCGGCAATGTGCAAAGCGTGATGGATGGAGACCTGGATCCGTTCATCAACGCAGCCCTCAACGCCCTGAAGAGAGGAGAGTAATTATGGAGCACGACCTGGACAGGAAGAAGCAATTTTTGGTCAACGCTGCGTATTATTCGCTGATCATGGTGATCATCTACGTCGTTTTCCGCTATGTGATCTATTTCGCTACTCCGTTCATCGTCGCCGGAATCATTACGCTGGCGCTGAAAAAGCCTATCGACAACCTGGCCCGCTCCTATAACTTGCCGCGACGTGGAGCTGCGGGCATCGTCGTGCTGCTATTTTACCTTGCGGTCATCGTCGGGACGACGTGGTCGTTTGTGCACATTCTGTGGCTGTTGTTCAACTGGCTCGGCGATATCCCGATGAGGTATGCGGACTCCATCGAGCCGGCCATTGAGCACGTCCTGGAGTGGTACGAGCAGCAGGCCGAGAACTTCGCATTTGCACACCCTGACTACATCGAGCGACTGTCGAACGACATTCTTGCCAAGATCTCAGAAATCATTTTGCAGCTATCGCAGCAAGCGATTAAAATTGCGCAGAGTCTGGTATTCTCCATCCCGAAATTTGTGATCGGTTCGCTGTTTTGCATCATATCGACGCTGTTTATGTCGTTGGATTTCCCGGCCATCAAGTATTTCATTCTCGAACAGTTTTCGTTTGAACATCAGCGTATCCTTCTGGAGTCGAAGCAGTACGTCGTCAACACGTTCGGAAGAATCCTCATATCGTACGGCGCTATCATGTTCATTACGATGTCGGAGCTGTACATCGGGTTTATGATCATCGGCATCGAGGATGCTATGGTGATGTCCATGCTCATTGCGATGTTCGACATCCTGCCGGCGCTCGGCACCGGCGGCATCATGGTTCCCTGGGTCATCATCGAGATGCTCAACGAAAACTATACGCTGGCGAGCGAATTGTTCGTGCTGTATATAATCGTTACGGTTATCCGGAATTTTGTCGAGCCGAAGCTGGTCGGTGACCGCATCGGCCTGCATCCGGTCCTGGTGCTGATGAGCATCTTCCTCGGCGCATCGCTGTTCGGGCCGATGGGAATTCTGATTATGCCGTTTATGCTCATCGTCATCAAGCGGCTCAACGACACCGGGCGGATTCGCATGTTCCGAAGCGTCTATGCACCCGAAACAGAGGAACCCGGCTTCTTTGAGCTGAAGCGCAAAGCGCGGCTCAAGCGCCAGGCGCGGCGGGAGCAGGAGAAAGCAGAAAAAGATGCAGCCAGGCGGGGGGAGTAAGAACGAAACAAGGTACATAGGCTGCAAGGCTGCAGCGCAGGCGCCAGAAGACGCGACATAACAAACAGGCAAGGCATATAAGCCATGTGCTGCGATGCAGGCGCCAGAAGACGCGACATAACAAACAGGTAAGGCATATAAGCCATGTGCTGCAGTGCAGGCGCCAGAAGACGCGACATAACATTAAAGTAGGAGGCAAAACTCTAGGCATGACAAGAAAATACGAAGCTGTGCTGTTCGATTTCGACGGCACCATTATGAATACGAACGATATCATCCTCGAATCGTGGCAGCACACGTTTCGCACCGTCGACGGTGCAGAGCGCCCGTTCGAAGACATCGCGCCCACGCTCGGCGAGCCGCTCCGCCTCACGATGAGTAAGTTCTTCCCCGGGCGCGACCCTGAAGACATGGTCGCCATTTACCGCAGCTATCAACAGCAGGTCTATCAGGATCAGGTCCACCTGTTTCCGGGCATAAAGTCCGTAATACAGGAGCTGAAGGAGCGAGGCTACCGGTTGGGACTCGTGACATCGCGCCTGCGAGATTCGACGATGGAAGGCCTGTACAAGTTCGGCATCGCTCCGTATTTTGATGCGGTCGTGACCGCCAGCGATACCGATGCCCACAAGCCCGACCCGACGCCGTGCCACATGTGCCTGGACCAGCTTGGCATCGAACCGACCGATGCGCTGTACGTCGGTGACAGCAAGTTCGACGTGCTGTGCGCCCGCAACGCCGGCGTTCCCTTCGTCCTCGTCGGCTGGAGCATCTGCGTGACGGATGAGCAAAAGAAAGGAATCTACAAACCGGACTTCCACATCGATCATCCGGAAGATCTACTGCAGCTCGTGTAGGGTCGGTGCTGTATAAGCTACAGAGCCGGTGTAGCTAATTGCATAGAGCATATAGCTGCACGACATAAACAACACAACTACATGCAATGCGTCCGGCTGTTTGAGTGTTGCGCATATCGCATCGCTGTAGAAAATGAAACACCTCAGCACGGCAGATTGCACAGATCTCTGTAGAAAATGCAACACCTCAGCACGGCAGATTGCACAGAACATAAAAAAGGAGGCGGTGTCGACACCGCCTCCCTTTGTTTGCTCAACTGAACTGAAAAGTCTTTTGGATCTTATATCAATTCGACGTTGGTCGCCTGGGGCCCTTTGGCTCCATCCGAGATTTCGAAGTTGACTTCTTCGCCGTCCATCAGGAACAGCTGCCCGTCTCTCCTGGGTACACCCGTGAGGCCGGTGAAGTGTACAAATACATCATCTCCATCTTCTCTCTCGATGAAACCGTAGCCTTTGGCTCTGTTGAACCACTTTACTTTACCTGTCATTCTCTTACCTGCTTTCTGCATGTTCTGTAAAAAACCCGCTGCTCACTCAATCTTAAGCAGCGGGCTCACATTGAAAGTACAATAACATATATTTTCCAAAAAGTACGGATAATTTGAAAAATATTATAATTTATTTTCCCGTTGCATGTATACAATCGATATGGTAATATGAAAATCGGTTCGCCCGAACCAATCACAGGCTACTGTGGCTCAGTTGGTAGAGCAGCTGATTCGTAATCAGCAGGTCAGGAGTTCGAGTCTCCTCAGTAGCTCCAGAGAAAGCCCCGCAATCGCAAGACTGCGGGGCTTCTTGAGTTGCGTCAATATAATGGTGTAAATTCAAAACAAAAAGAGAACATGCTTCTCCTATCGGTTACAATGTAGTTGCAAATCAACAAGAACCGGAGGTGAAGAAACATGTCTCAAATCGATATTACAT
>DUTT01000090.1 GCA_012841925.1 Clostridiales bacterium | reverse complement strand
GTTGAATATCGGCAATGAAGTTTGGGGGCAGAAGGATCATTCATTTCTTAATACATACCTCGATACGCTTATGATCAATTACGGCGCGGGTATCAGGCTGGTTGATTTCATGAACGATCCTGAACAGTCAAGACTCACAATAAATGACTGGGTGGCGGAGCAGACCGAGAACAAAATCAAGGACCTTCTCGATCAGGATGATGTAACGAATGATACAAAACTGGTGCTGACCAATACCATTTATTTTAATGCCTCCTGGGGGATGCCCTTTGACCCCGTTCATACCTATGATGGTGTTTTTCACCTTGATGATGGAACCACTGTGACTGTCCCCATGATGATCTCAAGGGAAGGCAGCGGCGAAAATGGCGAGAAGTATGCAGCGGTCAGGGGAGCCGATTACACGGCGGTGCAGTTGCCTTACTATGGCAATGCCTTTTCCATGCTCATTATAGTCCCGGATGCCGGCATGTTTAATGGTTTTGAACAGAACCTCTCCTCTATGGCCATTGATGAAATAGTGAAATCCCTTGAAATACGGGAAGTCGATTTAAGAATGCCCAAATTTGAATATGGGGCAAAACTCGATCTGTCGGAAACTCTGATTGATATGGGCATTATTGATGCCTTTGATGCGGACAAAGCGGATTTTTCCGGAATGGATGGGAGTTTGAACCTGTATATTGGAAAGGTTATTCACCAGGCGGCCATTACCCTTGACGAGGCAGGCACAGAGGCATCCGCTGCTGCAGCAGTGACGATGTCTTACACTTCAACACCTGACCCGCTGGGCATCATTATTGATCGTCCATTCATTTATTTGATTCGCGATAATCAGACGGGAGCAATACTTTTTCTCGGCAGGGTTAAAAATCCGGGACAATAACTGTGCGAATGATGAAGTAGAATTCTGGGCCTTGTTTTAATTCACGAAACTGCAAATTACGCGGCAAACTCGACAAAAAATCCGCAGACTGGTAAGGAATTTTACAAGAGCTCGGGAGAATTCAGCAATGATGCTGGATTGGCCTTTGGCTAATGAATCGGCATCGTTACAGTCCGGGTAGCCGGCGGCAATGCTGAAGATGCGCTGCCGGAGAAGGTCGGGGTTTCGCTGAAGGACCTTGCCGGGCTGTCGGGAGTCGCGAATGGTTTTCTCCAGGCATTCGGTCAGGCCGAGGTTTTTGTCTGCCACCTTGAGCAGAACGGCGCCTCCATCGGAGTTGCTGTCCTGCCGATCAAAGGCAACGGTAACGAGTCTAGGAAAACATGCTCCGAAAAGTACAGGCCGTGTGGTAGATTGAGTCACTGGAAAGCCTCTTTGGAGACATGCAACTTGATTTATCTCAAGCAGTTATACGTACGAAAAGGCTTTTTGTTGGTTTTTGTGGTCAATTGTGTGCGGTTACACTGATTGCCCCGGGAAAGCTATCCGGACAACCGGAGCCGCCGCGATCCTACTTCTCCATTTCGCTGGTTTTGGGGAGGAATTGAAAATGAGGGCACTCATTTTAAAAGCCTATGAAGTATTGGCTCGCCTTTATGGAAGAATTTCAAAAAAATATTATTTCGAAGATTTTGTCAGAGTTTATCCGGATGGTTTATCGATCAATCGTTATGGCCTGAAAAGACCTGCAACCTCAGATCAATTGAAGAATTTTTTGAATCATCAAAAGTTTTATGCATTCGCTGGCCAGTTTGCATATGGCAAAACAGTAGCCGACATAGGTTGCGGCAGTGGATATGGTTGCTCCCTTCTAAAAGACGCGGGCGCTAACATGGTGCATGGCACAGATGTTTCAAAACATGCTATTCGTTTTGCAAGGAAACATTATGGCCACAAAGCCACATTTAGTATTCAGAGCATTACATCGATGGATCTGTATCATGATGATCAATATGATCTGACCATCTGCAGTGAAGTTCTGGAACACATCAAGGAATACGGAAAGGAACGGCAAGCCTTGGCGGAGCTGGCAAGAATTACGCGCAAAGGTGGAACAGTTGTTATTGGAACGCCAAATAGCGAGTTGCTTGAGGACCATGGATTTTCATTTGAAGAAATGGATGCCTTGGCAAATGATTTTTTTACGCAATATTGTATTTTTGAAAATGCTCTTGTGCCCCTTGGACCGTCAAAACAGAATTGGGAAAAGCGATTATCTGAAGGACGCACAGGCGTCATTGTTAGCGAGAAGATAAAACTGGATGAAACGGTTCTGCCCGACGGTAGGGAGCCACAAATAAAAGCGGGAATACCGTCAGGGATATTTAAATTAGGTAATTTAAATATTGATACGAGTCTGCTTCATAATACTCATTCGTGGGTAATTGTGGCAATAAAGTCGTAAGGAACACCTTGATGGAGATGGAGGCGTGCCTACCCCCGGATATACTCGTAATTTTGGGTGGCGTTGAATTTGGGCAACGATTGACAGGGCGGAACGATCCGTGGCAAGCGGCTGCTCTGCCGTGAGTTATTCCGCGAGCGGAAATCCTTTTTCCCGCCAGGCACGAATGCCGCCGTCCATCGAGAGTAC
>DUTT01000047.1 GCA_012841925.1 Clostridiales bacterium | reverse complement strand
ATGTAATATCGATTTGAGACATGTTTCTTCACCTCCGGTTCTTGTTGATTTGCAACTACATTGTAACCGATAGGAGAAGCATGTTCTCTTTTTGTTTTGAATTTACACCATTATATTGACGCAACTCGGATTCACGGCGCGCGCGTTCCTTATTCTCGGATTGCCGGCTGCAGAAGGAACAAATGTGTTCCTCTTTTGCAAATAATCGGCAAATAAGGAACGTCGCCGACAGATCTGCGCTGTCTTCCAAAACAAAACGGCGGCCGGGAAACCGGTCGCCGTTACAATATACTGATTCGCAAAAAATGTTTGTGCTCTACTTGATGACGATGTACCCAAGCGCGGTAATCGCGTCTTTTACATCCTGAACCGCGATTTTCTCTTCGTCGAAATCAAACTTCACTTTGCTTGCGTTAAACAGCACGGTGACGCTGTCTTTATCCACACCGTCGAGCGCCTTGGTGGCGTTTTCGATTTTCTGGATGCATGCGGGGCATGCGATGGCTTCGAGCTGAATCGTTGCTTTTTTCATTTCGGATCCTCCTTCCGAAGTTATGATATTCACTACTATAGCCTAATGCGGTCAGAGTTTCAACGGACTTAGTCACACAGCAGAACACATTCTCCAAGAACGTTTGCATCAGGCTTCGGACCTGCTTCTTACGGTGCACTTTCTACCAAGAACGTTTGCGCCAGGCTTGGACCTGCTTCTTACGGTGCACATTCTACCAAGAGCGTTTGCATAAGGCTTTGGACCTGCTTCTTACGGTGCACATCCGCCAAGAACGTTTGCGCCAGGCATCGGGCTCGCTTCTTATGGTGCACATTCTCCAAGATCGTTTGCGCCAGGCATCGGGCTCGCTTCTTTGAGCGCATTTCTACGAAAGCGTTTGCATATAGTCAGTCAACCGCCGGCTGCCCTACCCCCGCAACCGGTAGCGCAGCAGCCGCATGCCGTTCAGTATCACGACGAGGATGCTGCCTTCGTGTGCGAGCATGCCGATGGACATGTTCATCCATTCGCTAAAGAACACGGCGCCCAGCAGAATGAGCACGACGCCCACGGCGATCACGATGTTCTGCCGCATGTTGCGCGCCGTCGCCTTCGCAAGGCCGAGCGCGTGCGGCAGCCGGCCGAAATCCGAATTCATCAGCACGACATCCGACGTCTCGATGGCGACATCCGTGCCGCTGCCCATGGCGATTCCGATATGCGCAAGCGCAAGTGACGGACTGTCGTTGACGCCGTCACCCACGAACGCCACGATGCGGCGCTGCTCGATCAGCCGCCCGATGTACGCCGCCTTGTCCTCGGGCAGCATGTGACCGTGCGCTTCCGTCAGGCCCAGCTCGCTCGCCACGAGGTCGACCGTGCCCTGGTGGTCACCCGAGAGCACGACGAGGTGCTTCACACCCAGCCGCTTCAGCCTCTGCAGATTCTCACGCACGCCCGGCCGGATTCGGTCGCGGATACCCATCACGGCTTTCAGCTCGCCGTCAACCGCCGAAAGCACGAGCGAATCGCCGTTCTTCTCAAAGCGCTCGATGTCCGCGTGCGCCCGGTCGGAGATGGCAATACCCTCCCGCTCCATGAGCGCGTAGTTGCCGATGACGACCGAAGCTCCGTCTACGCGCGCTACGATCCCGCCGCCTTTGACGACATCCGTCTGCTCCACGTCGTAGAGCGTCGTCTCGCCGATGTGGTTGACGACCGCGTCGGCCAGCGGATGGTCGGACTCGCGCTCCACACTCGCGATGTACGAAAGGATGCGCCCGGCTTCGTCACCCGTCGCATACACTTCCGCATCGGCTACGTTCGGGTCACCCACCGTAAGCGTACCCGTCTTATCGAACACGATCGTGTCCACCCGGCTAAAATCGCCGATGACTTCGCTGCCCTTGAGCAGCACCCCGTGACGCGCCCCGTTTCCGATACCGGCAACATTGGATACCGGTACACCGATCACCAAAGCGCCCGGGCAGCCGAGCACGAGGATGGTGATGGCCAGCTCGACGCTGCGCGTGATGAGCCACACGACGATCGCGAGCACGAGCACTGCCGGCGTATAGTAGCGCGAAAACCGGTCGATGAACCGCTCCGCCTCGGATTTCGAATCCTGCGCTTCTTCCACCAGCTCGATGATCTTTCCAAACGTCGTGTCCTCGCCGACCCGGTCGGCTGCGATCTGGATCGTTCCGTTCTCGAGGATCGTCCCGGCGTACACGCCCGAACCTTTTTCTTTTTCGACCGGCAGCGACTCGCCGGTGATGCTGGCCTCATTGATATACCCTTCGCCCGACAGCACCGTCCCGTCCACGGGCACCTTGGCGCCGGTCTTGACGAGCAGGACGTCGCCGACTTCCACGCAGTCCACGTCCACCTCTTCGAACTCGCCGTCAGTCGTGCGGCGAAGTGCGCTTTCGGGCGCCATCTGCGTCAGCTCGCGGATGGCCTCGCGCGTCTTGTTGAGCGTCCGCTGTTCGAGGTAGGCACCGAACAGGAACAGGAACGTGACGATGGCGGATTCTTCGAAGTTCCGGATTACGAATGCGCCCAGCACCGCGACGGTCACGAGCACGTCGATGCTGACGACCTTGACCCGCAGCGCCTGATACGCCTGGATTGCGATGGGTGCAAATCCGATGACCGACGCGACGGCAAACGCCCACACAGCGACTGGCTCGTTTTTGAAGCCCAGCGCCGCGATAAATCCGGCGAGGATCAGCGCCCCGCCAGCGAATGCGATCTGGTTTTTATTTCGAAGGATGGTTCTCTGGATTTTCATGGTTTCTCCGGGTGACAGGGTTGGGTGGCTCGCTGCGATTGACCGGATCGATTGCCGATTGTAACGGATCGATTGGTGCAGAACATTGATTTTCTGCATGTCGGCCTATATCAATTTGCAGCGGAAAATTGGATAATCCGGATATCTGGCTTATCGCAGTCTGCAGATGCGGATCGACCTACCTGCTGTATGCCTGATCCAGCTCGGCCAGCATCGCGTAGACCGCTTCGTAGCTTTCGCACGTATCCGCCGGGACTTCGTAGCCCCGCGTGACAGCGCGCAGCGCAGCAAATTCATCTTTCAGATCGGGGAGGTTTGTAGCGCCACCGTCTGCAGCGTTGATCTTTTCGAAGAGTGCGTCGCACTGCTTCTTCACTTCGTGGAACTCCGGGTGCTCCATCCCGTGGACCCTGGCCACAATCGGCACATAGAGCTGAAGCGTCTCGAGATGCTTTTCTACCGTTTCGCGAAAAATCTGCATATCGCTCATGATTTTCTTCTCCTGTTAATCGTAAGTTGCTCGCCTGAGTGTGTGTCGGGTACAGGTCGCTGCACGTTTGTATGCAGGCCCGGCGCACGAAGACCGCGCAGCAGTAATTCCCTTTTTCTGTAGGCAATTATAGCATAATAGAGTGGGTCGCTCTGTTGTATTTGCAACACATGGGCGTGACAGTGAGCGATTACGGTGATAATCAGGCTGTTGGCAGGCTGTTGGCAAGCATTGTTCCTCTTTCGAGGATTATTGAAAAAAAGAGGAACGCGTTCGTTCCTTCGCGGGCAGGAAATAAGCAAATAAGGAACGCGCACCGCTTCGAAACGCGGATGTTGTTCCTCATGCAGGGATTGTTTTACTAAAGAGGAACGCGTTCGTTCCTTCGTAGGCGGGAAATAAGCAAATAAGGAACGCGCACCGCTCCGAAACGCGGATGTCGTTCCTCATGCAGGGATTGTTTTACTAAAGAGGAACGCGTTCGTTCCTTCGCGGGCGGGAAACAGGCGAATAAGGAACGCGCACCGCTCCGAAACGCGGATGTTGCAGATTGTAGGACAAATAGAGCTGAAAGGTGTATAATCGGCTCGATAGAATAGATCCCCAAATGAGAATGCAATCTGCAAGCGCAGACGGCAAGACGCACGTGCAAATTGCAAACAAACAAAACACAAACAAAAGGAGAATTACGATGAAAGCAACGATCGATCGCGACGGCTGCATCGGCTGCGGTGTGTGCGCCGACACCTGTCCCGAAGTATTCCGCATGGCAGACGACGGCCTGGCCGAGGTCTACGCCGAAGTAACCAGCGCGACGCTGGCAAGCGCCAGGGAAGCGGAGGAAAGCTGCCCCGTTTCTGTTATTACTGTAGAAGAGTAATCTCAAGAAGATACTGGCAATCAGCAAAATGCACAAAGCGTCCGAGCATCTTGCAATAAGCAAGATGCACAAAGCGTCCGAGCATCTTGCGATAAGCAAGATGCACGAGGCTGCCGGAAATTGATAATCAGCGGGATGCGTGCGAAGGAATAACCCCGTTACTCCATCTCCAGATGAACCGGGCGAGAAGCTTCGCAGCCGTAATCATCTCTTCAACATCCGCCGACTCGTCGTAGGCGTGGGCCTGTTTAATGTCGCCGGGGCCGAAGTTCGCGCCCACGGCTCCTTCCGTCTGAAGGAAATAGCGCAGATCGCTGACAGCCGTAAACGCCCGCGGTGCCGGGTAATGCCCGAGGACTTCCTCGCTGCAGGCGCGGGCGACATCGAAGAACGGCCCGTCAAGCGCGCTCACCGACGGCTCGAACTGCATCGTATCGGCCCAGCGGAGCGTCGGCGGGTGCGCCCGGAGCCAGGGATCGGATTCGGTCACGCGGCGAACGGCATCCCCGACCCACCGGCGGACATCCGCAAGCGACTCGCCCGCAATGCAGCCGACCAGCCCCGACACGGTGCAGCTTGACGGAACGCGACTCGCCGACTCGCCGCCCTCGATCAGGGCGATGTTGACGGTGTGGGCCACCGGATACGCTTTCCACAGCTCGTGCACGTACTGTGCGTCGAGCTCGTTCTGCAGATTCTGAATCGCTTCGATGTAAAGAATCGCCTTGAGGATGGCATTCTGCCCTTCGTAGGCGACACCCGAGTGCGTAGCCAGCCCCTCCACGTCGAGAAAGAACTGTGCCGCTCCGCGCGTCGAAGGGCAAAACGTCAGATTTGTCGGCTCCCCGACGAGCACCGCATCGGCGGTATAGCCTTTACGCACGAGATCTTCCGTTCCGCGGCCGAGAATTTCCTCGTCGCCGACGGACTGGAACAGCACGTCGCCGGCGAGCGACGCACCCGAATCGATGATGGCTTTGAGCGCAAACAGATACGTCGCCAGGCATCCGCGCGCATCCACGACCCCGCGGCCGTACAGCCGCCCGTCCACGGCGGTGCACGAGCGCGGCGGATATGTCCATTTTTCCTCGTCACCCAAGCCCACGACATCCGCATGAGAGTTCAGCGCAAGCGACGGCCCCCCGGCGCACCCTTTCCGCAGCCCCACGACACTCCACCTCGAGGCGTAGTTCAGCGCATCGTCCGCGTCGGGCGCCTCCGGAAACTCCAGCGCAGTGGCAAAACCGAGTTGTTCGAGGAACGCACGGATCAGATCCTGTGCGTTCTTCCCGTCTACAGGGTCGCTTGACGGCAACTCGCACGCGACCAGCTCGTGCAGAAAGGCCAGCAGCTCGTCACGGTTGTTTTCAATGCAGGCATCGAAGGACAGACCGATTTCAGTCCCGGCATCCGGGGCCGGCGCGGTATTTTCGGAAAAATTGCAATGACTCATCATAATCACACTCTCTGAATGTTGGGTGTTTTGTTAGAAACATAAAATGCATTATTAACGGGCATACTCTGCTTCGGAACGTTTAATGCCGGCTGTAAGATGCATGCTGCTTGCTCAACTCGCATTGCACGGTACAAATGCATGCCTCGCATTGCACGGTACAAATGCATGCAACCAGCTACCACGTGTCACGCTCCACATCCACGATGACCGCGTCCGTGTTCCGCTCGATATGCGCAAGCACGCTTTCCGCAATGCGGTCGGCCTGCGTGCGGTCGGTTGTCACGAACACAATCCCGAGCACGGCGGTCTTGTGCACATCCTGATGATCCACCTCGGCGACCGAGACGTTCAGGTCTTTACGCAATCTGGCCTGCAGGCTTTTCGTTGCGCTCCGCTTGTCCTTCAGCGACTGCGCCCAGGGGATGTCAAGTTTAATTTTCAGACTGCCGATCGTCATGATACCCTCGCAATCCACAGCGGAAAAGCGGGCACCGAGTTTTGCTCGCGTACCCGCTTTTTGTCAATTTCCACAAGCTCCCGCAGCCGTATAATTTATGCCGCAGGTTTACGCGTATTCGCAGCTCTAGTCTTCTTCGTGCTCGTGCTTCAGGATCTGACCCAGGTTGAAGTGCGCCGCACCCTTTTCGCCCGCGTGCTTCATGGCATCCATAACGCTTCTGAACAGATCTTCCTCTTCCACTTGCTCGTCGACGTAGGTCCGCAGGAAGTTCTCAGCGGCGTAGTGCTTTTCTTCGATGGCGATCTCGAGGATGCTGATGATGCTCGCCGAAATCATCTTTTCGTGGTCCATCGCAGCTTCGAGCGCGGCCTTGGGTGACGCGTACTCCGTCGGAACGCCTTCGAGCGTCATAAATTCCACGTGACCATCGACTTCCTCGATAAAGGTCTTAAAGTCGCCGGCGTGCTTCAGTTCTTCCTTTGTATGCTCATTGAAGAAATGCGCATACTGCGGATAGCCTTCTTCTCTAAAATACTGCTCCATGCCTTTGTATGTGTACGCAGCATGCATTTCCAGATTGATCTGTTTGTTCAAAGCAGCCATTAATTTCTTGCTCAGTTTCATACTCAACCTCCTTACGATTGTTTTCGGTCTGTTAACTTAATAAATAAAATGAGACCTGAAACACCTCTGGTATAATGGATTCACGACAATTCACACTACCTCCCAGAAAGGAGCTCCAAGTCTCATGAGTATTATACCATCAAACGTAGT
>DUTT01000046.1 GCA_012841925.1 Clostridiales bacterium | reverse complement strand
TCGACGACGAGGTCGTTTCGCTCGACTTCGTAGGCGATCCGCATCCCTGCATCGTCGATGCGCGCGAAGGCATCGCGCTCAACGACAAGTTCTTTAAGTTCATCGCATTCTACGACAACGAGTGGGGGTACGTGTGCAACCTGCTGCGGATGCTCGACTACATGGGCGGTGTCGATACCGGTCTGAGCAAAGAAGAACCTAAATCCGCCGGTAAGGAAACCCCGAAGACGAGCGGGAAACGATGATACAAGCAATGTCGGAAGATGATGCGCCAGTGCCGACCGGACAGCGCAAATGATGACGAAAGATTGAGGTCTGCCTATCGAATTGAAGAAAGCAGATAGATAAAACACGACAAAGCCGCAAACGGGCCGAATGCGATGCGATCGCCCCGTGCGGCTTTTTTCGTGAACAAAAGCAGCGAAGCCCAGAGGCCGGCGGCGAGAAAGGCACGGCAGAAGATGATGCCCATCGCCGGGATGCCGAACGCGAATCCCGCGGCTGACGCAAGCTTGGCGTCGCCGGCGCCGAGGCCCGGCAGACGGCCGGAGGCCCGCGCGATGAGCGCAGCCGGGATGTAGACGGCGAGCGGAGCTAGCAGTCCCGCCGCCCTGGCCGCAGCCGGCACCGGGAACATCAGTCCGGCCGCGGCCAGGCACAGGATCCACTGGTCGGGGAGGATCCTGTAGCGGGCGTCGCTGGCCGAAAGCTGAACGAGGGCCAGCGCGACCGCGGCGGCGGGCACAAACTTCGATACGCAACCGTCCGCACGCAGCATCAAAATAAAAAACGGCGTGCCTAAAAATACGGACCACTGAAAGGTGCACGCGATCGTTCGGTGCCCTCCGGGGATGCCGCATTCTCCATAGTCGCACAGCCAGCGCTCCGGAGTCCGGTTCCATATCCATACCGATGCGCGACCGAGCGCAAGCGACAGCCCGGCGGCTGCGCCACAAAAAAAAGCGGAAGACATCGCTGTACCTGATCCCGTTCCGCTCTATTATATCAAATTGTAAAATAATGTCAATTCAAGCCTATCTTCATCCGCCCCGCATGCTGCTTAGGCCTGCCCGCTCGCATTCAGGACGTTGCGGATCTTGTGCTGCACCATGCGCTTGATCGCATCCCGCGCCGGGCCGAGGTATTTTCTCGGATCGAATTCCGCCGGATTCTCCTTGAGATAACGCCGGATTTCCGCCGTCATGGCCAGGCGCAGATCCGTGTCGATGTTCACCTTGCACACACCGTATTTGGCCGACTCGAGAATCATGTGCTCCGGCACGCCCTGTGCACCGGGAATATCGCCGCCGTATTCGTTGCACATCGCCACGAATTCGGGCAGTACGGTCGATGCGCCGTGCAGTACCAGCGGCGTATCGGGGATGAGGGCATGGATCGTTTTAAGCCGTTCAAAATCCAGATAGGGCTCGCCTTTAAATTTATATGCACCGTGGCTCGTTCCGATAGCGATCGCCAGCGAATCCACGCCGGTTCTCTGCACGAATTCGGCGGCTTCCTCCGGATCGGTAAACGTCGCCTGGCGGGCATCGACATTTACGTCGTCCTCGATGCCGGCAAGCCGTCCGAGCTCCGCTTCGACGACGACGCCGTGCGCGTGCGCATATTCGACGACGCGCTTCGTCACAGCGATGTTTTCCTCAAAATCGAAGCGCGACCCGTCGATCATAACGGACGTAAACCCGTCGTCGACACATTTTTTGCAGATGTCGAAATCTTCGCCGTGGTCGAGGTGCAGGCAGATGTCAAGCCCCGTATCTTCCATGGCGGCCTCCACGAGCTTCAGCAGATAGACCGGCTTGGCGTATTTTCGGGCGCCGGCGGAAACCTGCAGAATCAGCGGCGCTTTCTCTTCGCCTGCCGCATCCACGATGCCCTGGATGATCTCCATGTTGTTGACGTTAAACGCCCCGACGGCATGGTCGCTGTTGAGCGCGCGCGCAAACATTGCTTCAGTTGTGACAAGTCCCATGATATCCTCCTTCGGCTGCTCTGGTTTACTTCGTTAGTATCTTGACGACATCGTCGGCCGTCGAACCGGCCGGTATCGTAAACGTTCCTGCCTTTAACCGCGTCTCTGCATTCGCTTTGGAGATAGCCGTCAGAAAGGCATCGGAAGACTCGACGAGGTGCGCATCGGCCAGCAGCTGTGCGATCTTCGAACCCGTCACCCCCGCAGGTACGGTAAACGTCGCGTCGCTCTTCGTCTTAAACGGGCCGGACACATCCACTGAGCCGCCCTGACCGCCTTCGCCGTCCGGCTCTCCGTTTTCCTGCCCCGACCCATCCGGGTCTCCCTGTTCGCCGGAAGGATCCACCACGATTTCGTCGGGGTTTTCGTTCAGTCCGTCTTCGGTGTCCACCGGATTCAAATCCAGATCGTCCAGCCACGAATCGCCGTTTTCTCCGGCGTGAATGCTCGCCAGATATTTCGGATACTCCACGATCGATCCGATCCGCCACGAGATGACTGCACCGGCAATCACGACGATCAGAAGTGCGACGACAATATCGTTATAATCGTATACAAGATCTTTAAATTTTTTCACGATGATCCTCTTTTCTCTGTGTAACCGTCAGGTTCAATTTATCATAAAACCTGTCGCGTTTCCACCGGTTGAGATAAATATATGGTATAATCAGCAGGCTATGATTAAGATTACCGTATCCCCCAACGAAGATAAACAGCGGCTCGACCGGTTTCTGAGGAAGTACCTCAAAGCGGCCCCGCTGTCTCTGATTTACCGGCTGATCCGCAAAGACGTCAAAGTAAACGGGCTGAGGGCGGAGAGGGACTACATGCTCGCGGCGGGCGATCTCATCGAACTGTACATCGACGAAGGCCAGCTCGAAGCGCTTTCGAAAAAGAAAGAGTACCCGACGGTCCATCGGCAGTTTACAATTGCCTACGAGGACGAAGACGTCCTCGCGGTATCCAAGCCGTTCGGTCTGCTCGTACACGGGGATGCGGAAGAAAAAAAGCATACGCTGGCCAATCAGGTCATCGACTACCTGATCGGGACGGGCAGCTACGTGCCCCGCATCGAGCGCACATTCGTGCCCTCGCCGGTGCACCGGCTGGATCGCAACACCACGGGGCTGGTGCTGTTCGGCAAGAACGCAGAGGCGCTTCGCGTGCTGTCGGCTCTGATGCGCGAAGGCGCGGTGCGCAGGTTCTACACGACGATCGTCACAGGATCGCTCAACGAGGAGCTGCATCTGACAGGCCGGCTGCACAAAGACCGCCGTTCCAACATCTCCAGCGTAATCGACCGAATCGACGATGAACATTTGAACGGCAAGCACATCGAGACGATTGTGCGGCCGCTGTACGCAGGCAAAATGTACAGCGTGGTCGAAGTGGAGCTCGTAACGGGCCGAAGTCATCAGATCCGGGCGCACCTGCAGTCGGCCGGGTATCCGCTCATCTGCGACAGGAAGTACGGGTCACCCGTCCAGAACGCGGCCTTAAAAGGCAAAATCGACTGGCAGACTCAACTGCTGCATGCAGGACGGCTCGTCATCGGCGATGTACCTGTGCCGCTCGAACACCTGAGCGGGATCGAAATCACAGCTCCGGTGCCGCCGCACTGGAAAGACATACAACTCGCACTGTTCGATAAGGAGATCGTACCCCATGGCAATGAATGAAAGTGCCAAAGAATGGATCAAGGACATCCTGGTGGCTGTCGTCGTCAGCTTCGTGATCCTGCAATTTGTAAAACCGACCATCGTGCGCGAGCACTCCATGGAGCACACGCTGCACGAAAACGACTATATTCTGCTCAGCCGCCAGGCGTACACGCTGTTCGGCGAGCCTCAGACGGGCGACATCATCGTATTCCGCAGCGAGCTGAAGACGAACGCCGGCGAAAACAAGCTGCTCGTCAAGCGCATCGTCGGCGCCCCGGGCGACACGATTGCCATCCGCGACGGCGTCGTCTTTCTCAACGGCGAACCGCTGGAGGAAGGGTATTTAAAAGACGGCTTTACGGACACGGACATGGAGGAGATTCAAGTCCCGGATGATGCGCTGTTTGCCATGGGTGACAACCGCCAAAACAGCATGGACAGCCGGGATGAACGCGTCGGCCTCGTCCCGCTGGATCAAGTCGTGGGGAAGGCATTTTTCAGGTTGTATCCGTTTAACGATATAGGAAAACTGGATTAGAAGGGCGGTCCGTTGCGTGACCCCGTCGCAGCGGTTGCGTGCAAGCCGGCGAAGCGGATCGACAAAAAAGAATGAGTGTATTAAAGCTATTAGCCAACAATAAAAAAGCGCGGCGCGACTACTTCTTCGAAGAGCTGTTCGAAGCCGGACTCGTGCTCACCGGAACGGAGATCAAATCCGTGCGAAACGGAGGTATCAACCTCCGCGATTCTTTTGCGCGCGTGGAAAACGGCGAAGTGTGGGCGTACAACATGCGGATCAGCCCTTATGACAAGGGAAACCGCTACAACACAGACCCGCTCCGGCCGAAAAAACTGCTGCTCCACAAAAGCGAGATCCGCAAGCTGGACGCGGCGATCTCACAAAAGGGGCTGACGCTCATACCGGCGCGCGCGTACCTGAACCACAAGGGACTCGTTAAGCTGGAGCTGGCCGTTGCGCGCGGCAAAAAGCTGTACGACAAGCGGGCCGACATCGCTCAAAGAGATGCGGAACGCTCGATGGAGCGCTCCACAAAGGATCGGGAACGCTGGTAAAGGGTTCGTTACAATAGAGCCTCCTGAGAGCCTCCTGATGTAATATGCAAGATGTGTAAACGGCGTGGACAAATACTCCGCGCCGTTTATGATTCTGTTTCGATCCAATGGGTATGCGATTGGCGAGCTTGCAATTGCTGCTACAGACTTGCTCCGATCGCCTTGGCCTCCGCGATTGCGTCGGTGTTTTTCTGCGCCGGGTGCTCGAACGGGTCTGCAACTGTATAGAAGTATTTAAACTCCGTTCCCAGATATCGGCACATGGCGGTAAATCCGTCGCGAATCCCGATAAAGCATTGATTATCGGGCGGTTCCGATCCCGTTATGACCATGTGCATGGTCTTGCCCGCGAACTTTTCGAACGGAGGCGGATAGCTCCGGTCGAGCGCCAGCTTGAGCGATGCGCTCACCCACCAGTAGTACAGAGGCGTAGCCATAAAGATGTAGTCGGCTTTCCAGATGGCGTCGGCGATGAGGTGGTAATCATCGTCGATGATGCAGGCTTTTTCTTCGTTCGTCCAGCACGAGCGGCAGCCGGTACACGGTTGGATGTCCAGCGGCACGATGTCCAGCCGCTCGACCTCGTGGCCGTTCTTCTCCGCTTCCTTCAGAATCGTTTCGAGCAGAAAGGTCGAATTGCTCTCTGCGCCTCTGGGACTCGAAAATAAGGCAAGAATGTTCATAGGCACCTCCTGTTGCAGTACGTGAAACGCATCGAATATCTTTACCAGTTTTATCTTTTACTAAGCCAATCTGCGTGCAATCAGCATTGCGGTATTGCATATCGGCCTCTGATTTCTGTCGGCGAATCTGCGTGCAATCAGCATAATGATATCATATTTTCCCTGCAGTGCAATGCATCTATTCCCGGGATGCCGGGGCCGCCTGGGCTATTATTTGTAATATGCCTGTCATTGAAATTTTCACAGAATGTGGTATAATACAATCAGTCGGATGGGTGTACCGTCCGCACAGGCGCCTGCGCCGCACAACGGCCGGACTGCCGCCTTTTATGGGGGCGTACAGGTTTCGACGGGGGTGTGGAAGTCGGGTAAGCGAGCCGCAGTTGGTTCGGTCTGCGTTAAAAAGGACCCGTTCAAAAGAAACGCAAAAACAAATAACAACTACGCACTTGCTGCTTAACTAGCAGCCGCGTCGTCGCCCGGTATTTACCCGTAGGTACCGGTTCCGGCGTCGATCATACGGGAAAACTTTCCGGGAGCTCCTGGTACCGGGAGGGACTTACAGGATAGCGGACGTGCAGCCTGCTTTTGGGCGGTACTCGAAGCGAAACAAATGTACAAAAGCTGCGCTCGGAGAAATCCCCATGGAAATGCTTTCGGACGTGGGTTCGATTCCCACCGCCTTCACCATATCTAATGGCAAGAATGGATATCATGAGATTAAACGTCATGGTATCCATTTTTCATTAGACTGGAATTTTTCTTTATCATTTGATAGAATAACTTTAGTAAAAGTAAGGAGACTTTGCCATGAAAAATATAGAAACTATTGCCCTTGAGGTTATAAATGAATATCCAATTAAACGAGCAGCGTTTTTTGGGTCAGCAGCTCGTGGCGACATGACCGCTACCAGTGATATTGATATGTTAGTCGAATTTCTGCCTGATACTCGTGGTATTTTATTCTTCAGTTTACAAATTGACCTGGAAGAAGCTTTTAATAGAACGGTGGACTTAATTACTTTTGATGCTTTGCAACACGAAGCTAAAGAGCAATTTAAGAAAAATGTTCGGCAAGATGTGAGGATAATATATGAACGAGAGAATTAGGTCTATATTAGAGCATATATTGGAAGATGCAAAAGACATAATCGCTTTTTCACAAGCAGTAGGCACTTTAGAAGAATTGCGTAAAAATTCTTTGGTAAAGAAAGGTGTGGTTATGTCTTTACTTAATATTGGTGAATTGGCAAGTAAATTACCAAGCGAATTTACAGGTGAGCATTCTCAAGTTCCCTGGCGTTCAATGGTTGGAATGAGAAATTTTGCAGCTCACGGATACCACATTATGAATCTGGAAATTGTTTGGGACACAGCTCAAACCGCTATACCTGAATTGATAGATTTCATAGAGGATATATTAAAAAAAGGGAATTAGCATGGGTTAAAGGTCAATTATTTTTGTTCAGTCCGGGACCTCGAATCGCATAGAAATGTGTTCCGGTCAATCAAAACTGTGTTGGCGACGTGCATTTTGGCCGAGAAGGCGTCAAAAAATCCGCTCTTGAGTACATCGATTCGCGGACCTCTACATTTTGACCGGAAAAGCGACAAAAAAGCCGATCTTGAGTGATTGATTTTACATTATATGGAGAATACATCGATTTACTAGACACTTTTCGCAAATCTGTTCATTATCTTTCCTGAATCCAACGAGCATTCACTCATTATCGCAAATTTTGTCATTATCCCCCTGAATCCAATGAGCATTCACTCATTATCGCAAATTTTGTCATTATCCCCCCCTGAATCCAACGAGCATTCACTCATTATCGCAAATTTTGTCATTATATTGCGAAATTCCTCCAACTGCCAGCTTGCGCGGTTTTGTCTGCAAATGTAAACGAATCGCACTGCTCCCGCCCGTGTCGGCCGCGCGCGCCAAGCGGTTGCTGTAGGCTTCGCGGTTGCAACAAAAAAAAAGCCGTGATATGCTAAAACATAGATGGGTGTAAAATATAGGCCGCCTTACTCACTGGCGCGTGGGCGCTCCGACAGCGCAGCAAAGGAGGAAGACAACCGATGTCACGGATCACCATGAAGAATATCGCCGCGATGAGCGTGCAGTATGTGCACTATTCCTTTGACTATTATCTGGAGTCCATGCAGAAATGTTCTCTGACCAATGTGGACCTTTGGGGCGGCATCCCGCATTACTGTCGGCTGGACTATCCGTGGACGCCCAACGCGGTGAAGCGGACCAGCGAGCTGCGCAAAAAAATCGAGGACCGCGGCATGAAGGTCGTGGTGTACACGCCCGAAACGCTCGGTTACCCCTACAGCTTTAGTTCGCCGCAACGCGAAGTGCGCGAGCGCACCGTCGACTATTTCTCCATGGCGATGGACGACGCACTGCAATTTGGCACCGACAAGGTGTTCCTGAACTCCGGATGCGGCCTGCTGGATCTGCCGCGCGAGGAGTCCTGGGCGCGTTGCCGCGACACATTCCGCACGATCTGCACGATCGCCGAGCAGAAGAATATAACAATGGTGCTTGAGCAGCTGCAGCCATACGAAAGCGATCTCGTAGTGACGCTCCCCGACGTGGCGCGCATGCTCGAGGAAGTGGACTCTCCGGCGCTCAAGGTCTGCATCGACGTGGTCGCTATGGCTGTCTCCCGCGAACGTATCGAGGAATACTTCAAGGTATTGGGGCCTGACGCTATCGCGCTGATTCATTACGCGGATACTTTCCACTATATTCTGGGCGACGGCGACCTGCCATTGGTCGACTATATCCGCGAGCTGGAGGAGTTGGATTACGAAGGCATCGTCGACCTCGAAATCAACGATTCGATCTACTGGGCAGATCCTCATACTTCACTTCTGCGCTCGGTTGAGTATCTGCGCAGGTTTTTGCCCGAGGCATGACCCGCATCGCGAACGATCGATGAGCTACTCCCGCCCGCGTTCATCGGTATTGGTATACACAAAGGCGGCAAACAACGTGGTAAAGGGGACTGCAAACAGGATGCCCATGCTTCCGACGACGGACTGCACTACCTGAACGGCGATCATCTCCATGCTCAGCAGGTACAGGGTATTTTTCGTGTTTACGATGAGAAGCAATACCAGAGCGAGCGACCCCCCGATGTACGCCAGGATCAGCGTGTTAGTCATCGTGCCGATGACGTCGCGGCCGATGTTCATTCCGGAACGCAGCATCTTGGAAAACGACCGGCGGCTCATGTGCTCGGCCAGCTCGTGCATGGAGGAGCTGATTGACATGGCGACGTCCATCACCGCTCCGAGCGAGCCGAGCACCATGCCGCCCCAGATGATCGAAATCAGGTTCAGCGGATTATCGGCATTGACGTACGTCAGATAGACATAGTGCTCGTCGATGATGCCTGTCAGCTTGAGCGTGCTGTTCATGAACAGCGCTAAAAGCCCTGCGATGATGACACCCGAGAGATTGCCTGCGACCGCACAGAGCGTTTTCTTGTTCGCACCGTTGATGAGCAGCAAACTTGCAAGGATGATGGCGGCGCTCACAGCGATGGTCGATATGTACACGTTCACCCCGCTTAATATAGATGGTATGTATACGAGAAAAATCATGAGGCAGGTGAGGCTGAGCGCCAGGATGGTCTGCACCCCCTTGAGCCGCCCGATCAGAACGATGAGGAGCAGGAACGCTCCGCACAGGTAGGCGAGGGTGTTCACACGGTTGTAGCTGACGAACAGCCACTCGAGCTCGTCCGACTCCGAACCCACCGTATAGGCGATGAGGATGCGGTCACCCTTGTCGATTTCCTTATCCTGGATTGCGATCATGCTCGAAATGCGTTGGACGCCGGGAACCGTGGTCCCTTTTTCTGCACCGTTTAAGATTTTAGCTGTAAAGAAGACATTCCTGTCAACATCGCCCTCAAAAAATCCCGGTACATCCTCGACGGTATCGATCGAGACGACTTTTGCCTTGTAAACGTCGATGTCGTCGTAGGATTCGATGCTGTAATCGCTGAAGGCGCGATTCCCGATTAAAATGAACAATAGAGATGCAACGATTGTAATAACATAGACTGCGCTGTTTTTAATATCCAAGTGAGTATTCCCTTCCATCTGATTTATCCCTGCCGCCCGTCGTAATAGTTACACGTAAAGTCAAAAAACCGTTTGCACGGCTGGGAGAGGATGCTTTTCTTTCTGAAGACCGTATAAAACTCTCTCTGCATCGGCAGCCCCTGCAGGCGATATCCTGCAAGCAGCCCGGTTCTCAGCTCGTCTTCGACCGCCCTGCGGGTTATGACGGCGATGCCCAGTCCGGATTTTACGGCTTGCTTCACCGCTTCCTGGCTTCCCAGATCACCGATTACATTCAGCTGGCCGCCCGCATCCCGGCGCGTTTTGAGCGCTTCCTCAAAGACCATGCGGGTCGCCGATCCGGACTCGCGCATCAGAAACGGGTGCTCTGTGCAGTCTTCAAGTGAGATGTCCGGCAGCGCCGGTCCGTCCGACAGGGTACCGGCAAGCGCAAGGTCGGGGGCGGATATCACGATGAGCTCATCTTCCACGATCAGAACGCGGGAGAGTTCGTCTTCCGGGTGAAATTCGCCGGTAAAGCCGAGATCGCACGTGTAGTCCTTGATGCACCGGAGCACCTGCTCGGTATCGTGCAGCTGCAGTGTAAACGTCACATCGGGGTGCTCCTGCCGGAACGCATGCAGAAGGCCGGGTAAGAAATAAGCACCCGGGACGCTGCTTGCGGCGATGATCAGATGCCCCGCCGTGACGCACTGCGCGCTCTGTATCTCGGCAAGCGCTTCGCTGCGCGTTTCGAGGAGCTCCTGCGCGTACCGGAACAGGGTCTTTCCCGCCTCGGTCAACTCGAGACCTTTTTCCTTCCGCATCAGGAGCGGAGTTCCAACTTCTTCCTCCAGTTTTTTGATGTGGGTGCTGACGGTGGGTTGGCTCAGGAAGAGCTTCTCCGCCGCACGCGTAAAGTTTTTTTGCCTGGCAACCTCGATAAAAAGGTTGAGCTGATGAAAATCCATCCCGTCTCCTTTCGGTATCGTCCGGCCGCAGGGTTCTTTTTCGGAGCCTGCGGGTGACAGCGATGTCTATCGGCATTCCCTATAGAAAAACGAAACGCTATAGGATATGCCTATTTATCATCCGTCGCGCGAAACGATACAATGACATCATAAAGTGATTTTGCAGATAATGCAAAGCAAATGATTCAATTACATCGTAGAGGAGAGTGCATATGAAAAACGTATTGGCGACAAAGCGGGGAATCATCGCCGTCGGTGCCGTCATCGGCGTGCTGGCTTCGCTTTTGCAGTTTTGGGGAAACCCGGCGAACATGGGTATCTGCGTGGCCTGTTTCCTGCGCGATACGACGGGAGCGCTCGGCCTGCACCGGGCCGCGGTCGTGCAGTATATCCGTCCGGAAATCATCGGGTTCATCCTGGGTTCCTTTGTGGCGGCGTATCTGTTTAAAGAATTCCGCCCGCGTTCCGGCTCGGCGCCGATTACCCGGTTTGTCCTGGGTGCCTTTGCGATGATCGGTTCGCTGCTGTTCCTGGGCTGCCCCTGGAGAGCGCTGCTGCGCCTTGCCGGCGGAGACTGGAATGCGCTGTTTGGCCTGTTCGGTCTTGCAGCGGGTATCTGGATCGGAACGCAGTTCCTCAAAAAAGGCTATAACCTGGGTGCAACCAAGCCGACATATGCTGCGGCCGGATGGATTTTTCCGATCATAGCGGCAGGGTTGCTCGTGCTGATGCTCCTGAATCCCCAGATTTCGGGGGAACCTCAGAGCGGTGTGCTGTTTTATAGCGCAGAGGGGCCCGGCTCCATGCATGCGCCTCTGCTCATCTCGCTTGTAATCGGTCTGGGCATCGGATTCCTGGCACAGAAGAGCCGCTTCTGCACGATGGGAGCCGTCCGGGATCTGATTCTGTTTAAGCAGACGCATCTGTTTTCCGGACTTGCCGCGCTGACGGTCGCCGCATTTATTGCAAACCTGGCTCTGAAACAGTTTCACCCGGGGTTTGAGGGTCAGCCGGTCGCACACACCATGTACATCTGGAACTTCGGCGGTATGGTCCTGGCCGGTCTGGCCTTTACGCTCGCCGGCGGATGCCCGGGTCGCCAGCTGTTCCTGTCCGGCGAAGGTGACGGCGATGCCGCAATCTTTGTAATCGGAATGATCGTTGGAGCGGCGTTTGCCCACAACTTCGGCCTGGCAAGCTCCGGAGCAGGCGCTACGCCAGTCGGCATCAAGGCGCTGTTCATCGGACTTGCCGTATGTTTGTCGATCGGTTTTACCATGCGAGAAAGTATCAAAGCATAAAAGCATAGGAGGAATTATACTGTGAGTAATACTGTGGATGCCAGGGGACTTTCCTGTCCCCAGCCGGTGATGAAGACGTTCGACCAGATCAAGGCGCAAAGCACCGGAGAAATTGTCGTCCTGGTCGATACGGATACGGCCAGGGAAAATGTAAGCCGCGCGGCCGAGTCGAAAGGCTGGGCGGTGGCAGCGGTCGAGCCGGAGGATAACGGATACCGCATCACCATTCGAAAGGACGGGTAGGATGCTCAAGGGGCTTTTCAAGAAGAAAGATAAACCGGAATCGGGCGGAAGCGACCGGGGATTGCTGGTCTTCGAAAACACGACCGCCGTCATTCGCGCAGAGACGGTGCTCAAAGAACAGGGTTGGCCCATCCGGGTCATGGGACCGCCACCCGAAATCCGCACCGGCTGCGATCTGGTCATCGAGTTTCCGCTCATCGACGAGCTGGCGGTGATCCGGAAGCTCGCCGAAGCGAACATCGAGCCGCTTCAGGTCGTTCCGGTAACCAGCGTGCTGCTGGAGCCGGTGGACCTGTTGCAGGTTAAAGAAATGGGGCAGTATCTGATGGTACGGGCGGCAAACATGAAAATTACAGTCGACCGGGATACCGGAATCATCGTCAACATATCCGGCGGCGGCTGCCCCGACGTCCCGTATCTGGCGGAACAGATGGTGAACAAAACTCTGGAGGGGGCGCCGCATCCGCGCGATGTGGGCTACACGCTCTGCGCGTACGCGCTCCAAATTGCTTATGAACGAATGGTGGAATTATGCTCGGCTTAGTCGGAACAATCCCTATAGAAAACATACCGTTGATCTCCGGAACGATCGTTTTGGACGGAGATCACATCGTGCTCGAAAACGAGCGGATCTCCGTCAACCGGGGAACACCGGCGATGATTGCGGCTGCTGCGGAGACGCTTGCCTACATGGGTAAGCCGAGCCCTGTCGCATATCTGGTGGGCGACATCGGAGACGGAGACGGGTCGCGTCATCTGTACAATTACCTGTCGGAGAACATCGGAGAGTATGCGCTTAAGACGCTGGCGCTGCACTATTTCCAGCCGGATGTGCACCTGTTTAAGAAGCTGTTTTCGACAATCTACGAGCTGGATGAGCGCCCGACGCTGGTCGGCGATGCCGGGTTTATGTACGTGGCTAAAATGGGCGGAGATGCCGCTCTGTTTGACCTGCTTACACCCGATGCCGGCGAGCTTGCCTATCTGGCAGACGAAAAGGCCCCGCATCCCTTTTACACAAGGGGCTTCATATTGCACGAAGACAATCAGGTGCCGGATCTGATTGCGCGGGCCTATCGTCACAAAAATGCCTCAACTTATTTGTTGGTCAAGGGGGCAACCGACTACATCGCCGACGAAAACGGTGTAATCGCCACCGTCGACCAGCCGCAGGAAGAAGCGCTGGAGGCCATCGGAGGCACCGGCGATACGCTGACCGGCATCGTGTCCGCCCTCATCGAATCGGGGATGGATATGGAATCGGCAGCCATCAACGCCGCCCGGGTCAACCGCCTGGCCGGTGCGATGGCCAAACCGACCCCGGCTACGCAGGTGTACGAAGTGATCCGGCAAATTCCCCGCGCTCTCGATCAGGTGCTGAACGCCTGAGTCCGATTGAGTACAAGTGCTGCGGTCCGACGCACATCCGCTGTGCACCGGGCCGCAGTTCTTTTATTCGATGATCCCGTTTCCTGATTGCAATAAGTATTCCAGATCGTACCGCAGGCATACGACGACATCGGGGCGGTACTCTTCAATGTATTCTAAAATACCCATTTCGTGATACAGTCTCAAATCCAGGCTCCGCGTTTCGTTGAAGCTCGTGTATAGGAACGTCTCCAGCGCATTCGTAAACGAATTACCAAACAGCAGCACATCGGGCAGTTCGGGCCGGCTCGTCTGTATCACGGTCTCAGCGACATCTCCGCCCATGTACACCAGATACTCCACCGGCGCTTCGTCTGAATTCGGAAGGGCGAAGACGGAGGCGTCGACTGGCACTCCGTTGTCGCAGCGTGTAAACGGGATTTCGTCCTTCAGCTTGTAGATGCTCAGGTGTTCCTCGACCGGAGAACGGCCGATCAGTTTTTTCGCTCTGGAGCCCAGAAACGGATTGGGGAGTTCGACGTATTCGAAGTCTTCCTCTTTTGTAATGCGGATGTTCAGCCCGAGGTCGACAAGCTTTTCGCACAGCACAGAATAGGTGAGATAAGCGCCTTCCAATCGGTAGTGGTGGTCGGTTTTCGCGTAAAGAAGCGTGCGATCGCTCGAACGCTCGTAGTAAGGCTTCATGTTGACGGCTTCGATACCGGCTTGTGCAACGCTGTTAAAAAAAGTGGTCTCAATCGCGGTGAGGTTGACGTCGTTGTTGAACAGAGGAAAAGGATAGCGATCGCGGAGAATTGAATACTGTTCGGGCACTCCCAGGACGACGAGCTTCCCGCCGACCGACTCTACTTTATCCTTGAGCCGCCGCAGATCGTCCGCGGCTCGGACACCCAGGTCCCCATAAGAAAGGAAAGGCGGTTGCGGAGTCAGAGGCGTCAGCAGCAAATTCTCTGCGACGACTACGTCGTTGACGACCGATTTTTTTAGCAAGTGCAGGTGAGCTGCCGTATAGGCGGACATCCAACGATTCCGTTTGTATATGCGGTTGCTCAGATACTCTTCGCATCCTTCAAAAAAGCTGCCGTCCATCACCGATGAAACGCTGAATACGGGAGCCTCGGCCAGCATCCGATTTTCGTAGAAAGAGTAACTGCCGGTCTTCTGAAGAAACGAAAGCAGCGGTATTGAATACAGGATCCCCATAATCACGACGATGGTCATCCACCTATGCAGTTTTGAAAACAGACGTCTGTTCATGCAGCGCACCTAAAAACGAAAATATATAAAGGGATTGAACGAAGTGTTGACCATGTACAGGATTGACACCAGTAAGACGGCGATGACCGATAGACTGTGCAGGACTTCGAAAGTTGGATTTTTTTGATAGCGCTGCACGGCGATTTTTATAAGAGGTGTCGAAAACACGAAGCAGAGAATCCATTCGATCTTATATTGCTGAATATAGAACCATCCGTACCCGGGGGCGATCGGGTTATAAATGTTCAGCGAAAACATGGTGCTCAGATAATGTCCGATGTACTCCAGGTTTGGGCTGTTGAATATCACCCAGCCGATCAAAATCATCGTAAGACTGTAGAGGTGGGCCAGCGGACGCCAAGCTTTCTCCAGGACGCGGCCGAGAACGAGCTTTTCGACGATCAACAGGAATGCAAAATAAAGCCCCCAGACAACAAAATTCCAGGCCGCTCCGTGCCAGAGGCCGGTGAGGGCCCAGACAAAGGCGATGTTGACTATCTGACGTCCGCTTCCTTTGCGGTTTCCGCCCAGGGGAATGTATACGTAGTCGCGGAACCAGGTGCTCAGGGAGATGTGCCACCTCCTCCAGAACTCGGTGATCGATGTGGAGATGTAGGGATAGTTGAAGTTATCCAGAAAATGAAATCCGAAGACTAAACCAAGCCCGATGGCCATATCTGAGTATCCCGAGAAGTCGAACAGGATCTGGAACGCGTATGCGGCTGCACCTAGCCACGAAAGGCAGGGAGACAGAACGGCAAAATCAAGCTGAAAGATCGAATCGGCGATTTCGCCCATGGTATTTGCCAGCAGCATTTTCTTTCCCAGCCCTACGACAAATCTCGACAGTCCAGCGAAGACGAGTTCTGACGACTCCTGCCGGCTGGTTAGCTCGCTCTGAATCGTTTCGTAGCGCACGATCGGTCCGGCGACGAGTTGAGGGAACAGCGAGATGTAAAGAGCTACATTTAAAATGTTTCGCTGGGGAGGAAGTCCCCTGTATACGTCAAAGACATAGCTCATGCCCTGAAATGTAAAAAAGGAGACTCCGATCGGCAGCGCAATGTGAGCGGCCTCAACGGGTTCGCTCAGGAACAGATTGAGATTCTCAAAGAAGAAATTTGCGTATTTATAGTAAAACAGTATGCCGAGATTGAAAAGCACGGAGCTCCACAGAACTACCTGGCGTTTCCTACTGCACTCTTGTTTCTGCTCGGAAATAGCCAGTGCAAAAAAATAGTTGCCTGCAATCGACATCAGGATGACGACGGTCGCCCGCTGCTCTCCGTAAAAATAAAAAAACAGGCTGAAGCAGAGCAATACCAGATTGCGCAGAGGCAGCTGTTTTGAAGGAACAAGAAAATAAATACCGAAGACGAAAGGTAAAAAAATAAATAGAAAAACAGGGCTGCTAAAAACCATCGATTGCCTCAATTCATCGGGAATAGCATAAATCCGATGATATCGCAAACAAGGTTCAAACGCAAGCATCGATGAACGTTCAGCGAAGAAAATACTCGTTTGACTTTGACAGGCTGAACGGTGTGTCGCGCATGTCTTTCGTAACGCCTGCCTTCAATTGTTCGGCGAGCTCGATGGCTTCGCCGTACAGCTTGCGTGCAAGCGCGGAACCGATGCTGACGCGACGCACACCGAGCGCTTCGAGGCGGGCGAAATCGTGTGTCGTGTTTGTGAGCAGAATGTTGAGCGGTCCCTGGATGCGGCTTGCAAGCGCACGGACGGTCGCTTCGTCGAGAAAGCCCGGAACGAATACGCAGTCAGCGCCCGCCCCCAGATAGGCATTGCCTCTCTGGACGGCGATGTCGAGCATCTCTTCCCCACCTGCTGTGTCGTGTAAATACGTGCACGTGCGCGCATTGACGACAAAATCCAGTTCCAGCTCCTGCTTGAGTTCGCAAATCGCTTGAATTTTTTCTACCTGCAGTCCGATGGGGGTCAGCGAACCGTCGGCCAGTCCATCCTCCAGGTTGAATCCGACTGCCCCTGCCTCGAGCAGCTGCGCAACGCTGTTCTTTACTTCCCCGGCCGCAACACCAAATCCGCGCTCGAAGTCGACGGATAGCGGTGTGTCGATCCGCTCGGCGATCCTTTTCGTAAGATCGAGGATATCTTCCTTTGCGATCTGTTCTCCGTCCGGTAACCCGAGCGAATGCGCTACACCGGCGCTCGTCGTCGCAATGGCCGCAAACCCAGCCTGCTCGAAGATCACAGCGCTCCCGACATCCCACGCGTTCGGCAGGACGAACAGTCTTTCGGCTTTATGCATCTCAGAAAATATGCGCGCCTGCTTTCTTTGTTTTTCCGTAATCATTGCTAATCCTTTCGGTGTTCGGTCGATGTTCCACGCATCGAACTTTACTGTTTCGCTGATGGATTTACACCGGAACCATCACATTTTTACTATAGCATATCGTGTCAAGAGGAGTTAGGGCGCTTCGCACGTCGGTACGTCCGGGGCTTGTGCAATGTTCGTAAGAACAACAGGTGGATTTGCGAAATAATGTGGTATAATAATTTTTACGTGAAATTGAGGACAGCCCCCACAAGCAGGCATTGTCACCGGCCGAGAAGCAGATAACCTTGAACGAACGAAACCGACAGTTGAGCAAGAGTACCGTTACGGCCGCCATGCTGATCAGCATGTTTCTCGGCTATCTGCCGTGGTACAACTTTTCGGCGGTAGCGAGCTATATTGCGGAAGACCTCGGATTGACGGTCAGTCAAACAGGCCTCATTCTCTCGTCTTTTCAGGCCGGCTACGTGATCATCGTATTGTTTACCGGCTGGCTTGCCGACCGGATCGGCAACCAGAAGGTTGTCGCGTGGGCGACGCTGCTCACGGCGGTGGCATCGACGGCATTTTCGTTTCTTGCACACGATTTTCGAAGCGTATTGCTCCTTCGCCTCGTAACGGGTCTGGCGGCGGGGGCCATCTATGTGCCGGGAGTCGCGCTTCTGTCCGGCTGGTACGAGCCTGAAAAGCGCAATGGCGCTATCGGCGCCTATACGGGAGCGTTAGCGCTTGCGTATTCCGGCGGATATTTTATCGCTGCGCCCGTCGCGGCGGCGTACACGTGGCGGCACGGCATGTTCTTTACATCCGTACCGGCATTTTTAGCGGCATTCCTCGTGTTTGCATTTGTAAAAGATGCCGACGCGCCCATGCCCGATGCCAATTCTCCGGCCAAATCAGAACCGACTGTGTCGGACAGCCGGCCGGAAGAACCGCGGAGGCAGGACATTGCCGGTCCCGTGCTGATCACGACCGGCTACATGGGGCACATGTGGGAGCTGTACGCGTTCTGGGGCTGGATCGGTCCGTTTATGATCGCGTGCGCCCGCGCTACAGGCTACGATACGGTCGCTGCCGTGTCGCTGGGCGGGCGGCTGGCCGCGTTTATCATTCTGCTCGGGGCGCCATCGGTGTGGCTTGCAGGGCTCGCCGCAGATCGATTCGGGCGCGATAAAACGATTATGATCTGCGCTTTGAGCAGCCTGATCGCTCAGTTTGTCTTTGGCCGCCTGTACGGCCGGTCTCTCGCTGCGGTGCTCATTGCGGGCCTTTGGATCGGCTTCTGGGTGGCCGCGGATTCCTCCATATACAAGGCAGGCATGACCGTCATGGTTTCGCCGCAGGTGCGCGGCACGGCGCTCGGTATACAGTCGGCGCTGGGTTTTTCTGTGACGATCATTTCGCCCTACGTGTTTGGCCAGGTGCTGGATCGTTTGAATCCGGGCCTTTCGGATGCGACGCAGGCAACGCAGTGGGGGCTGCCGTTTGCGGTTTTAGGGTTCGGAGCGCTCCTCGTGCCGGTTTCGATCGCTGCACTCCGGCTGCGCGGGAAGCGAAATGGAGCGGCTCCATGAAGATGCAACCGCATAGAGGATCCGGAGGAAAGAGCGCGGGCAACCGATGAAAACAGGAGATTATATAGACATGCAACATAAAATTGAGCAGGCAGGGCCTCTGCTTGCGGAAGACGGTACGTTGAGGGAGACGGGCTACGCCTTCCGGCCGGTGCTGGATTACGACCGAAAAGCGGTCCGGCACGATGCCACTCGCATCAAGGAGTGGGACCGATACGTCATCGTCGATCCGGATTTTGAAATCGATTTATCGATCGCCGACTATTCAAACATAGGCGTGGACTCCATATCGTTCCGCGACTTCTCCAGTTCCGTATTCTACGCGAAGAATCGGATTCAGCTGTTCGAGAAGGGCGATAAACTCCTTTCTCCCACCTCGGTCATCGGCGATTCCAAGTCGAAAGGCCGGGGCTACAGCATTGAGTTTCGAAACGGTGGCGACCAGAGGCATCTCGTGTTCTCCATGAAGCGTTTTTCCGGCAGAAACGGAATCAGCGGAGACATCGTGCTGCACCGCCCGTCCTGCGATCACATCGTGACAGCGGCTCCTCTTGCCGAGAGCGGAAAATTGTTCTGCTACAAGCATCGAATTCAAGGGATGTCTGCTTCCGGAACGATTCAGTTCGGCAACAGGGAATACAAGCTGGCCCCGGGTCGCTCGTTTGGTTCGTTCGGCTGGGTCAGAGGCGTGTGGAGCAAATCGAGCGAATGGATCTGGGGCGGAGCCGCCGGCATCGAAGACGGATCTGTCCTCTCTTTGAATCTGGGTTCCGGTGACGGCAATCCGGCAAGCACGACCGAAAATGTTATTTTCTGCCGGGGCACAGCTCACAAGCTGTCCGATGCGCAGTGGGATATCCCCCTCCGAAGCAAGTCGATGCCGGAGGGAGGAGACTGGCACATTTCTTCGGATGACGGTCGGATCGATCTGGTATTTACACCGCATTCGCGCCACGAGAACCGCGTAAACCTCGGATTTACACGCCTGGAGCGGGAGCAGCTGTTTGGAACGTACACGGGGAACGTTATGCTCGACGACGGGACGGACACGCCCGTTTCTCAGCTGCAGGGATTTGTAGAAAGAGTCAGGAACCGATGGTAGGCTGCGGAAAGGCGGCCGGTGTGGCGCGGAGGGATCGCACTATGAGCAGGATAGTCGCAGGGTTGGTTGTCGCAGCGATGTTGGTCTCTCTATCGGCATGCTCGATACAGCGTTTGCCGAAAGCGGATGCAGATCCGGGTATCGCAGAGTCGGGCGTCAGCAACTCGGTGTCGACCGGTGCGGAGAAGCTGTGTCGCGAATCCGGGGCCGAGGAATTGTTCCACGCCTCCGGCCGGCTGGCCGGATACATCTGGACCTCTGTCTACGACATCGATCTGGCACAGCCCGAACCGGAAGACTTCTGGCTTATGGTGGCGATGGCGACCTACGGCGCTTACCCGGAGCGGCTGAGTGAGTTTGGCACCATCGACTTGAAGTCGTCGGAGATCAAAGACATCGCAGCGACGTTTTTCCCGGATATGGACCTGGGGAACGGGCTGCCTGCGACGAAGGATTCGTATGCGGCTGAATACGTCGCAGCTGAGGGTTTGTACGAGCTGCAGCCGATGGCGGTCAGCCATGTGGACTACGATCTCGTTTCGGTGGAGGCGCTCGACAGCCAAAGCAATTGTTCGATGCACATACGCCTGACCGACACCCACAACGGCAAAGGGGAGTCCGAGTGGGTGGTCCTGTTTAAAAAATGGGATGATGGAGAAGCGCACATCTTTCCATGCCGTGTATTGCGCTTGTGGAAAGACACGGAGGTAACGCCATGAGAAAATTCGCCAATGCCCTTGTCAGGCGCCCCTGCCGGGCGCTTGTAGACGGCATCACTTCTGCGCCGGAACTCGGTAAACCTGACTACGAACTGGCGCTTGCGCAGCACGATGCCTACATCGAGGCGCTCAAATCCTGCGGTGTGGAAGTGACGATTTTACCGGCCGATGAACGCTATCCCGATTCCTGTTTTGTCGAGGATCCGGCGGTCGTCACGCACAAGTGCGCCATTGTCACCAACCCGGGCGCTTCGTCGAGGAACGGGGAGAAGTGGGAGATCATCGATGCGCTCAAGCAGTTTTATCCGGAGGAGCACATCGAATACATCGAGGAACCCGGGACGCTTGAGGGCGGGGACGTGATGATGGTGGGTGACCATTTTTATGCAGGCCGGTCGGCGCGCACCAACGAAGAAGGCATCCGTCAGTTCATCGCCATCCTGGAAAAATACGGTCTGACCGGTTCGGAGGTGACGCTCGAAGAAGTGCTCCACTTAAAAACCGGCGTCAACTACATCGAAGATAACAACATGCTCGTATCCGGCGAATTTGTGGATAAGCCCGAGTTTGAGCAGTACAACCGGATCGAGATTCCCGAAGAAGAAGCCTACGCGGCCAACTGCATCTGGATGAACGGCACCGTCATCGTGCCCGAAGGCTTTCCGGCGGTGCTTGCAGCGGTCGAGAAGGCCGGCTATCCGGTCATCACGGTGGACACGTCGGAATACCGCAAGCTCGACGGCGGACTGTCGTGCCTCAGCCTGCGTTTCTAGGTTCGACCGGCAACAAGCTCTGCATATAAGAAAGACCCGATGCGCCGGCGAGGCGATCGGGTCTTTTTATCGATGTTACTGCGGCAATGTGTGGCGGATCAGCTCCCGGAAGAACGTCGCTCCCGTCATCAGAATGTCGTCGTTAAAGTCGTATTTCGAGTTGTGCAGCGGCGTGTTTTCTGAACGTTCCTCGCTCTTGCCGGCACCAAGGAACAGGAAGCAGCCGGGTACGTGTTTCAGGAAGATGCCGAAGTCTTCGGAGCCCATCCACGGATCGCAGTTGGAGTTGACGTTTTCTTCGCCGACTACTTTTTTCGCGACAGCCACCGCTTTTTCTACACCCTCCGCCCAGTTGATCGTCGGCGCAAATTCGTGCGTGTAGAGAAAGTCGAGGTCAGCGTTGTTGGCGCTGCAGATATTCTCGCAGATCGCCTGCATCCGCTGTTCGATGAGCGCCTGAATCTCTTCCTTGTTGCTGCGCGTATCGCCGAGGATTTCGACGTTCGATGGGATGGCGTTATGCACCCCGTCCATATACAGCTCCGTGCACGATACGACGGCCTGGTCGATCGGGCTCACATTACGGCTTACGATCGTCTGGAGAGCCATGATGATTTCTGCGGCCGTCACGAGCGGGTCGATCGAGAGGTGCGGGGCCGAAGCGTGCGAGCCGCGCCCCTTGATGCGGATCGTAAAGTTGTCCTCGCTGGCCATGATGCCTCCGACTCTCGTGTGGAACGTTCCCTCCGGGATTTCCGACGCATTGTGGATGCCGTAGATTTCATCCATGGGGAAGCGCTCGAACAGGCCGTCGTCGACCATGGCTTGCGCACCTTTTCCCGGTTCTTCGGCGGGCTGGAATAGGAAGCGCACAGTGCCGTTAAACCCTTTTTCTTCCGCCAGGAGCGTCGCTGCACCCATCAGCGTAGCCGTGTGACCGTCGTGTCCGCAGGCGTGCATCTTGTTCGGCACAGTCGAAGCGTAGGGCAGCCCGGTCGTTTCCTGCATGTTGATCGCATCCATGTCGGCCCGCAGGCCGACGACTCTCTCTCCATCGCCGACCTTCAGGTTGGCGACGACGCCGGTCTTGCCGATGCCGGTGTGCACGTCAAGCCCCAGACCGCGCAGATAGTCCGCGACAAACGCAGCGGTCTTGACTTCTTCAAATGCCGTCTCGGGATTCTGGTGGAAATGCCGTCTCCATTCTTTCATCTGTTTTTTCAGGTCCTTTTTCATCGTGTTCCCTCCTGTTCGTGCTCGACACGCGCTTTATGATCAATGCATTTACGCTTCTTGCGGAGCGCATCGCTTTGCCTTTGTATTTCACTTTATCCCGAATCCGCCAAAATGTACAGCACGGAGTTCTCATCAGCTCCTGTTAGGTGACACAAATAAGGCTGTTACTTTCTTTTAAACAGGGCGACGAGGCGATCCCAGAACGACAGCTGGGGCAGCGTCCAGTCGGGCTGAGTGTCGCTGTCGTCGATTTTTATTCCTTCGGTCTGCATCACGAACTGCACGGTCGACACTTCGCCGTTCTTCCCGGATACGAACGACAGGATTTTCTTCCCTTTTCCCATCATCTTATCGAATTCTTTTTTGATGCCGTCGAGGATATCCCGATCGAGCGTCGCCGTTTCTTCGCGCAGCTCGCCCGTGCCGTCGGCAAGCTCATTGACGCCGTCGGCCAGTTCTGCGACGCCGTCGGCCAGCTCTTTGGTGCCGTCCACGAGCTCTTCGACGCCGTCGTGCAGCTCGGACGTGCCGTCGGCCAGGTCGACAACGCCGTCGTGCAGTTCGTCCACACCGTCATACAGTTCGACGAGTCCGTTGCTCATGCGCGATACGCCGGCGGTGTAGGCTGCGATACCGGTGTTTATTTCATCATATCCGGCGAGCATTTTTAAAACATCTAATAGGGGTTTTGCGCTACCATATGCGGCATCAACTGCTGCATCGATGTCTCCTTTCAGTGCAGCTTGCGCAGGGTTGGTTGGATCGAGGTTTTTATAATCAGCAAGGGACATGGGTGCTATTGCACCGTGTATCCCTGTTGCGAGCATGATATTGAGATATTGTTGCCGAGCAACAACGTACACATCATCCGCTGCATACGTTTCGGGGAGCTCGCCGCCAAACAGCGCTGTTTCGATAACGCTGCGATAAGTAGTGCGCGTTACGGCCGATAACCCGCTGGCTGTAAGTTGAGCACTCGCCATGGTGAGAATCACGTCGAAATACTGGTCGACACCGCCGGCGAGTGCAGGGCCGTTGCTCTTCAATTCTTTTGCGCCGTCTGATGCTTTTTTGACGCCCTTTTTTAAATCGCGCGTTCCTTTTGCTAGTTCTTTCGTCCCGTCCTTCAGCTCCTTCGTACCGTCGAACAGCTCGATCACGCCGTCGCGCAGTTCGATGGTGCCGTCCTTCAGTTCGATGACGCCGTCGGCCAGTTCGATGACGCCGTCGTCCAGCTCGGCGATGCCGTCGGACAGCTCGCGGATATCGGACAGGTCGACGTTGTCGAAGTCGAAATCCATGTTCAGCCGCACGCCTGCGATCGTGATGGCCGGCATTTCAAAATCGGTCACATCCGCGTAGATTGCAAGCGAAGACTCCTGCCCGGGCAGCGCCACGAAGTTGATCTGGCGATTTTCGCCGGCAGCGGCAATCGTGCCGCCTTCAGCCTGAATATCCCGGGTCTGCTCGCTTGGAAGCGAGACGGCGAGCTGAAGGGCGAATGTGTCGAAGAAGTCCTGATCGCCGTTTGGATTTTTAGCCGTATTGATCCGGATGGCAAGCCGTCCGCTTTTCCCGGCGAGAGCTGCAGGTGCAATTTCAGTACCGTCGAGTTCGTAGGCGATCGCAATCGTCCACGGCAGCTCCGGCTCGATCAAGAAGCCTTCGTAATGCAGCCGGTCGCCTGCGCTGTTGATCGACACCGTGCCGTTCGACAGCTGCACGGTGCCCTGGCCGGTGAGGCTCTGCACATACTCGTAATTTCCGTAGTCTACAATCTGCCGTTCCTCATCCAGCTCAAAGCTGTTGACGACGTACACGGCTTCCACGCTGCCGTCGTTTGCGAGGCGGACGTACACGACCTCTTCTTTGAGGGCGGATGCTTCCGCCGGAACCGGAACGAGCAGGCCGGTCAGGAGAGCAAACACCAGAAACAGGGCCGCAAATCGAATCCACTGATTTTTGGGGCTTCTTTGATTAATGCGTATCTTTTCAGTATGCATGTTATCCTCCGAATGCAATTATACGGTCTGTTAACTTAATAAATAAAATGAGACCTGAAACACCTCTGGTATAATGGATTCACGACAATTCACACTACCTCCCAGAAAGGAGCTCCAAGTCTCATGAGTATTATACCATCAAACGTAGTATGTCCTAGGTGTTTTTCCAAGAATCTTTATCGTTTCGGTAAAGATCTGGAAGGTTTTCAGAAATATCAATGCCGAATGTGTCGCCGCCAGTTTGCTCCTGACAATCCACATACCGGGTTGCGCCAGCATAGGCTATACCCTGTTTGCCCCAGATGCGGCAAAGCCTCTTTCCTACACCATGACTATACTTATTACTCAAACTTCCGATGCAGCGATAAAAAATGCAACCATTCCTTTAAGGTTCCCAAAGCTGTTGCTATCCCAAGACCTTCATCTCATTTAGGACCAGAAACTTTTACTCTGAAAGGCATGCGGCATCCCTTGTACATCATCCTGGCTGCCTTAAATTACTACTTTTGTGGTAACTCCACCACCAGAAAGGTCGCTTACACTTTGTATATGGTCCATCAAGTCAGAATTTCACATGTTACTATCTCTAGATGGATTAAGCGATTTGCACCGGTTTTCCAACAGATCTCTTCTGACTTTCTCTTGTCTGCCAGACTTTGTGATTCAGACGAATGGCACTTCGATGAAACGTACATCAAGATTCAGGGTGAAAATTACTACTTGTGGATTGCCATTGACTCTGAAACAAGGCTTGTACTGGATTTCCATTTATCCAAAACCCGGAATTCTAATGCTGCACACATTCTTCTATCAAGCTGTAGGAACAAGTTTGGTCAGCCGTCCTCTGCTGTAGTTTCTGATCGCTATGATGCCTATTTGTTACCGGCTAAGCTCTTCTTCCCTGAAGCTGATCATATACGGGTGGAAAGCTTTGAAGACCGGATCAGCAACAATATCATTGAGGCTTTTAACAACCAATTCAAGGCCTGGTATCGGCCAAAGCGGGGCTTTAACTCCTATGACTCTGCCAACAGACTTATCGCTACTTACATCTTCTACTACAACTTTATCCGCCCGCACTCCAGCCTTAACGGGTTAGCACCTGCTCAGGTCGCCGGAGCAAAGTACTCTGACAAGCAGAAGAATTTCTGGCTGCTGGTCGCTTGAGTAATATTCAGATTTCAAGGTGCTCTTTTTTCTGCAGATCGCAGGACTCTTTTGCATGCGACCTTTATGCTTTTGGACTTGCACTTCACGATCCACTATGATAATTTTTCAACCAAGCATGTAGTCGTGATTATTTTTTTGCATTTCTACTTGCCAGAAGCATTTCAGATCTCATTTTTTCATCGTTAGTTAACAGAACCCAATTATAAACATCTATAGTCAGCTGGCTGCATGTTCAAGCCGCCTGCTTTTCCGCCGGCTTATCCACATAAAAATCGGCACCCTTCGTCGTCGCTGCAATCACCCCGTCAAACAGCGACAGCATGGCCGGAAGGAAGGCCAGCACCATCAGCATGGAAATCAGCGTGCCGCGCCCGAGCAGCAGGCCGATATCCTGAACGATGGCGTTGGACGATGTGGCAAACAGCGTAAACCCGGCCGTCGACAGGATGGAGCCCGACACGAGGATCGAGCGAAATGCTGAAGAGAGAGATTCGCCGATCGCCTGCGATTTTCCCATCGTTCTCCGATTGACCATATAGGTGTCCGTCAGCAGGATGGCGTAATCGATCGTCGCACCGAGCTGGACCGTGTTGAGCACCAGGTATCCGATAAAGTTGATGGGCGTCCCCGTAAAGTAAGGGATGGATAAATTGATCCATATCGCCGTTTCGATCGTCAGCACGAGGATAAACGGCAGCGAAAACGAACGGAATGTAAAAGCGATGACGAGGAAGATGGCGATGATGGCGATCAGGTTGACGCGAATGTTGTCCACATCGACGACTTCCTTCATGTCGGAAAGCGTGGCGCTTTCGCCGACCATGTACGACTCGTCGTAATGCGATTCGACGATGCGCTCGATTTCCCCGACCGCCTGGAAGGTCGCCGTGCCTTCCGGCTCCAGGTTTGTGTACAGGACGAGCCGCGCATAGTTCTCCGAATAAAACTGATCGGTGATGTCGGCAGACAGAAAACCTGCGGGAATCCGGGTCCCGACCGTTTTAGCAAACGACACGACGCTCTTCACATTCGGATGCGCACCGAGGTCATCGGAGAGCTGCTTTTCGTCTGCGATGCTCCCGCTTGGAACGAGCAGCGCAAGAATATTCGTGCGGCCGAACTGCTCGTTGATGGTAAGGATGTCCCGCCCGATTTTCCGCCCCGGATCTTCGTTTGTGTTCCCGTAGATGAACGACGTCTCCTGCTGACCCAGAAAGCTGGGAACGATGAGCAGGGCCACGAGGAGGGTGACGGGGACAAACAGCCGGACGATGACGCGGCTCGCATCCTGGATTCTCGGTAAGAACGGCCGATGAGCTGACCTGTCGACGAACTTGTAGGACACGAGCGTAAGCGCCGGCAGAAAGACGACGACCGAGATGAAGCTCAGCACGATGCCCTTGGCCAGGCACAGGCCGAGGTCGGGTCCGATGCGGAACTTCATAAACACGAGCGCAAGAAAGCCGAACAGCGTCGTGAGTGCGCTTGCCGAAATCGTCGTGATCGACGTTTTAATTGCGTGGAACATCGCCACATCGACATCGTCGTAGATCTTGCGGTTATCTTCAAAGCTGTGCAGAAGAAAGATGGCGTAGTCCATCGAAACGGCCAGCTGCAGGATGGGGCTGATGGAATTCGTGACGAAGGAGATGTTCCCGAACAGCACGTTCGTCCCCATGTTGACAACGACCGACACGCCGATGGCGGCGAGGAACAGCACCGGCTCCAGCCAGGATGTTGTGGATAACAGCAGAATGACGATGATGGCAGGCAGCAGGATGGTGATAGCGAGGTTCACTTCGCTCGTCGCCGAGTTTTGCATATCGGTGAGGTTGACAGCTTCGCCGGACAGCGCACCGTCTTCGCCGATGATATCCGCGATCGCGGCGCAGGCAGATCGCTCGTATCCTTCTGCAACGGCGACGGAAAACAGCGCATGGCCGTCTTTATAGAAACTCTCGACCGTCTCGGCGTCCTGCACGGCCAGGGGCTGAAGCAGGTCGACGACCGAATCCAGCCAAAGCACTTCCGTCACGCCCGGAACGGCGGCCAGCTGCTCTTTGATCGCAAGCGCTTCCTGAACGGATACATTGCGGACCATGGCGTTGACGTTGGGAATCTGCTGATCGAACTCCCGGTTCATGACGTCGATGCCGATCGTCGAAAGGGCCTTCTTCGGAAGGTAGTCCGACATGTTGTAGTTGACGCCGACGAGCATTGCAAAAAAAGCAGCAACCAGCGTTGCAGCCAGAAAGAAAGCGATGACGGCTTTTCTATGAGCGATGATAGCGTGAGCGAATCGATTCATGACGTCCTTTACGGCGCGGTTGAAAAACGGGTTCCAGTAGATTATAATAGACACAGTGTTCGATTACAAGCGACAAGACGGGCTGTTATTGTACGATAGTGCACAATTAAGCATCAATGTGTCTAATAAAATTCAAATTTGATGGGATTTGTATTTCTACAATGCGGAAAGGGGTTAACTCATGAGCGAGAATATGGACCGCAGGGTGCGGATGACAAAAGCGCTGCTGAGGGATACACTTGCCGAACTGATGGCGAAGAAACCGATTTCAAAGATTTCGGTCAAGGAGCTGTGTCAGGAAGCCGGCGTTAACCGCGGCACATTTTATGCGCATTACGCCGATCAGTATGAGCTGTTGCGTCAGGTAGAGCTCGAAGTCATCGAGAATCTTAAAAATTTTTTGGCGCACTATTCGGATGACCGCATGCCCATCAAAGAGGGAAACCTCAGAGGCATTCTCGAATACGCCAGGCAGAACGCGGACCTGTTCACTGTACTGCTGGGCGAACAGTCGTTTCAAAACGATCTGTTTAAGCTCGTCAAGCTCGTACCGTTCCAGTACGAGACGGAAGGCTGGGAGAAGACGTACATCCTGGACTTCGCCATCAGCGGCTGCCTTAGCGTGCTGCGAAAGTGGCTGCAGGAAGGAGCTCCCGAATCGCCGGGCGAGATGGCGGCGCTCGTTTTAAAGATCATCTACGGAGGTTTGCTCAGCTTTTAAACCAGCGGGTTAATGACAATGGATTCATAATAAAGCCGGAAGCGCATTGTCAGAGCTTCCGGCTTTTTTCGGCTTGTGTGTCACCTAAGGAATGTCGACTTCGTAGGCGTCCAGGATGCTCTTGTCCAGCTCCATGCGGACGGTCAGGAGGGGATTGACGATCTGATTGATGATCAGATCACCTTTTAGGCTCAGAAGCTTGCCTCCGTCGTATTCGTCGAGATCCGTGCGCGCTAGCAGGTAGTCCAGCATGCAGTTTGCAGATTTTTTTGCGGCCGCCATCAAATCTTCCTCGCTTTGTATCGTGCAGATGCGCGTAGGATTGCAGGGGTCGTGCGCCGTAACGACGCAGGGTGTGGGCAGCGCGTCTTCCTGCACGACGCTCACGCGAACCGTCACTTCGCCGGCAGATTCAAGACCGCAGATCATGCATTCGCCGTCGCCCATCAGCGCGTGGAGATCGCCGATTGCGAGCAGGGCTCCGTCGACATTTACAGGCAGGTAGACGGTCGACCCTTCGATGATGCGCGTGCAGTCCATGTTGCCGCCGTGATCGCCCGGGATGACGGTAGAGATGGCTTCGGTTTCCGGCGCGACGCCAATGACCCCGATCATGGTGTTGATGGGAAACGTCAGCGTATCGTTAAACTGCAGCGTGTCGCCGGACACATCGAACTCCCGCACGACGCGTTCGCTTACGCGCTCATAAAATGCGCCTCCGACCGTGGACTGGCGCATATAGCCGATGCCCTTCAATGTGATGTCGAGGATTTCCACTTTTAAGACATCACCCTTTTTTGCACCTTCGATATACAGCGGTCCGGTCGCAGGATTTTCAACCGCGTTTTCCGGCTCGAATTCGCTTCCGTCGGCCGCCAGGCGGTCGTCGTAGCAGTTGCGCGTTTCAAACCACACCGTATCGCCGCTCTGACAGCGGGCCGCTGGCGTGTCGGAAGGGGAATGAGCCCCGGTTACGTAGTCTCTTGAGATTCGGATCATGGAAGCCTCCTTTGCACTGAGCAGTGGACCACCGGCGCAATCCTGGGCGGCACCGATGTCTTATCAGTATGGATTATTTTGTAGTGATTATATCACAAAAGACCTGGACCCAGCCGCCGGTTATGCTAAAATGGTTCTGTTGTTTGTATGGAAATATCTCTGTCTCGAAACGAGGACGGATTTGAAGGAGAATAAGCGATGAGAAAACCGAAAATTCTGATCAGCAGCTGCCTGCTGGGACTGCCGGCCCGCTACAACGGCGCGCAGGAGGTGCATCCCTTTGTCGAGGCGCTCGAAGAGAAGTACGAGTTAATCGCCGTGTGCCCCGAAATGCTCGGAGGGCTCGCCGTTCCAAGACCGCCGGCAGAAATCGTCGGCAAGCGGGTGATCGACAAAGAAGGTCGCGACGTTACATACGAGTACGAAGAAGGAGCGCAGCGCGTGCTGGATATTGCAAAAGGCCTGTCGATTAAGCTTGCGGTGTTTCAGGAACGCAGCCCTTCGTGCGGGCACGGCTGGATACACGACGGAACGTTTACAGACGGCATGGTCGAAGGCGACGGCATCTGCGCAAAACTGCTCCTCGAAAACGGTATCCGGATCGTCGGGGACAGCCGGATCGAAGAACTGTTGTAGCGAACTCTTTGTCCTTTTGTGACTTATGTGATAAACTAGAACAGAACTCATGAAAAGGGAAGGGATTCCGGCACGGTCGCAATTCGGGCCGGTCCGCTTCCGATTATCTGACCAATCGAACACCAGAAAGGAAAGTGAGGAAACGAACATGAAGAAACCCCTGATCGGGATTACCCCGGGATACAGTACGCAGAATATGCAGTACGATTTGGAGTGGGCATATACGAACGCTGTGATCAAGGCCGGCGGCATCCCCGTGATGTTCCCCTATACTTCGGATCCGGAGATCATCCGGCAGCTCGTCGACACGTGCGACGGATTTATTTTCTGCGGCGGCCACGACGTCGATCCGGCGCTGTACGGCGAAGACCCGTGGTACAAGCTCGAGAACCTCGCCCCGCTGCGCGATATGACGGAGCGCGCATTTTTTCAGCCGATGCTCGAATCAAAGAAGCCCATATTCGGCATGTGCAGAGGGCTGCAGATCATCAACTGCTTCCTGGGAGGCACGCTGTATCAGGACCTGCCGACTGAGTTTAAAATCCCCGACGGCATCGAACACAGACAGAAGGACATCGCTCTGAAGCCGACGCACAAAGTTAAGCTTGTAGAAGGCTCTCCGCTTGCAAATATCGCAGGCACCGACGAGCTCATGGTCAACTCATTCCACCATCAAGGGATCAAGGACCTGTCCGACAAGCTCGTTGCAACGGCGCACGCCGAAGACGGCCTCGTCGAAGCGGCCTATATGCCGGACTATCCGTACATGTGCCTCGTGCAGTGGCATCCGGAAGAGCTGTACCCGCAGTGCGAAGTATCGCGAACGCTGTTCGACCACTTTATCAAAGCGTGCATGCCCTAGACAAAGGCAGGCCTGGCGAACGAGACGCGCGCCGAAAAAGATTATCTAATAAAGAAGGACCCGCATACTAAGACAGTAAGCGGGTCTGTTTTTTTATTTTGCATTTCGTCGCGTTTCGCCTGAAGGCTCTGCGCACTGTATTATGAAGACACAGTCAGCCTGACTATGCACCCATAAACAGTTCGATGTCCGCATCGACTTCGCCGATGCCTGCGATGCCGAAGTTCTCCACGAGCACCTTGGCGATGTTGGGTGACAGGAATCCGGGGAGCGTCGGTCCGAGGTGGATGTTCTTGACGCCCAGGTACAGAAGTGCCAGAAGCACGATGACGGCTTTCTGCTCGTACCACGCGATGTTAAATGCGATGGGCAGATCGTTGATATCCTCGAGTCCGAAGACTTCCTGCAGCTTCATGGCGATGAGCGCCAGCGAGTAGGAGTCGTTGCACTGACCGGCGTCGAGCACCCTGGGGATGCCGCCGATATCGCCGAGATTCAGCTTGTTATAGCGGTACTTGGCGCAGCCTGCCGTCAGGATGACCGTGTCTTCGGGCAGCTTTTCGGCAAATTCCGTGTAGTAGTCTCTGGACTTCATGCGGCCGTCGCAGCCGGCCATCACGAAGAACTTCTTGATGGCGCCGCTCTTGACCGCTTCGACGACCTGGTCTGCAAGCTCCAGCACCTGGTTGTGGGCAAATCCGCCTACGATGCTTCCCGTTTCGATTTCTTCGGGAGCCGGCAGGGTCTTTGCCAGCTCGATGATTTCCGTAAAGTCCTTCTTGCCGTCCGGCCCTGCGACGATGTGCGTGCATCCGGGATAGCCGGTCGAACCGGTCGTAAAGATGCGGTCGCGCACTTTATCGCTTCTCGGCGGCACGATGCAGTTCGTCGTAAACAGAATCGGTCCGTGGAACGATTCGAATTCGCCGACCTGCTTCCACCAGGCATTTCCGTAGTTGCCGACGAAATGGTCGTATTTGCGGAAGGCCGGATAGTAGTGCGCCGGCAGCATTTCACCGTGCGTGTACACGTCGACGCCGGTGCCTTTTGTCTGCTCCAGCAGCGACTCCAGATCGACGAGGTCGTGACCGGAGATCAGGATGGCCGGATTGCCGCGCACACCGATGTTGACTTCGGTGATGATCGGGTGACCATAGGTCGATGTATTCGCTTCGTCCAAAAGCGCCATGGCTTTGACTCCGTATTCGCCGGTCTTGAGCACGAGCGCAGTGAGCGCATCCGCATCGAGGCTGTCGTCGAGCGTCGCAGCGAGCGCTTCGTATACAAATTCATTGATTTCGGTGTTTTCTTTGCCTGCATTGTTCGCATGCTCCGTGTAGGCCGCCATGCCCTTGAGGCCGTAGATGACCATTTCGCGCAGGGAGCGCACATCTTCGTTCTCCGTGGAAAGAACACCGATGCCCGCTGCTTTTTCCAGCATGGACGCCCGGTCCGACACGGTGAATGTCGCCGCATCGTGAAGCCCGTCTGCCGACACTTCTTTTCTGAGATCATCGCGCAGCGCAATCATCTTGAGGATCTGTTTTTCCAGCGACCCATCGTCGAAGTTGGCGTTTGTGATCGTCATAAACAGGCTGCTCAGAACTTCGTAATTCAACTCGGTACGTTCCGACACGTCGATGCCCTTATCGACGACGATGTTCGAAATGCCCTTTGTCGTATAAATCAGAAGGTCCTGAAGCTTGGCGACCTCTTCGGTCTTTCCGCACACACCCCGGACATCGCAACCGGTCCCGCGGGCTGTCTCCTGACACTGATAACAAAACATACTCATAACTTGAATTCCTTTCTTGACTTGCGACTATTCGTCCAGCGGCTCGAAATCTTCCTTGCTGGCGGAGCAGACCGGACACTGCCAGTCGTCGGGAATGTCTTCAAACGCCGTTCCGGGGGCGATGCCGCCGTCTTCGTCACCTTCGGCAGGATCGTAGATGTAGCCGCAGGGGATGCATTGATACTTTTTCATGAGTATTCCTCCTTTGTAGTAAATAGCTTTCGCTGACCGGTATTCCGGCTGCGACGAGTTCCAACCTTTTTGTAAAGTATAACAGAAGAGCCGTGTCGAACCAACACAAACCGCCCTTCGTTCGCACATTATACGATAAGCGGAAGGGCGGCGAAAGTCTGTTGTATTTACAACAAGATCAGTTTGCATTCATCGGGCCGGCTGATTCTTTTTCCCTTCACCGGTACGCGTTCCTTCTGCGTCCGGCTCCGGCAGCGGCATGTCGTCTCTCTTGACGAAAACCTGCACGATCTGACCCATAATAAAGATGGAAATCACGGTCAGCACCCAGCGGGCAACCATGAATTTGGGTCCGAGAAACCGCGCTTCGTTTGCGAGCATGGGGATCTTGATGACGGCCCACGCGCCGAGCAGGATCACGATGTTCGAGATGCTGGCTCCCCGCTGCAGAAGCATCTTCGCGATGGGAAACGCCGCGTACACGGGCCCGGCCGACACGCTCCCCAGCGCCAGTGCCAGCACATTGCCTTTCATGCCGGAATTTTCTCCGAAGTTTTTAATGACCGCCTCTCTGGGTACGAGCACGTCGATGACGGTGGTGAGCATGTAGATGACCGGCAGGATGATCATCATTTCCTTTAAGTAAAAGGCGCTGTTTTTGACGGCTGCGAATGCGGTGTCCGTTTTGAATGCGAAGAGGAGCACGTAGGCGAGCGCAACGGCGGACGGCAGCTTATTGCGTTTCATTGTGTCGAGCAGTTTCATAAGATCACCCCCATGGCCAGTGCGATCGCAATCGCAAAGACGAAGCCCAGCGCATTGCGCAGAATCGCAAATCGCGCACCGAACTCGCTGCTTTCGAGCGGATAGGTGATGATGCCGACCATGGTGAGCGTCGTCAGAAACGCCACCGCCGGAACGATGCTCGCTCCGGCATTCACAAGCGACCCCACCAGCGGGAAGGCCAGAAAGCCGGGGATGAGGGTCACGCTCCCCGCAAGAGCCGCCGCTACGGTGGCGATCTCCGTGTTCGACGAGCCCAGGAAGGTTCGAATCGCCTCGGGCGGCACGCGCGTCAGAATCAGCCCGATCATAAAGATGATGGCGATGAAGTCTCCGAGCATGTTGCCCATGATCTTTTTAGACTTCTTCATTGCCGCAAATGTCTTTGGTCTGCTCTTTATAAATGCCGCGGCCATCAGAAGCAGAGAACCGGACCAGAGTCCGATGGTGAATGCATCCATGTACAACCTCCTGTGCTGCAAGTTGCAAACTGTAAAATATAATATATAATGCGATCATCACGATTGATACAATGCGATGATTCTATATCGCTTTTAGAGCAATCCCACGAATGGCGCATCCCCGGCACTCAGGCGGTGCGCGAGGAGGTACCCATGGAAAAATCAGCCATCACGATCGCCGGCATTACAGGCAGTCTTCGAAAGGGTTCGTACAACCGCGCTGCGCTGCGTGCAGCTGCTGAATGCATGCCCGAAGGCTCCGTTCTCAAAATTCTGGACGTGTCGGAGCTTCCATTCTTAAACGAAGACGAGGAGGCGATCGCCATCCCCGCATCGGTTGTCGCATTTAAAAGCGAGCTCGAACAAGCGGACGGCCTCCTCATCGCCACACCGGAGTATAACTACTCGATCCCTCCCGTGTTAAAGAATGCACTCGACTGGGTCTCGCGCGGCGAGTTGCTCCCGCTCGATGGCAAGCACGCTGCAATCATGAGCGCCTCTCCGGGGCTGTTCGGAGGCGCCAGAGCGCAGTACCACCTGCGTCAGGTGTGTATCGTTCTCAACCTGTGTGTCTTGAACCGGCCCGAAGTGATGATCGGGAGAGCCCACGAAATGTTTGACGAAAACGGCAAACTCACGGACGAGCGGACCCGTAGGCACATCGAGGCGCAGGTGAAAGCGCTTGTACAGAGCATCCGGTCGGACAGCGCGGCGAAGTAAGCTACTTGCGCAGGATGCTTCCGGTTCTTGCACCGGTGTGCGCGCCGTCAAGCGCCGTCAGCACGCCGTTGACGTACACGCGATGGATTCCTTCGCAGGCAGCCTTCGGACCGGCATAGTCGGGAACGTCGCGGATGCGGTCGTAGTCGAACAGCACGAGATCGGCTTTCATGCCTTCCCGGATCAGACCCCGGTCCTGCAATCCGAGCCGCGCGGCCGGCAGGCCGGTCATCTTGTGGACAGCTGTCTCCACCGGAAACAGTCCCCGGTCCCGGCTGTAGTGCGCGATGACCCTTGGAAACGTTCCGAACCAGCGCGGGTGAGGCTGCCCCGGATAATCCAGCGATGCGGCTTCTCCGTCGGAGCCGATCATCGTAAAGCGCTGAGACATAATGTATTCGATGTCCTCTTCGCACATGCCGTAGTTGACTTCCGTTACGCGGCCGCGCTCTTCGACGATTAAATCAAAGCAGGCGTCAGCCGGATCGACACCCCGGATGGCCGCAATCTCTTCGATGGATTTACCCACAGTCCATCGATTTTTTTCACTCTGCACATAGGCGATGCAGATGTCGCCCCAGCGCCCTTCGTGGGATGCGTTGCTCTCATTCTTTAGCCGCTCGCGGATATCGGTTGTCTGCAAACGCTGGAGAAGCGCTTCCATGCCGCCTTCAAACGTCCACTGGGGCACGTTGCTGTCCAGCGTCGTCGATGAAGCCCGGTAGGGATACTGATCGACGGTTACATCGAGCCCTTCGCGTCTGGCCTGCTCGATCATCGAGACCGTCTTTTTGCAGTCGATTCCCCAGTGCGACTTGCGGACTACCTTGTGGTGCGACACCTGGAGCGGCACGCCCGCATTCCGGCACACGCTGAGCGCTTCGGTCAGCGACTCCACATTCTTTGTCGCTTCGTTCCTCATGTGCGTTGCGTAATAGGCACCGTAGGGCTTCAGCTCCTTTGCGAGCTCCGTCATCTCGTCGACGCCGGAATAGCAGCCCGGCGGATAGATCAACCCGCTCGACAGGCCGAACACTCCGTCGTCGAGCGCCTCCCGGAGCAGGGACTTCATGTGTGCGAGTTCGGCCCCGGTCGGCTTGCGGTCGTCGAAGCCCATCGCAGCCAGCCGTATGGTTCCGTGACCGGCGAGCAGTCCGAAATTCGTGCTCGTGCCGAGCGTCTCCAGATAGCGGAGATAGTCGCCTGCAGTCGACCAGCTGTAGTCCAGCGATCCGACGTAATCGCTCAGCAACTTGAGGCGTTCCCTGTTGACCGGCGCGACGGACATGCCGCAGTTGCCTCCGATTTCGGTCGTAATGCCTTGCAGAATGCGGCTTTCTGAAAGCGGATACGAAGGCAGCGACACATCGCTGTGCGTGTGGATGTCGATAAAGCCCGGCGCCAGGTACAGCCCGTCGCCGTCGACGATTTCTCTGGCGTTGGCTTTGCGCAAAGAGCCGACATGGCATATCGTTCCGTCCCGGATGCCCGCGTCGCCGAGTCGCCACGGCGCGCCCGTGCCGTCGATGATTCGCACGTTTTGAATCAGTACATCGTACATGGTCCCTCCAGGGTTGATCCCTTCCATGTTGCATCTATAACTTGCGCGCGGCTGTCTGCAGCCATCTGTGCACCGTATCCTACAATGAGAAATATCGGGGTGCAGTCAGAAAATAGGCGGCAACACCGATGATGAGCGCGACGATCGCGTTGATGACGGTCACCCAGAATGCGCTCTTGCGGTCGAGCGCGATCAGCGGGAACAGCGCATCGCCGTCCTGCGAAATGGCGTTGGCCAGCAGCGCGGCAAACGGGAACATGCCCTTTAAGTACAGCGACACGAAGATGACCTGAGGACCGCAGCCGGGGATGATGCCGATCAGCACACCGAGAAATACCGACATGAGTCCCGAGGCAGTCAGAAGAGAAGCGATGAACTGATCGCCTCCGAGGAGGTGAGCCACCAGTTCATACAGAAAATAGGCACCGAACACCCACAGGCCTACGAAGGCGGTTTCTTCCGCATTGTGGATGAACGTTTCCTTGAGAGAGAAGAATTTGTGCTCCATATCTTCGTGGCTCGTCGCCTGCACAAATTTTTTGGATGCGATCATGTAGATTATCGTAACAGCCGTTCCGATGACTCCGATGATCGAACCGGCATTTGGAATGCGGGGGATGGAATTGAGATCCACCTGCATCAGATCCAAAATTCCGAACACGAATCCCACCGCGAGGACGACCCAGAACACGACGTATGCGTGGTGCGTTATCCGGTAGCCGAGGCTCGTCATGTCCAGCGGTTTTTGATGGTGGAGGATCATGTCGATTTCGTCGCCTTCCTCGTGACCGATGTGGACGAGGTTGCACGACCGGCTCGAATCTTCGGCATCGCAGCTCTTTCCGTCCAGCAGGTGTTCAGCTTCTGCGTGCTTCTTTTCCAGGTTTGGAACGACTCGCTTTGACGAGCGGGCCTTGACCCAGTCGCTGAGGCCGGTCCGGTCGGAGATGGTGCCCGACACGGTTCCTGCGATGAGGCAGAGGATGGTGATGCGCACAAAGTCAGCCGGCGCCTGCGTCATGGTGACGAACGCAGAATCGCCGGCGGTTGCAATCAGCGTTGCGAGGACCGCGCCAAACGATACGGTATTTTTAACGTAGAGCGGCATCACGAGAATCGACCCGCCGCATCCGGGGATGATGCCCAGCAGCGCACCGATGAGGGGCTGGTAGCCCTTCGCATTTTCGATGGCGCGGATAAAGGCTCCCTGATACCGGTAGTCGATGTAGCCGAACAAAAGCAGGACGATGCCGACAAACACCGTCACCTGTATAAATGAGCCTTCAGCGCTTACAAGAAAAATCCGCGCAAGATCAGCGATATTCATTCGTTTCGGGTTTCCTTTCTTCCAGCCGATCCGGAAAGGTTTTCCGGACCTTATGTTAAAATGTATTCCAGTTATAATACCATTCTACGAAGATAACCGCAAATCCGGCGCATGCATACTTATATCAGGTGTGCAGCGTGCGTCTGGCGTACAGCTTGCGGCCCGACACGCAGCGCGCAGCTGGCGTACAGCTTGCGACCCGACACGCAGCGTGCAGCCGGCGTGCAATATGTAGCAGGCTTTTCGGCGTAGACAGGAAACAGGTGCGCTTCCAAATCGGATGGTCAATCGTGTTCCTTATTCGGGCGCAGATTTAGAAAAGCGGAACAAAATTGTTCCTTCAGCCACTTGCAATCTGCAAATGAGGAACACGCAGCCCTGCTATCCGCCAGCTGTGTTCCTTATTCGGCATAAATTTATTAAAACGGAACACAATTGTTCCTTCTGCCACTTGCAATCTGCAAATGAGGAACACGCAGCCCTGCTATCCGCCGGATGTGTTCCTTATTCGGGCGCAGATTTAGAAAAGCGGAACACAATTGTTCCTTCCGCCACTTGCAATCTGCAAATGAGGAACACGCAGCCATAATTTTCCCACTCCGCTGGCCAATTGCATTGTTTACTCAAAACCGTTACATCTGCTGCTTTTGATAGATAAAAAAGACACAGCCTGCCGACGGCAGAGAGCTGTGTCTTTTTCTGGCGGAGGACACGGGACTCGAACCCGCGGGGCCTTTCAGCCGTACTCGCTTTCCAGGCGAGCTCCTTAGCCACTCGGTCAATCCTCCATTTGGGCGCGGATCGGTTCTCCGATTGCGCAATGTGTAGTGTAAACGATATCGGCTCAAAAATCAATCGAAATCGCAAAGTTCCGCGTGTTGAATTGAGAGGGAAACAATGGTATTGTTATGGAGCAGACATCGGCAGTATACACGATTTTAAGCCGCAGAGGTGCGGACACAGGTACGGGCAGAAGTACGAGCAGAAGTACGGGCAGAAGTACAAACAGGAGGGCACAGCATGCTTCAAAAAAAAGATCCGCTCAACTTGACCGGTAAAGTTGCGGTCATCACGGGCGCCGGTTCGGGCATCGGGCTTGCAACCGCACAGCTTTTATCGGCATACGGTGCAGCCGTGGCGGTCGTCGACATCGATCCCGCAGGAGCGGACGCAGTCCGCCACATGCAGGAAGCCGGAAGGAATGCCGAGTTCTTCCGCTGCGACGTAATGAACGAGGAGCAGGTCAGCGAGACGGTCGAAGGCATTGTCCGCTCATTCGGACGGATCGATATCTTGTTTAACAACGCCGGTGTCACGGTCAGAAAGACCGTGGAGGATCTCACCGTCAAGGAGTGGGACTTCGTGCTGGGCGTCGGGCTCAAAGGTTTGTTTTTATTTTCGAAATATGTCATACCCGAGATGCGGAAAGCCGGAGGCGGCAGCATCATCAACAGCGGATCGGGCTGGGGCCTCAAGGGAGGCGATCTGGCCGCCGCGTACTGTGCGGTGAAGGGCGGCATCGTCAACGTGACGCGCGCCATGGCCATCGACCACGGAAAGGACAACATCCGCGTCAACTCCGTGTGTCCGGGCGACACGGTCACCTCGATGATGATCGACGAAGGCTACCAGACCGGCGCCATCAACGATCAGGTGTCCGAAGAAGAATTTCTGCGCTCGTGCGGCGCCGATCGTCCGATCGCAAGAATCGGCCAACCGGAAGACATCGCAAACGCCGTCTTGTTTTTAGCGAGCGACCTGTCTACGTGGGTCACGGGCACGGCCCTCGTTGTGGACGGCGGCGGTATCGCATAAGCATACACAGTAGTAGTAAAAGGAGTACGCTATGAAAAAAGGATTTCCCAATCATCCTTACATCCCGAATTCCGTTCCGGAGATCGAGCGCGAGATGCTCGACTTTATCGGGCTGGAATCCCTGGATGACCTGCACAAGAACGTGCCGGATACGCTGTTGTTCAAAGGAGAGATGGACATTCCCGAAGCGTTCGGGTCCGAATACGAACTGCGCAGGCACGTCGAAGAGCTGTTTTCGGGTGACGGTGACTGCAAGAAATATCTGAACTTTCTGGGCGCCGGTTGCTGGCAGCACTACGTGCCGGCCATCTGCGACGAAATCAACTCCAGAGGCGAATTTCTGACTGCGTACGGCGGAGAAGCGTACAACGAGCTGGGCCGCTTCCAGTCTCAGTTTGAATACCAGAGCATGGTGGCGGAGCTCGTGGGCATGGACGTCGTCAACGTGCCGGCCATCGACTGGCCGCAGGCTGCCGCGACGACGTGCGCCATGGCGCACCGGAAAACCGGCAGGCCTCAAATCGTGCTTCCGGCGATTCTGGATCCGGAGAAGAGGGCCATCATCGAGAACTTCGGGCGCGCGACGATCGAATTCGTAACCGTGGACTGCACGGAAGACGGGCAGATCGATATCGAGGACCTGAAGAAAAAAGTCGGACCGCAGACGGCCGGCGTATATTTCGAAAATCCGAACTACCTGGGCGTCATCGAGACGAGAGGTGCAGAAATCTCCCGCATCGCGCACGAAGCGGGTGCGGAGAGCCTCGTGGGCGTCGATCCCATCACGCTCGGCGTGCTCGCGACGCCGCCCGAGTACGGTGCGGACATCGTATGCGGCGAGCTGCAGCCTCTGGGTATCCACATGAACTACGGCGGCGGGCTGGCCGGCTTTATGGCGACGCGCGACGAAGAAGCCTATGTCAACGAATATCCCTCGCGCCTGTTCGGCATCGCACCGACCGTCGAGCCGGGCGAATACGGTTTCGGCGACGTGGCCTACGACCGGACGTCGTTTGGCGACCTGAGAGAGGGCGGCAAGGAGTACGTCGGCACGCAGGCGGCTCTGTGGGGTCTCACGGCCGGCGTATACCTGGCGACGATGGGGCCTGCAGGCATGGAGGAAGTCGGGCAGACCTGCATGCAGAACGCCCGTTACGCTGTAAAAAAATTGAACGAAATTAAAGGCGTTCGCGCCAACAGCGCCGGCGGCCTGTTCTTCAAGGAGTTCCTGGTCGACTTTACCGCAACCGGAAAGACCGTCAGCGAGGTGAACGATCTCCTTCTGAGCGAGGGGATTTTCGGCGGCAAGGACGTGAGCGCGGAATTCCCGCATCTCGGACAGCAGGCGCTGTACTGCGTCACCGAGATTCACACGCAGCGCGACATCGATCGGCTGGCCAATGTACTGGCCAGGATCCTGGCATAACCGGGGAAAGGAGAGTGCCATGAAAAGAATTGACAGATCAAAAAAGGTACGCACCGGTTTTCACCAGGCGAAGTGGGACGAACCGATCATATTCGAACTGAGCACGCCGGGCGAACGGGGCGTATCCGTGCCGAAGGCGAGTGCGGCGGTGGCGGCTGCCGTCGGTGACGGGATTTCGGATCTTCCGGATCACCTGAAGCGCAAAGAGCGCGTCAACCTGCCCGAGATATCTCAGAACCGCGTGCTGCGCCACTATATGCGCCTGTCCCAGATGACGCTGGGGGCCGATGTGAACATCGAAATCGGGCAGGGCACGTGCACGATGAAGTACAGCCCGAAAGTCAACGAACAGCTCGCACGGCTCGTCGCCGACATGCATCCTCTGCAGGATGAGGACACGGTGCAGGGCATGCTGCAGATGTACTACGAGATGGACCTGTACATGAGAGAAATCTCGGGCCTGGACAAGTTTACATTCCAGCCGGGCGGCGGGTCGCAGGCGATCTTCCTGATGGCGTCCATGGTGCGCGGCTACTTCGAGAGCATCGGCGAAGCCGACCAGCGCACCGAAGTGATTACGACATTGTATTCGCACCCCTCCGATGCGGCAGCGCCGGCGGTCACCGGATACGATATCGTCTACGTCCAGCCGGATCCAGACACAGGTCTGCCGGATTTAGAGGCGTTTAAAGCGGTCTGCTCCGAGAAGACGGCGGCGTTTATGGTCGCCAATCCCGAGGATACCGGTCTGTTCAACGGACACATCAAAGAGCTGGTAGATTACGCGCACTCCGTGGGAGCGCTGTGCTGCTACGACCAGGCGAACGGCAACGCCGTGCTCGGTGTGGCCCGCGCGAAGGAAGCGGGATTCGACATGTGTCACTTCAACCTGCACAAGACGTTTTCGTCGCCGCACGGCTGCAGCGGGCCGGCGTGCGGAGCGGCGGGCGTCGTGGAGAAGCTCATTCCGTTCCTGCCGGTGCCTTCGGTGGAGTTCGACGGCAAGAAATATAGGCTCGAGTGCGACTTTGCAGACGAAGAGCACGGCGTTTCGAAAGTCCGCGCGTTTATGGGCGTGGCGCCGGTCGTGCTGCGCGCCTACTGCTGGATTCGCATGCTGGGGCCAAACGGCCTGTGGCAGGTGACAAAGACGGCCGTGCTCAACAACAACTATCTGTTTAAGCGCATGATGAGTATCCCCGGCATCTCGGCCTACTACGAGGACGGGAACAATCAGCGCGTGGAGCAGTGCCGCTACACGATGGAGCAGGTGACGAAGGATACGGGGATTACGTCGGGTGACGTGCAGAGGCGCATGATGGATTTCGGCATGCATTTCTGGACCTCCCACCACCCGTACTATCTGCCGGAACCGATTACGCTGGAGCCGACGGAGTCTCCGTCGAAAAAGGATATCGACGAGTACGTCGATACGGTCGCGCACATCATTCAGGAATGCTACCAGACTCCGGATATTGTGAAGGCAGCGCCGCATCGAAGCACGATTCACCAGGTGGACGAGCGCTGGATGGACGATCCGGACGGTTGGGCGATCACGTGGAAAATCTACAACAGAAAGTACAAATGATCCAAATCGGACTGATCGTAAATCCCGTGGCGGGCCTGGGCGGAAGCGTCGGGCTCAAGGGAACGGACGGCATGGTCGAGGAGGCTCTGCGCCGCGGCGCAGAGCCTCTTTCAAACGAGCGCGCAAAGACCGCGCTCCGTGGACTGCTGCCTCTCAAAGACGAAGCGGTCATCTACACGGGGAGCGGTGACCTCGGCGAAGCGAGTGCGCGCAGCCTGGGATTCGAGACGCAGGTGCTGCACGAGACATCGGGTTCCACCGGAGCCGGAGATACGAGAGCGCTCGCTAAAAAACTGGCGCTCCGCGGCGTCGACCTCATCCTGTTTGCAGGCGGAGACGGCACTGCGGCAGATATGTACGAGGCGATCGGAGAAAAGCACCCGGTGCTCGGCATCCCGACAGGCGTCAAAATCTACTCGCCGGTGTATGCGACGACGCCGGCGGCCGCAGGCGAACTGGCGCGGCTGTATCTGACCGGATTCCGCAGCGAGCTCGAACAGGCCGAAGTGCTCGACATCGACGAAGAGCAGTACCGCCTCGGCCGCGTCGATGTTCGCCTGCGCGGCTACCTGTCCGTCCCGCGGAAAAACCGCCTGATTCAGGGACGGAAGGCGCCGAGCCTGCTCTCCGAGCAGGCGGCCGCCGATGCGATCGCCGCCGCGGTGATCCGCGATATGGAACAGGATGTCTGCTACCTGATCGGGGCCGGCACGACGACATACAGGGTTACGGAGCGCCTCGGACTCGCGGGCACGCTCATCGGCGTGGATCTGATCTGCAACAAACAGCTGATCGAAGCCGATGTGTACGGGAGCCGCATCCTGGAACTGGCGGCCGGCCGTCCCCTCAAGCTGGTGCTCACCGTTACGGGTGGACAGGGATTCCTCCTCGGGCGCGGCAATCAGCAGCTGACGCCCGCCGTGCTGCAAGCCGTCGGAAAGGACAACATCATCGTCATCGCCACTCAGCTGAAGCTCGCTTCGCTCGGAGGCCGGCCGCTTCTTCTGGACACCGGAAGCGAAGAAACGGACCGGGAGCTGTCCGGATACTACAAGGTAATTGCCGGTCACAATCGCTACATCGCAGCCAAAGCGGAATAAGATCGGACTTCGCGATCGAACGGGAATGCGGCGAATTTGCGGAAAGTCTGTGCGCACAGTTTGGTTGTGTCCATCCTACGCCCTGTGATACAATAGCTGGGTGGGGTACAGCAGATTTCCCACATCGGAAAGGAACGCTTGCATGACGAGAAAAAGAAGAATGGCAATCCGCATCGCATTGACGGCAGTGCTGGCCGCGTTGCTCGTAGCCGGGTGCACGGGATCGCCCGAAAATCCGACGCATGCAAAACCGCCGGCGACCGATGGAAAAAGCGACAGCATCACGATCAGTCGGAGCGCCATTTTTCGCTATGTACAGGAGAGTAAAAGCGTGTGGGAATTGGCGCAGCGCCTGTTTACCGATACGATTGTCTACAAGGATAAGGTCGGGTCGTTCGTATTCGCACCCGTCGATTCCTCGCTGCCCCGTTCCGACTACAACTGGGATCATCTCGTGGAGAAGGGAACGATCCACCGCGAAGTGGAGTACGTCCGCAACGGTAAGACCGTGTCCATCAAGGGCATCGATGTATCCCGCTACCAGGAGACCATCGACTGGGAGAAAGTCGCCAAAGACGGCGTGCACTACGCCTTTATTCGCCTGGGGTACCGCGGCTACGACAAAGGCGGACTCGTCCTGGACGAGAAGTTCGAAGAAAATGTAAAAGGAGCGACGAAAAACGGCATAGCGACCGGCGTGTACTTCGTAACGCAGGCCGTCACCGTCGAAGAAGCGATCGAGGAAGCCGAGTACGTGCTCGAAAACATCCGGCCCTACGACATCACCTGGCCGGTGGTTCTCGACCTCGAAGACGCCGCTTCTCAGTCTGCCCGGACGGCCGGTCTCACCCAGGAGCAGAGAACCGACCACGTCATCGCTTTTTGCGAGACGATCCGGGAAGCCGGATACACGCCCATGCTGTACAGCAACATCCGCTGGTACATGGACGAGCTGGACCTTGCGCGCCTCACCGAATACGATAAGTGGTTCGCCCAGTATTTCAGGCGTCCGTTTTTCCCCTATGCGTTCCAGATCTGGCAGTATACGGACAACGGCCGGGTCGACGGCATCACGGGGCCCGTGGATCTCAATATCAGCTTTGTGGACTACGGCGAAGAGCGATGAATCGGGACGAAGGCCGATACAACCGGCAAGGCCGATGAAGAGCGGCATCGTCGCATCGAAAAACAACCGGGAACCGAAAGGAGCTCATTGAATGAGTACAAGAAATAAACTCTATAAATCATCGCAGGACAAAGCGCTGTTCGGCGTGTGCGGCGGCATCGCCGAATACTTCGACATCGACTCCCTCGTCGTGAGGCTGGCAGTCGTGCTTTTCTCTCTCGCATTTGGCAGCGGATTGCTGTTCTATATTATCGCCGCGCTCGTCATCCCCTCCGAGCCGGAGGTTCTTCCCGACCGGCGCTACGCATCCAGCGCAGCTGATTCCGCGGAACCGGTCATCCATGTGACTCCGGCAGAAGACGCAGCGGAGGCAGAGGGCAGCGGAGACGAAGAAGGGGATGCACAGCAGAATCCGCCCGAGTCGGTCGCGCCCGTACAGGCGAAAGCGGTCGGTGTGGAGCTGAACTCGCCTAAACCGCTTTCGAGTGTAGAGCGGGTCAAAGGGATGCATGCCGGGAAACCGGGCAGCACCGCAAAGACGCTGGGCTTCGCGCTGGTCGTGCTCGGCGCGCTCATCCTGATCCGGGTCTTTTTCCCGTGGATCAACAGCCGGGCGCTCGCGGGCATCTGCCTCGTTGCGGCAGGATTGTATTTTATCTTTAAAAAATCCTAGGACAGGAGGCCGGACTGCGGGATCGGTCCGTCGCAATGAAGGAAACACGCGCTCAACAATTAAAAAGACATCTGGGTTACGGCGTCGGGTTCTTCCCGGACGGACTGTATTACAACTTTGTGACCACGTACCAGCTCGTATTTTTGACGACGGTCGTGGGGCTGGATGCCGCTCGGGCAGGAACGATCATCTCGGTCAGCATCATGGCCGATGCGTTTGTGAGCGCCTTTGTCGGACGCTTTTCCGACAACCTGCGCAGCCGGTTCGGGCGGAGGCGGCCGCTCATTCTGGTCAGCGCTTTTATCCTCCCCGCAAGCTTTACCGCCTGTTACTATAACTTCCAGGCGTCGCCCGATGCTCAGGCGGCGTATTATTTATTTTTTGGAGTTTTATTCTGGGTGTCGTATGCGATTTTCTTCGTGGCCTTTACCGCGCTCGGTGCGGACGTCGCCACGGATTACGAAGACCGCATCCGCATGATCAGCCTGTCCAGAGTATTCAGCGTGACCGGGGATTTGCTCGGCTCGGCGGCTCCTTTGACTGTGACGGCGTTCCTCGTCGGCCTGGGGATTGCCGAAGACCGGTCGTGGTTCCTGTTTGCGCTCACTATAAGTTCGCTCGTGTTCGTAGGAATCATGACGTGCTGGAACAGCACGCGAGGGCGGGAGCGCGTCGTCACGGCGCCGGCCGAACAGCAGGGCATTCTGTCGACGCTGAAGGACTACGGCGACCTGTTGAGGCTGAAACCCTACCGCACGCTGATCTATTCCAAGGTGTCGATCAGTTTTTCGTTTACGACTTATTCGGCCTGTATGGTATACTATGTCTTGTACAGGATGCGCATCGATCCGACGTTTATTTCGAGCATGTTCGTCGTCACGAACCTCATCAAGATGGGATTCATCGTCGTCGTCGCCAAGGGAGCGCTTCGCTATGGGAAGAAGGAGCTGCTGGTGACGTCCACGGGTGCGATGGGCATTCTGGCGCTTCTGTTTATCTATCGCGGTATCAACAATACGACGGAGATGTACGTATACATCATCGGATGCGTCTACGCGCAGGCGGCCTACTGGCAGCTGAGCAACACGAACTTCTACGACGTGACGGACCTGGATGAATACCGCTACGGAAAGAGAAGAGAGGGCAATTTGATGGCGCTACAGTCGCTGATTGCCGTACTGTCGATCGCCTTGACGCATCGCCTGACAACGCTGCTGCTCGCACAATCCGGTTTCGATGCGAGACTGGCCGAGCAGAGTCCGCAGGCCATCGCCATGCTCGAGCGGATTTTCATCCTGTTCCCCGCCGTCGGCATGCTGGTCTGCGCGTTCTTCCTGATGCGCTACCGGGTTAACAAGCAGCGGTTTGCGCTGCTGGCCGAACAGCTGTACCGAAGAGAGCAGGGGCTGGAATCCCTGCCGCCGGAAGACATCGCACAGATCGAAATGATGTTTCAGTGAGCGAAGCGGGCGCGGGAACGACCAACGGATGACCGTTTGCTCCGTCTGCCGGATGGGCCGGTGCGGAGCTGATGATAAATGAACAAGTTACAGTCGGAACCAAATCGTGGGATTGCGCGAAGCTGAAAGGAGCAAAAAATGATCATCGGAGTACTGAAAGAAATTAAACCGAACGAATACCGGGTTGCTGCCGTTCCCGACACGGTGCGCGAACTGGTCGCACACGGTCACGAAGTCTACGTCGAGCACGACGCGGGGAAGATCGCGGGTTCATCGGATGCAGACTACGAAGCGGCCGGTGCCATCGTTGCGGACAAAGACACGGTCTATAACAAGTGCCAGCTGATTTACAAGGTCAAAGAAATATTCCCTGAAGAGTTCAAGTACATCACGAAGGATAAGATCGTCATCACCTATATCCACTCCAACGCCTATCCCGAGCAGACCGACGTGTTGCTCGAAAGCGGCTGCACGGCCTTCGCCTACGAGGACTTCCGCGACGCGGACGGCGGACTGCCCCTGCTCAAACCCATGAGCCAGCTTGCGGGGAGAGGCGGATTTATGGCGGCTGTCAACTACAAGCAGGCGGTGCACGGCGGAAACGGGCAGATGCTCTGCAACATTCCCGGCATCGACACGGCGGTTGTAACGATTATCGGAGCCGGTAACAGCGGCATGGGTGCCGCGACGCTCGCCGCAGCCTGGGGCAACGAAGTGCGCATCATCGACAACAACCTCAAAGCGATGGAGGCTGCAAGGCTTGCGCTGCCGAACAACGTTACGTTCCTGATGTCCAACCGCGCTAACTTCGTCAAGTGCATCAAGGAGTCGGACGTCATCATCAACTGCATCATGTGGGACCGCACGAAGAGCGATCCGCTCATCTATAAAGAAGACCTCAAGACGATGAAACCGGGTGCCATGATCGTGGACGTCGCCTGCGACGATCCGGGCGCGCTCGAATCGGCCCACACGACGACGCACGACGATCCGATCTACGTCGAAGAAGGCATCATCCACTACTGCGTGGACAACATTCCTTCGGCGTTTGCCAAGACCGCTTCGGAGATGCTGTCGTTTGCGACGCTGCCGATCGTGCTCGAAATCGCCGACAAGGGCGTGGAGCAGGCGCTCAAGGACAACAAGTATCTGATGCGCACCGGGCTGACGTGCTACGACGGAAAACTGACGCTGGCGGAGACGGCGATCAAGCAGAACCGCCCGCTCACCGACGTGGACGAACTCGTCAAAACGTTTTAGCGCGACAGGCACATAGCTGAGCCGCTCAACAGGCGGCCGTCCTATTATCGGCAACAAAAAACAAAGCGCCCCGGACCGATTGGTCCCGGGCGCTTTTGCTATGGTCAGCGTGGATATTCGATGTCGGCAGGCAGATGCTTTCCTTCAGCTACCGAATACTCAGATGCTTGCAGAAAGCTCCGCCACCTCGACGGCCGTGCCGGCGATCCGGACATGGATGTCGCGGTTGCTGTCCTTTTCCGCCCACACGTGCACGAGACCGTCGTAGCCGGCCTCCTGCCCCTGTTCAATCAGGATGTCGCACGATTCGAGCTCAGGGTGCATATAGGTGATGTAATAAGCGCCCATTACGCCGCTGGCCGTTCCCGTAATCGGGTCTTCGATCCGGCCTGTAATCGCAGCGGAAAAATGCCGGCCGTGCAGCGTCGCCTCCTCGTGGAACGTTTCCGTGCACAGGGGATGGATGGACGTGTGAGGACGCTCCGCCAGCACCGTCGGGAATTGGTGGTGGTCCGGCACCATCCGGCGGCAGGCATCGAGATCTTTGACCGGCAGGATGACCGTCCAGAGCCCGGTCGAACCGTAGACGATCGGGAAGCGCGGATCGATGTCCTCTTCGGCGAGTCCGATCGTCGCCGCCAGTGCGGCCGGGTCGCCGCCAAACGGCTCGAACACCGCTTGCGCCTGTGTCATGGACACTTCCTGCGTCTCCGGGTCGTAGCCGATATCGATGATGCCGGCGTGCGTTTCCACGCGCAGGTGTACCGGCGCTTCCGATTCGTCCATGTGCTTGTACAGCGCATAGATGGAAGCCATCGTCGCGTGTCCGCACAGGTCGACTTCGGCGCCCGGCGTAAAGTAGCGCAGCCGGAGATCGGCCCGGTCCGAAGGCAGGATAAATGCACATTCGCTGAACCCGATCTGCCGCGCGACCTCCTGCATCTGTTCGGTCGTTAAATCTGTCGCTTCGAAGATGACGCCGGCAGGGTTTCCCTTGCCGGCGGTCTTCGTAAAAGCATCGTAGTGATGGACTCTTACAGTGTTCATACTTCCTCCGTCTTGTGTGTTACCGCTCACGTTGAGGGTGTCCTCTGTGCAACTCAGCCGTTGTAGCGCTCCAGCCCCATGCCGAGCAGTTCGATGGCGCGCTCGAGGTCCCGGCTGTTGAGCACATAGGCGATGCGGATTTCGTCGAGCCCTTTGCCCGGCGTCGCGTAGAACCCGCCGCCCGGAGCGTACATCACTGTTTCGTTGTTGTCGTGGAACTGCGTCAGCAGCCACACCTGGAAGTCGTCGGCACTCTTAACGGGCAGTTTGGCCATCAGGTAAAATGCTCCCTGCGGTTCGGTACAAAGCACGCCCGGTAGTTTTTGCAGGGCGCTGTACACGGTGTCTCTGCGTTTTTTGTATTCGGTGCGCACTTCGTCGAAGTAACTCTTCTCTACCGTATACAGCTGCGCCGATGCGAGTTGATCGAGCGTTGCGACCGACAGTCTGGCCTGGCAGAGCTTCAGGAGCTGATTCATAAATTCCTTGTTCTTCGAAACGACGACGCCGATCCGGGCCCCGCAGGCGGAAAAACGCTTGGACACGGAATCGATGAGAATCAGGTTCTGGTCGATGTGGTCGAAGCTGGCCATGGACGACAGAGCTGCGCCGCTGTAGATGAATTCTCTGTACACTTCGTCGGCGATGAGGAACAGGTTGTGTTCGACCGCCAGATCGGCAAGCATCTTGCATTCATCGTGTGTTAAAACGACACCGGTCGGGTTGCCGGGATTGGTGAACATGATCGCGCGGGTCTTCGGGGTAATCAGCTTTTCGATTCTCGCTTTGTCTGCGAACCGATACCCTTCTTCCGGCGTGGTGGGAATCGGTACGATCTTCCCGCCGGTCGTGTTTACAAAGGTGTTGTAGTTCGGATAGAACGGTTCGGGTACGAGAATTTCGTCGCCTTCGTCCAGAATGGTCGCCAGCGCAAAGATCAGCGCTTCGCTTCCGCCGGTCGTGACCATGATGTCGGAAGTATCGTACCGGATGCCGATCTCTTCGAAGTATTTCTGCACGGCTTCGATCAGCACGGGAATACCGGGAGACGGCGCGTATTCAAGCACAGGCTGCTCGAAATTGCGCAGGGTTTCGAAATAGATGGGAGGGGTCTTGATATCGGGCTGGCCGATGTTCAGGTGGTAAATCTTCTTTCCCTGTTTGACGTATTCCACCTGGTACGGATAGAACTTCCGTATGGGGGACAGGGCGCAACGTTCGATCTTGCTGGAAAATTTCATATTCTCCTCCTTACGATACGAATGCATTACGGTATAAATGCAAGCATGTTGTGTTCATGTCAATTATACCATCGAACCGGAAAGATGGAAGGAAAATTGAACGAAAACAGGCATTTCTTCCGTTAAAAAAAAATAAAAGTATTTGACATTTGCAGCGCCCTTTTGTATAGTGGTCAGCAGTAGATAAAAGCAGTGACGGAGTTTGGCCGGGCGCCACCGCGTTGCAGAGAGTCGGCACATGCTGAAAGCCGATACCGAAAGCCCCGGCAGTCTCGCTCCCGAGCTGGATCCCCGAACGCACAGCCATTAAGGGATCCCGGCAGGCCCCGTTATCACGGCCGAGGGTTTGATAGAACCTGCAGAGTGACCGGCATCGCCGGTAAACAGGGTGGTACCGCGGTAGTATGGTTATACATCGTCCCTGGAGTCAATTTGCACTCCGGGGATTTTTTATATCTCCGGACAGCAGGGGCGCAGGCCCCGGGATAGGGGTTGACCCTGTAACAATCATGGAGGAACAGGTCATGAGCAACAGAATCCAGATTTTCGACACGACGCTGCGCGACGGGGAGCAGTCGCCCGGCTGCAGCATGAACATCGCAGAAAAGGTCGAACTCGCGCGCCAGCTCGAGCGCATGAACGTCGACGTGATCGAGGCGGGCTTTGCGATTTCCTCGCCCGGGGACTTTCAGTCCGTAAAGACGGTGGCAGGCGTCGTGGAAAACGCCGTCGTCGCAAGCCTGGCCCGGGCTGTGCCCGAGGACATCGACCGCGCATGGGAAGCGGTAGCCGAAGCCGTCAGCCCGAGGATCCATACGTTTCTTGCGACGTCGCCCATCCACATGGAGTACAAGCTCCGCATGACGCCCGGGCAGGTGCTCGAGACATCCGAAGCCATGGTGCGCCGCGCAAAGAGCTATACATCCGACGTGGAATTTTCCGCAGAAGATGCGACGAGAAGCGACCCGGAATTCCTCGCACGGGTGTTCGACGCCGTCATCAAAGCCGGCGCCACGACGATCAACATCCCGGACACCGTCGGCTATGCTGTCCCGGACGAATTCTACGAGTTTCTGATGAAGATCAGACACCGCTGTCCGGCGCTGGACAACGTGGTGATTTCCGTGCACTGTCACAACGATCTGGGCCTGGGCGTCGCCAACTCGCTTGCAGGTATCCGCGCCGGAGCGACGCAGGTCGAATGCACGATCAACGGCATCGGCGAGCGCGCCGGAAACGCAGCGATGGAGGAGATCGTGATGGCGCTCGCGACGCGCCGGGACATGTATGGCATCCAGACCGGCATCGAGACGACGGAGCTGGTGCGGGCATCGAAGCTTTTGTCCAGGATCACCGGCGTAACGGTGCAGCCGAACAAAGCGATCGTCGGCGAGAACGCATTCGCGCACGAAGCGGGCATCCATCAGCACGGCGTGCTGCAGAACAAGGAGACGTACGAGATCATGACGCCGGAATCCGTCGGATTTAAAGCCAACCAGATGGTGCTGGGCAAGCACTCCGGCAAGCACGCGTTCCGGACGAAGGTGGAGGAGCTCGGATACGACATCAGCGAAGCGGATCTGCAGATCGCTTTCGAGCAGTTTAAAAATGTCGCGGACAAGAAAAAATCCGTGTACGATCAGGACATCGAAGCGATCATCGCCAAGAGGCTCGACGAAGTGCCCGTTGCCTACGAGCTGGAGCGCTTTGTGATCAACAGCGGCAACTCGATTACCTCGACGGCGGTCATCACGCTCGTGCGGGACGGAAAGAGCTACGAGAAAGTGGCGCGGGGCGAAGGTCCCATCTACGCGTCGTTCCAGGCGATCGATAAAATCGTCGGCAAGCGCATGCACCTGGAGGACTACCAGCTGCGCTCCATCACGGAAGGCGAGGATGCGCTCGGCGACGCGTTTGTAAAGCTCGAGGCAGACGGACAGAGGTACTCCGGTCGCGGACTGTCTCACGACGTGATCGAGGCGAGCATCCTGGCGTATATCAACGCCGTCAACAAGATGATTTACGAAGCCAGTATGGCCGAAGAGGCTGCAAACTGATGCGGATAGGCATCCGGGGATGCCGGAAAGGAAAGAAGGAACGAGCATGGGCATGACGATGACACAAAAAATCCTGGCGGCGCACGCCGGCCGGGCGAACGTGGAGGCGGGCGACTACATCGAGGCGGATCTCGATGTGGTCTTAGGCAACGACATCACAACGCCGTCGGCGATCCGGGAGTATCGGGGCATGGGCGCCAGCCGCGTGTACGACCCGCACAAGGTCGTTTTGATACCGGATCACTTTGCGCCGAACAAGGATATACAGGCGGCGGCGCAGTGCGCGGAAGTGCGCGGATTTGTTAAAGAGCAGGGGATCAGCAACTACTACGAAGTCGGTCGCATGGGCATCGAGCACGTGCTGCTGCCCGAACAGGGCCTCGTTACGGCGGGTGACGTCATCATCGGGGCAGACTCGCACACGTGTACGTACGGAGCGCTCGGTGCGTTTTCCACGGGCGTCGGGTCCACGGACATGGCCGCCGGCATGGCCCGCGGCAAGGCGTGGTTCCGGGTACCTCCGGCCATCCGCTTCGAGCTGACCGGTAAGCCGGGACCCATGGTCGGCGGTAAGGACATCATCCTGTCGATCATCGGAAAGATCGGCGTGGAAGGCGCGCAGTATAAGTCGATGGAGTTTACGGGGCCGGGCATCGCGAACCTGTCCATGGACGACCGCTTTACGATCGCCAACATGGCCATCGAAGCCGGGGCGAAAAACGGGATTTTCCCGGTGGACGATGTGACAAAGGCGTACGTCGAGGCTCATCCGTGCGTCAACCCGGACATGAAAAAAGAGTTTCGCGCGTTCGAGGCGGATCCGGATGCCTGCTACGAGCAGACGATCGAAATCGACCTGTCCGAAATCGATTTGACGGTCGCGTTCCCGCACCTGCCGGAAAACACGCACCCCGTGGGCGAGGCGAAGGGTATCGCCGTCGACCAGGTGGTCATCGGCTCGTGTACGAACGGACGCATCGAAGATATGGAGGCAGCGGCAAAAATCCTGAAGGGCCGCCGCGTCGCACCGTCTGTGCGGCTCATCGTAATCCCGGGCACGCAGCAGGTGTATCTGGAATGCATCAAGCAGGGCTGGGCGCAGATCTTCGTGGAGGCCGGCGGCGTGTTTTCAACACCGACGTGCGGGCCCTGTCTCGGCGGTCACACCGGAGTTCTCGGAGACGGGGAAGTGGCCCTGTCCACGACGAATCGGAACTTTGTGGGGCGCATGGGGCACCCGGGATCGAAGATCTATCTCGCAGGGCCTGCGGTGGCGGCGGCGACGGCTGTCGTCGGAACGATCGCAGATCCGCGGGAACTGTAGGCACGGTCATCGGACAGAAAGGATAGAATCATGGGTAAAGCATTTGTATACGGGGATCACGTGGATACCGACGGCATCATCCCTGCCAGACATCTCCTGACGTCGGATCCGGACCGGCTGGCCGAACACTGCATGGAAGACCTCGATGCGGAGTTCGTCGGGCGCGTGGAGGCGGGCGATGTGATCGTCGCCGGGCGCAACTTCGGCTGTGGCTCGTCGAGAGAGCATGCTCCGGTCGCCATCAAAGCGTCCGGGATCCGCTGCGTCATCGCCACGAGTTTTGCGAGGATATTTTATAGAAATTCGTTCAACATCGGACTTCCGATTCTGGAGTGTCCGGAAGCGGTTGCAGGCATTTCTTCGGGGGATGCCGTCCACGTGGACTTCCAGACGGGCGTCATCGAAAACGAGACGACGGGAAAGACGTTCCAGGCGCGCCCGTTCCCGCCGTTTCTGCTTCAGATGGTCGACAGCGGCGGGCTGACGAACTACGTAAAGCAGGCGCTGGAACAAGAGGGAAAATAAAGGGCAAATAAGAGCGTATAAAAAAAACGAGCGTGCGAAAGGAGCAGAGGCGATGCGTACAATTGCCGTTTTGCCGGGCGACGGGGCAGGTCCCGAAGTCGCGCGGCAGGGTGTAAAGATACTGAAGTGGGCCGGGCAGGCCGCCGGTGAGGAGCTGGAGATCCGCGAATACCTCGCCGGAGGAGCTGCCATTGCAGCGACGGGCGACAGCCTGCCGGACGAGACGCTTGAGGCGTGCAAAGCGGCGGATGCCGTGCTGTTCGGTGCGGTGGGCAGCCCCGAGTTCGACCATCTGCCGCGGGAAAAGCGCGCGGAACAGGCTGTGCTGAAGCTCCGCAAGGAGCTGGGGCTCTTTGCGAACCTCCGGCCCGCGACGCTGTACGCCGAGCTGGCAGGGGCGAGTCCGCTCAGGGAAGAGATCGCCGGCAAAGGATTCGACATCCTGATGGTCCGCGAGCTGACCGGCGGCATCTACTTCGGAGAAAAGGGCGTGGAGCAGGGACCGGACGGCCGGGTGGCGTTCGACACGGAGCGCTATGCCGAGTACGAAGTCGAGCGCATCGCGCGCGTAGCGTTCGAAGCGGCGCTGGGCCGCCGCAGAAAGCTGGTGAGCGTGGACAAGGCCAACGTGCTCGAGACTTCGCGGCTGTTCCGAAGCGTCGTGGACCGCGTTGCCGAAGGCTATCCGGACGTCGAGGTTTCTCACCTGTACGTCGACAACGCAGCCATGCAATTGATTCGGGATCCTGCGCAGTTCGACGTGATGCTGACCAGCAACCTGTTCGGGGATATCCTGTCCGACGAGGCGTCTGTTCTCACCGGCTCCATCGGCATGCTGCCTTCGGCGAGCGTCGGCGAGGGCGCGTTCGGCCTTTACGAGCCGATCCACGGCAGCGCGCCGGACATCGCCGGAAAGGACATCGTGAATCCGCTCGGTTCGATTCTTTCCGTTGCGATGCTGCTCCGCCACAGCTTCGATATGGCGGAGCGCGCCGGCGAGGTGGAAGCCGCCGTTCGCCGCGTCTTATCCGGGGGATACCGGACGGCGGACATGATGACCGCCGGCGCCCGGCGCGTGGGCACCGAAGAGATGGGCGACCTGGTCGTCGCCGCTCTAAACGAGGTGCGATAAGAGCCCCAAAAGGAACCCGAATAAGAGCCTGAACCCGCACAAAACAGCGGCAGCGCCCTGTTTCCCCGCGCTTCATTCTGTGTTATGATACACATGAACGCGGTGAGGAGGGGACCATGTATCGCGACATCGAAGAAAAGCGCAATCGCTTTCTAAAAGACAGACCCGACGACCCCGCATTCGCTTCCTGGGAAGAGGAAAGCGCACTGTGGGGTTGGCTTTTTTCGACGATGCGCCTCCTGGGCACGCCGCTCGAAAAGGGGCAGATCGTATCGATTATGCGCGGTGAGATCCTGGAGGACGTGCCGCTTGAGCACTACGGATTCCTCCACCGGTACCGGGATGTCTACCGCGACATCCGCAGCGGGCTCGACATGGAGCTGAACCTGTCCGCTTCGCTTATAGACCGCTACTGCGACATGCTGTTCGAAAAGCCGGCCGCTTACCGCGACCGGAATCCCGTCGTGTACGAATGGTCGTACAACCCGCCTCACTTCAGCGAGGTACCCGAGCAGATGGAGCTGCTGCTGCGGCGCCATGCGCGCAGGCGGCGGGAAGCGGACCCCGTCACGGCCATGGCCGAAATGCATCTGGGCATGTTAGAGATCTATCCATATGGAGAAGACACGCTCGCGCTGGCCGGTGTGGCGCTTCTGTTCGAGATTCAAAGCGCCGGACTGCCCGCCGGCAGCCTGTTCGTCAGCGAACAGGAATATCACAGTCAGATTGCATCGTATCTGAGGACCGGTCACGTCGAGCCGTTCCGGGAGATGCTGATGCGCAGCCTCATCAACCGTCTGGACGTGCTCCTGCAGGCATGCGAGGCGGCCAACGAGCAACGACAGGAGTAATATGAATCGTCAAATGCAAGCGATCAGGCAGGAACTGCTTCTCGATCTGGACGAAGCGCACATCTTTGAGAATCACAATCTGGCTCCCCACACGACGATGAAAGTCGGCGGGCCGGCGGCGCTGTTCGTCTGCCCGGGTTCGACGGCCGAATTATTCGCCGTCCTTTCCGCAGCGGAGAGGCGCGACGTGCCCCGCATCGTGATGGGCAACGGCAGCAACCTGATCTTCGACGACGAAGGATACGACGGCATCGCCATCCACATCGGCGCAGGCATCGATCGCATTCTCATCGACGGCCGCACGGTGTTTGTCGAGGCGGGAGCGCTGCTGTCCGCGGTCTCGCGCCGCGCCTGCGAAGCAGGCCTCACCGGCATGGAGTTCGCAAGCGGAATCCCAGGCAGCATCGGCGGCGCCATTTACATGAACGCAGGAGCCTACGGCGGAGAGATGGCCGGCATCGTCCACACGGTCAGCTCTGTCGCCGAAAGCGGCATCGTCAAAGACCGGCGCGCAGAATCGCTCGCATTCGGATACCGCACGAGCGCGTTCCAGCAGAACGGTGAGACGGTCTTCGGCGTCAAGCTGCTGCTCGAGGAGGGCGATCCCGCAGTCATCCGCGACACCGTCGCCGACTACGCGAAGCGACGCGCGGAGAAACAGCCGCAGGACGTCCCGAGCTGCGGGAGCTTCTTTAAGCGGCCGCCCGGTCACTTCGCCGGCCGGCTCATCGAGGATGCCGGACTCAAAGGGCTCTCGTGCGGCGGAGCAAGCGTATCCGGCATGCACGCGGGGTTCATCGTCAACAATGGTGGCGCGACGGCGCAGGACATCGCCGATTTGATGCGCATCGTGCAGGAAACCGTCTTCGCAGAAACCGGGGTCCTGCTGGAGCCGGAGGTCCGCCTTTTGCGCCGGGACGGCAGCGTGCGGACATACTGATTGCAGGAAGGGAGGTGTCGCATGGAGTTTATCATCGTGACCGGTCAGTCCGGAGCCGGGAAGAGCCACGCGGTTCACTGCCTGGAAGATCTGGGCTACTACGCAATCGACAACATGCCTCCACAGCTGATCCGCGAACTCGTGGGTCTGCTCGAGAACACGTGCGGAGGCGGTGTCGATAAAGTCGCTTTTGTCGCGGATATCCGGGGCGGCCGGTTCTTTGACGATCTCAAGGAGAGTCTGGATTACCTGGAAGCGGAAGGGATCGAGTACAAAGTCATGTTCCTCGAAGCCTCCGACCGGGCGCTGATCCGCCGCTACAACGAGACGAGGCGCGCCCATCCGCTGGCCACGGAAGGCAGCGTGCTTGCGGGCATCGCGTGCGAGCGCGAGCGCCTGTCCGAGATCCGCAAGCGGGCGTCGTTCATCATCGACACGACGAACTTAAAAGTGGCGGCGCTCAACCAGGAGATCAAGCGGCTGCTTCTGACCGAACAGGAAGCGGACAGCTTTGCCATCACCGTGCAGTCGTTCGGTTTTAAGCACGGTATACCGGCGGAAGCCGACTGGGTTTTAGATGTGCGGTTTCTGCCGAACCCGTTTTATCTGGCGAGCCTCAAGGACCTCACCGGCCGCAGCAAAAAAGTCAGCAGCTACGTGCTGAAGGCACCCGAGGCACAGAGGTTCATCGCGGCGGTGACGCAGCTTGTGGCCGAACTGATTCCCGCTTACATCCGGGAAGGCAAATACCGTCTCGTGCTGGCGATCGGCTGCACGGGCGGTCAGCATCGGTCCGTGGCCATCGCCGAGGCGATGGCAGATATCCTGAGCGAGCAGGACAAACATGTGGTGGTCATGCACCGCGATCTGTGATAACATGTTAAGTGGCCGACGCTGTGTTGCCGGAAGAGGATGGGAAATTCGTTCCCGGACGCTGCCGGGAGCGAACGCGGAATTCTCTGTTAGAAGAAAGGTAGAAAAATGGAAAAAATGATCATCAGCGCCTGCATTAGCGGAGCCGAAGTCACAAAAGAACAAAATCCTGCCGTACCCTACACGGTGGAAGAGATAGCCCGGGAAGCCAAATCTGCATACGATGCGGGAGCTTCTGTCATCCATCTGCACGTCCGCTGGGACGACGGTACGCCGACGCAGGATAAAGGCCGTTTCCAGGAATGCATGGACGCCATCTACGAGCTGTGCCCCGATGTCATCATTCAGCCTTCGACAGGCGGAGCCGTCGGCATGACGGACCTGGAGAGACTCCAGTCCACCGACGTAACGCCGACACCGGAATTTGCGACGCTCGACTGCGGAACATGCAACTTCGGCGGAGACGAAATCTTTATCAACACGGATAACACGATCGAAAACTTCGCGAGAATCATGAAAGAAAAGGGCATCAAGCCCGAACTCGAAGTGTTCGACAAAGGCATGATCGACATCGCGCTCAAGATCGACAAAAAAGGCCTGCTCGTCCACCCGCTGCACTTTGACTTCGTGCTGGGCGTTCAGATGTCTGCGACGATCCGCGACCTCGTGTTCATGGTCGGCAGCATCCCCGCCGGATCCACATGGACGGCGACGGGCATCGGACGCGCGACGTGGGATATCGCTGCAGCGACGATCGCCATGGGCGGCCACGTGCGCACCGGGTTCGAAGACAACCTGTACCTCGAAAGAGGCGTGCTGGCCAAGAGCAACGGCGAGCTGGTCGAAAAAGTCGTCAAAATCGCCAAACTGCTCGGACGTGAAATCGCAACGCCGGCCGAGGCGCGCGAAATCCTGAGCCTGCCGCCCAGGTAAAAATCTGACGCCAGCCCGCTGTACGATAGTCAACTGTAAACAAAGCAAGAACCCGGGAAATCCCGGGTTCTTTGTATGGAGTGATTCAGTATGCCGATGCCAAAGCAGTGCGGTGTTTTTTTTGTTACCGGTCGGGCGTCATGCGGTCGATGCGGGTCTTCAGCCTGCGGTATGGATTCCGGCTCGTCGCTTCGTAGACCGCGCAAGCCTTGTCGACGATGCACACGATGACCCCTTCGATGTACTTAGGCGGAATCGGATTCATCGGAAACATGTGGCGCAGGATGGCATTCTGTTCCACGAGGTCGAGCGCAAATTCAGAATTCGCATTCTGCAGCGCAACTTTAGCGTGCATAAACCCGTGGCGGAACGACGATCCGTTGTCTTCGCGCCAGTCGCCCAGATGGTAATCGTGCAAAAGCGCGCACCTCAGGAGGCGCGACCGGCTGCACTTGATTTTAAATCTCGTTACGACGAGCAGACTAAAATAAGCGACAGCGATGCTGTGCTGCAGACAGTTGCAGTTTTTATGCTGCTTGCATGCGAGCATCTTCCCTAAGTTGTCGCCGGAAAGCACGATGTCGCATACCGCTTCGAGCTGAGGCACGATGCCTGTATAGTTCTGCCCGCGCAGCGTGCGCAGGATTTTGTCTGAAAATTTTACCTTCATGGGTGACATGTTATAGCAAAACAGACATTGAGTCAAGCGCATATATCACCGTGACGCCGTCACACGCAAGATTGAACAAACCGGCTGTACGGTGTATAATCGCATGGAATACACGGAGGCGTTGTATGTCGTTTTCATCGGATATAAAAAAAGAACTCACGCAGATTATTCCGGGCGAAGCGTGCTGCATGGAGGCCGAAATCGCAGGGCTTCTGCGGATTCTGGGCAGCATCGTCCTGTCGGAGGGAAAGATCGGAGTCAAGATCTCGACGGAGAATCCGGCGGTGGCCCGTCTGTTTGTGACGCTCGTCAAGCAGTCGTACGGTTCGAAGACCGAACTGTCGATCGGCGAAGCGGCGCCGCTGTCCAGGGGACGGGTGTACGAGCTCGGCATTACGCCGGAGATGGGCGCTGAGCATATCCTGAGGGAAACGGGCATGCTCGAGGAGCGGGACGGCCACACGGTTCTGACCGAAGGATTGCCGCCGGCGCTTCAGAAGACCCGTTGCTGCAGAAGAGCCATGCTCCGGGGGTTGTTTATGGCGGCCGGCTCCGTCACGGACCCGGAAAAAGGCTACCACATGGAAATCGTGTGCACGAGCGAAACGCTGGCGCGCGATGTTCGAAAGCTCGTCAACGGCTTCGGGCTGCGCTCCAAGATCGTGCAGCGGAAGAACCGCCACGTCGTGTACATTAAAGAAGCAGAGCAGATCACGGATTTCCTGAGCGCGGTCGGAGCGCACGGGCAGCTGTTTCGATTCGAAGATGTGCGCATCACCAAGGACTTGCGCAACACGACGAACCGGATCAGCAACTGCGACAGTGCGAACTTCGAGCGGACGGTGAACGCGGCGCAGCGACAGCTTGCCAGCATCCGTTTTATCCGGGATACGGCAGGGCTGGAATCCCTGCCGCCGAAGCTGCAGGAGACGGCGCGGCTCCGCCTGGAGTATCCGGAAGTGTCGCTGGCCGAACTGGCGGAGATGTTCGATCCGCCGCTCAAAAAATCAGGCATCAATCACCGGCTTCTCCGCCTGGAGGAACTGGCCTCTACGCTCGGGGAGCAGGAGACGTAACGAATGGAAAAATCGCAACGCACCGGCACGCTGTACGTGCTGCTCGCAGCAACGCTGTTCAGCTTCGGGGGGCTGTTTTTCAAGATCGTTCCCTGGCACGCCCTGGCGATCAACTCGGCGAGAAATATGATATCCGCTTCGATCGTCTTCGCGTTTATCCGGGCGACGAAGCACAAAATCCGCATCAACCCGACGGTGCTGATCGGAGCGCTGTGCGTGCTTGGCACCAACAACCTGTACAGCCTCGCCAACAAGCTGACGACGGCGGGCAACACGATCATCCTGCAGTTTACGGCGCCGATCTTCATCATCGTGCTCAACGCGATCATCTTTAAGGTCCGGCCGAAGAAAGACGACATCATCGCCTGCGTGCTCGTGCTGATCGGCATCGGCTTTTTCGTCGTCGACGGACTGGCGGCCGGCAACATGCTCGGCAACGTGCTGGCGCTGCTTTCGGGGCTGTCGTATGCAGGCGTTTTTATGCTCAACAGCACCGAGAAGTCGGATCCGCTTTCGTCGGTGTTCATCGGGCAGACGGTGAGCCTGTTTATCGGATTGCCGTTTCTGCTGCAGGTGCAGGCGCCGACGGGGTCGGCGATCGCTGCGGTCGTCGCGCTCGGCGTGCTCCAGCAGGGTCTGGCGTTTGTGTTGTTTACCAGGGGATTGAAGACGACGCCGGCCATTACGGCCAGTCTCATCACCGGGATCGAACCGATTTTAAATCCGCTGTGGGTCGCGCTCTTCTATAAGGAAGTGTTTACGCCCGTGGCGATGGCAGGCGCAGTGATCGTCTTCGTGACGGTCCTCGCATACAACTATCACAAGGGGAAACAACAGCCGGCGGAAGCCGGAGAGGGGTAGGGAATATGAACTCGAGAAAGCTGACCGCCATGGCGCTTGTTGCGCTTCTGGCGATGACTGCAACGATGTACACAGGATGTAAGAACAGTCCGGCCGACGATGATTTTGCTGCGATACTGTCCTTCGTTTCGCTGGAATATGCACAAAGCGGTACCGGAGAACCGTATGTCGAGGAAAGCCGCAAGATGGTTCTTCCGGAGGAGGGCAGCTATCTGGCGGTGCTCGAAGAGCTCCGCTCGCCGGATGACAGCGTCGAAACGGCGCTGAGGGACGATATTGAAATCCGGGGAGTGCGCTCTTCGGTGTTCGGCCGGACGCTCACCGTCGATGTGTCGTCGGAGAATTTGTCGGGCAGTTCGATGGAGGAAGACCTCATCATCGGTCAGATCGTGCGGACGCTGATCCTCAGCTTCCCCGGCGTCGCGTCGGTGCAGTTTACCGTCGACGGACTGCTGTCGGATACGCTGATGGGGCATGTCAACATCGCGGATTCATTCGAGCTGAGAACGGACGTGGACGGCGAGGGGAACACCAGCTACACGATCGTCGAAGTACCGTGTGCAGGTTTTACCTGAGGAAGCTAAGGCGCAAGTTTGCGCACAATTCAAGGAGGAACATAAATGATTCACGAAGTATACAGCATCGGTGGGATGTCGTGTGCCTCCTGTGCGGCGTCGGTCGAGCGCGTTACGCGCGCGATGCCAGGCGTCGAGGAGAGCAGCGTCAACCTGACGACGGAAAAACTTTCGATCACCTACGACCCCGAACAGGTCAATGCCGCGGATATCATCGCGAAAGTGACCGGCGTCGGCTTTACAGTGGAACTCATCTCCAAAGAAGGGGAGAAGGTGGAACGGGCGGAAACATCGGCCGCTCCCGTCGCGGACGAACCGTCGAGACTGGAGATCATCATTGCGCTCATCATTTCCGCGGGGCTTCTGTACGTCTCCATGGGACCGATGCTCATCGCCGGCACGCCGCTGCCTGCCATCATCGACATGAATACGCATCCGGTCAACTATGCGATGTTCCAGATGCTTTCTGCAGTGCTGGTGATGTTCATCGGCCGGCGGCACTTTATCGGCGGTTTTAAGTCGCTGTACCATCGCGTGCCGAACATGGACGCGCTCGTCGCCATCAGCTGTATGAGCTCGTTTTTATACAGCCTCGTGATGACGTTTTTAATCACGGATATGCCTGAGCACGTACACCACCTGTACTTTGAGTCGGCAGCGGTCGTCCTGGCGTTTGTGATGCTGGGCCGCCACCTGGAATCCGGCAGCAAAGAAAAGACGAAGGGCGCGATCCAAAAACTCATGGAACTCGCTCCCGATACGGCCATCCTGGTCAGAAACGGCGAGCTGGCCGAAGTGCCTTCGGATACGCTCGTCGTCGGCGACACGGTGCTCGTGCGCCCCGGGGCAAAGTTTCCGGTGGATGGAACGGTCAAAGAAGGGACCGGCAGCGTCGACGAATCCATGCTCACCGGCGAAAGCATCCCGGTGGACAAGGAAGTCGGCAGCCCGGTCATCGGCGGCAGCATCAACGGCAGCGGCGCGCTGTACGTCGAAGTGACGCGCATCGGAGAGGACACGACGCTTGCGAAGATCATTCGCTTCGTCGAGGATGCGCAGGAGAAAAAGGCGCCGATCGCCAAGATCGCAGACCGCATCGCCGGCGTGTTTGTTCCCGTCGTCATCGCCATTGCGATCGCAGCGGCGCTGCTGTGGTTGCTGATGGGCAAGGAGGCATCGTTTGCGCTTCGCATCTTTACCGCCGTGCTCGTCATCGCCTGTCCGTGCGCGCTCGGGCTTGCGACGCCGACGGCCATCATCGTCGGTACGGGTCTTGGAGCCGGGAACGGCATCCTGATCCGGAGCGGAGAAGCGCTCGAAGTGATGCAGGGTGCCGACGTCGTCGTGCTCGACAAGACGGGCACGGTCACGGAAGGCAAACCCCGCGTAACGGAAGTTCTCGCTGTCGATGGCGCGGAAGACGACTTTCTGGCGCTCGCGGCGCTGGCGGAAAACCTGTCGGATCACCCGCTGGCTAAAGCGATTGTCGAAGAGGCAGAGAGCCGGGAGCTCTCCAGTTCCATGGACATAACGGGGTTTGAGAACGTGGCGGGGAAGGGCATCCGCGCCAAGCTCAGCTACGGAGGCGAACTGCTGGCAGGAAATGCCGCGCTGCTCGAAGGTGCCGGTGTCGATATCGGCGGAGCAGAATCGTTTGTAGACCGCGTAACGTCTCTGGGGCAGAGCGTCGTTTATGTGGCGCTCGCCGGCGAGCTCGCCGGCGTCATCGGCGTAGCGGATACCGTCAAGCCGACGAGCAAAAAAGCGATCGCAGCTCTGCACGACATGGGGCTGACGACCGTGCTTCTGACCGGCGACAACAAGGCGGCGGCTGCGGCCATCGGACGCGAGGTCGGCGTCGACCGCGTGCTGGCCGAAGTGCTGCCCGAAGAAAAAGCCTACGCCGTGCAGGAGCTGCAGGATCAGGGCCACACGGTGCTGATGGTGGGCGACGGCATCAACGATGCACCGGCGCTCGTGCAGGCCGACGTGGGCTGCGCCATCGGAAGCGGCAGCGACATCGCCATCGAATCGGCCGATGTCGTGCTGATGAAAAGCGACCTCAACGATGTGGTCCGTGCGGTCAACCTGAGCCGGCTGACGCTTACCAATATACGGCAGAACCTGTTCTGGGCCTTCTTCTACAACACGGTGGGCATTCCCATCGCTGCGGGTGTGCTGTATCCGTTTTACCAGATCCTGCTCAGCCCCATGCTGGCCGGATTTGCCATGGCCGCCAGCTCGATCTTCGTCGTAACGAACGCGCTGCGCCTGCGCACCAAGGATCTGAACCGGCCGACCCGCCGGCCGAAAGCCGCGAAGCGCAGAGAAAAGGAAGGAGTTCCCGCGTGAAGCTCATCCACCTCTCCGATCTGCACATCGGGAAAAAGCTCAACGAGTATCCGCTCCTGGAAGATCAGGAACACATCCTGAATCAGATTGCGGACATCGTGGAACACGAGCAGCCCGATGCGGTGCTGCTCGCAGGGGACATCTACGATAAGTCCGTGCCGTCCGCCGAGGCCGTCGGCCTGTTCGACGAGTTTCTGTTCCGCCTGGCGGACGGACAGCGAAAAATATTTGTGATCAGCGGCAACCACGATTCGCCCGAGCGGCTGGCGTTCGGATCGCGGCTGATGATTCCAAGCGGCGTGCACGTTGCGCCGGTGTTCGCCGGGCCGCCTGCGCCGGTTCGGATCGAAGGCCCCGGGGGAGCTGCGGACATTTACATGCTCCCGTTCGTGCGCCCTGCGCACGTGCGGCGCTATTTCCCCGACGAAGACATCCGCTCGTACAACGAGGCGATCCGGCTGATCGCCGAAAGCCTGCCGCTGGATCCGGATGTAAAAAATATTCTCGTGACGCATCAGTTCGTCGCCGGCGCGACGCTGTGCGAATCAGAAGATATCAGCGTGGGAGGCAGCGAGGCGGTGGACGCCTCGCTTTTCGATGCGTTCGACTACGTGGCGCTCGGTCACCTGCACAGCCCGCAATCCGTCAAGCGGCCGCAGGTTCGCTATCCCGGCAGTCCTTTAAAGTATTCGTTTTCGGAGGTGTCGCATCAAAAGTCGGTGACGGTTCTGGAATGGGGCGAAGATCTCGACAAAGATCAGTCCGGTACGCAGGCTCCACCGCTGGAGCCGCAAGGCGAGATCGCCGTGCGCACCGTCGACCTGAAACCGCTCCGGGGCATGGCGGAGCTGCGCGGCAGCTACCGGGATCTCATGGACCGGTCGTTTTACAGAGATCGCGATACGCAGGCATTCATCCGCGTTACGCTCACCGACGAGCAGGAAATCCCCGGTGCGATGGCCAATCTCCGCATCGTGTATCCGCATATCCTGCGGCTTGACTACGACAACGCGCGGACGCGCGCCGGTGCGGTGTACCTCGAAGCGGAGCGCGTGCGGGATAAGCCGCCGCTGGAGGTCTTCGCAGAGTTCTACGAGAAGCAGAACAGCGCGCCGCTTTCCGAAGAAGGCCGGGGCATTGTCGCCCGCGCGATCGAAGAGATCTGGGAGGTGAGACCGTGAGACCCGTTACGCTCATCCTGTCTGCTTTCGGCCCGTATGCGGGCGAGCAGACGCTCGATCTCGAACGTCTGGGAACGAGCGGACTGTATCTGATTACAGGTGACACCGGCGCAGGAAAGACCACGATTTTCGATGCGATTCGCTTTGCGCTGTACGGAGACGCCAGCGGCGAAAACAGGAGCTCAACCATGTTCCGCAGCAAGTACGCCGGGTCCGATACGCCGACGTTTGTGGAGCTCGTGTGGGAAAGCGGCGGTAAAACATATAAAGTCATGCGCATTCCGCAGTACGAAAGGCCGAAGAAACGGGGTGAAGGGGCGGTAGTCCAGATGCCGGATGCGGAACTGACGATGCCCGACGGTCGCGTCGTCACAGGCGTGCGGGCCGTGAATGAAGAAATCCGGGAACTGATCGGCATCGACTCCAGCCAGTTTGCCAGCATCGCCATGATCGCCCAGGGAGAGTTTCTCAAGCTGTTGCTCGCCACAACCAGTGAGCGCAAAGATATATTCCGGAAGCTATTTAAGACGGACCTGTACCAGAGTCTGCAGGATCGGCTCAAAAGGGATACGGCTGCGCTGCAGTCCGACTTTGCGCTGCAGAGGGCGAGTCTATTGCAATACGCAGGCGATATACGCTGTCCGGAAGGAAGCGCATACGAATATGCGGTCGAAAAGGCGAAGAGAGGCGAGCTTTTAACCGAAGAGGCGCTCGAGGTGCTCGGTGCGCTGATCGGAGACGACGAAAAGGCGTATGCGCTCTGGGAAAAGGCCAGCGGAGCAGCAGGTGAACGATACACGGCGGCCATCAAGGAACACGAGCGGGCGCAGGGGATCGCTTCGGCCAGGCAGGAACTGAAGCGTGTGGAAGCGGAGCTGATTGCAGCAAAAGAGAGCAAAGAAAGCGTGCAGATCCAGGCGGAAGAAGTCGGGAAAAAGAAGCCGGAGATCGAAGAGCTGGCGGCATCGATCGTTGCGATTAAAAAGGATATGCCTCTCTACGATGAGCTGAAAAGCCGTGACGGCGCGATGATCGATGCGGTGAAGGAGAAAGAGCGCCTGATCTCAGAAATCAGGGACGGTGAGCAGTCGCTGACGCAGGCCGCCGAAGCGCTCGACGGCTCGGAGCGGGAGCTGACGTCGCTGGAAGCTGCCGAAGTGGAGGAGGAGCGCAAGGCCGCTGCGTTAAGGGCCGTCGAGGAGCGAATGAAAGCGGCAAAAGCGCTCGAAGAGACGCTTAAAGAGCTTATGTACATCGAAGCGGAAGCAGGAGCGGCCGCGGAGCGTTATCGCGAAGCCAAGGGTCAGGCGCTGGCTTTTAAAAGCGAATACGACCGGAAGAACGGGCTGTTTTTAGATGCGCAGGCTGGGATCCTCGCACTGCAGCTCGAATCGGGGCAGCCGTGCCCGGTGTGCGGTTCGATCGAGCATCCGGCTCCTGCCGCCTGCTCTGCGGAGGCGCCCACCGAAGCAGAGCTCGAGAAGCTGAAAAGCAAAGCGGATGAAGCGGCCCGGGCGGAGTCTGCGGAAAGCCGGGCATCGGGAGAGAAAAGCGTGCGAGCCGAACAGCTCGGCTCGCAATT
>DUTT01000045.1 GCA_012841925.1 Clostridiales bacterium | reverse complement strand
CGGCAGCAGCCGGAAAATCGCCGAAGCGCTCGGAGTTGACCAGTCGACGATCGTTCGCAAACTACAAAAGTATCAGCTTAACCGAGACGGGGAATCGTAACTCAAGGCGGATTCCGTTACGATTCGGCATTTTTAGAAGATTGCCGATTATATTTCGGGGAAAATCCAAAAAATCAAGTGCAAACAGAAATTGCAACAGATGCGAATTTGCATCGCATGAGAGCGCCAATTATCAAAATAGATGCAAACTTGCATCTATTTTTTAATATAATAAGTTGAAAGGCCGCATATTCGTGCCTTTCGCAACTTGGCACGCTCTTTGCATTAATACTAAAGTATCAAAGCTATCACCAGGGATTGGGTCTGACGTATGGTACCAGATCCAAAACGAACGGGAGGCGACGTATTGGACACACAAAAAACATCGAAGCAGGTGCTGGGCGAACTTTTGGACCGGCACTATAAAGAGGCGTTTACCGCCAAGGAGGAGGGCAAGCTCGTGGCCTGGGCCACATCCATTTCTCCCCAGGAGCTTCTGACGACCGCCGGCATCTACACCATGTATCCGGAGAACCACGCTGCGGCCATCGGAGCGCGGAAGCAGGCGCAGGAATTTATCAATCACTCAGAAGGCAAGGGCTATTCGGTGGATAACTGCTCGTATGCGCGGGTCAATCTGGGCTACATGGAGATTCTCCACAGCGAAGCGGGGAATATGCCGCTGCCGGATCTCATCTTCTGCTGCAACAATATCTGCAACACGGTCATCAAATGGTATGAGAACATCGCAAAAGAGCTGAACATCCCCATGATTATGTTCGACATGCCGTTTAACCACGAGTACGAAGTGAGCGATCAGAATACGAAGTACATGAAAGCACAGCTCCTTGCCGCCATCGATCAAATCGAAGGAATCACCGGTAAGAAGTTCGACTACGATAAGTTCTCCGAAGTCATGTCGATATCGGCAGAAACATCGATCTGGTGGAAGAAGGCCTCGTTGCAGGCCAGGGCCAAACCGTCTCCGCTCAACGGGTTCGACCTGTTCAACTACATGGCGATGATCGTGTGCGCCAGAGGAACGGAAGAAGGGCGCGACCTGTTTAAGCTGTGGCACGACGAGCTCGAAGCCAAGGCCAAAGCCGGCATCGGTCCCTGGAGAGAAGGGGAAGAGCTGTACCGCGTTATGTGGGACGGCATCGCCTGCTGGCCGTATCTGAGCAGCACATACAAAACGCTCAAGAATCTCGGCATCAACATGGTCACATCGACGTACCCGGATTCGTGGTACATCGTCTACGACCAGAACGATCTCGACGGCATGGCCAGAGCGTACAGCTCCAACTATGTCAACCGCAACCTCGACTTCGGCGTAAACAACATCGTGGATATCGTGCGGGATTTCGATCTGGACGGCATTATCTATCACTCGAACCGAAGCTGCAAACTGATGGACTTCCGTCAATTTGAAGTTCAAAGAAGAGTCGAGGAAGCGACCGGCGTGCCTTCGGTCATCTTCGACGGGGACCAGACGGACCCCAGAGCCTTCTCTCAGGCCCAGTACGAAACGAGAATTCAGGCCCTTGTAGAGATGATGGAAGACAGGAAAAAGAGAGGAGGCAACGGAAAGTGAAACACATCAACGATATGATTGCAGAACTGGTCGATGTCGCAAATCATCCCGTCCGTTCGGTGCGGACGGCGATGGAGCGGACCGGTAAAAAAGCTGTCGGCTGTTTCCCCATTTACACACCGGACGAACTGATCCACGCGGCCGGGGCGATACCGGTCGGCATGTGGGGCGGACCCGAGATGGGCAACCTGAGCGACCGGTACTATCAGACATTTTGCTGCTCCGTCGTCAAGGCGAACACGCATCAGGCGCTGCGGGGCGATTACGACTTTTTATCCGCTGTGCTCGTAACGGCTTACTGCGACACGCTCAAGTGCACGATTGAAAACTGGAAAGTCGCCGTGCCTCACCTGAACGTGATACCGGTCGTCTATCCGCAGAACCGGAAGCTCGAAGCCGGCCGGCAGTTCCTCATCGAGGAGTTCCAGCGCATACGCAAAGAGCTCGAAAAAGCGCTCGAAACGACGATCACCGACGAGGCGATCGAAGAGAGCTTTGCACTGTACGAAGCCTATCGCAAGGCGATGCGGACGTTTGTCGACGTGGCGGGACGCTATCCCGGCCTCATCGACGCTACCGCGCGGCATGCGATCATCAAAGCTGCCTGCTTTATGGATAAGGAAGAGTATACCGATAAGATCAATGCGCTCATCGAGGCACTGGAGGCGGTGTCGGCGGAAGAGCACGGGCAGAAGAAAATCATCCTCACCGGTCTTTTGGCCGAGCCGGATGAATTCCTCGATCTGTTCGGTGAAAACGGCCTGGTCGTCGTCGCCGACGATCTGGCGCAGGAATCGAGACAGTTCCGCGTCGAAGCAGCTGCAGAGGGCGATGCGCTGACCCGCATGGCCGGACGAATTGCAGACCAGGACGGCTGTTCGTTCCTCTACGACGACGAAAAGAGCCGTGGAGCCATGCTCATCGACCTGAAGAACAAATACAACGCAGACGGCATCGTGTACTGCCAGCTGAAGTTCTGCGACCCCGAAGAGTTCGATTATCCCATCGTCAAACGGGAGATGGAAGAAGTCGGAATTCCTCTTCTGTACATCGAAATCGAGCAACAGATGGATTCGGTCGAGCAGCTACGTACCCGCATACAGACGTTTGCGGAAATACTTTAGTCTCACAACAGCAAAGAAGGGAAACAGAAACTATGTATCTGGGAGTGGACATCGGTTCATCTTCTTCCAAGGCGGTGATCCTCGACGAAGGAGGAAACATCGCCGGGCAGGCGGTTATCAACATCGGTACGGGAAGCCGGGGCCCGCAAAAGGTCATCGAAGAGGCTCTGTCGCAGGCGGGCATTGAACGCACGCAGATTGCGCGAACCGTCGTAACCGGCTACGGTCGCATGACGTTCGAGGGAGCGGACAAGCAGATTACTGAAATCAGCTGCCACGCCAAAGGTGTGTCGGCGGTTGCACCCGATGCCCGAACGATCATCGACATCGGCGGGCAGGACGCCAAAGTCATCTCCATCGACGAGCTCGGCAACGTGAAGAACTTTGTGATGAACGAAAAATGCGCCGCCGGCACGGGCCGCTTTCTCGAGGTGATGGGGCGGGTGCTGGACACGACAATCGATGGCCTCTCCGATATGGCGGAACGCGGTGTGGAAGGAGTCACCATCAGCAGTACGTGCACGGTGTTTGCCGAGTCGGAGATGATTTCGCAGCTCGCTGCGGGGAAAAAAATTGAAGACGTGGCGCTCGGTGCGCACAAATCCATTGCCCAGCGGGTGGCCGGTCTTGTCAACCGCATCGGCATCAGCCCGGAAGTCGTGCTCTCCGGCGGGGTGGCGCTGAACGAAAGCGTCATCAGAGCGCTGGAAAAAGAGCTCGGCTACGATATCATCCGATTGAAGAGTCCTCAGACCATGGGCGCACTCGGCGCAGCGATCTATGCCATGGGCCTGGACAAAAACGGAACGGAAGCGTAGTGCAACGCACCGAAAGGAGGAAGCGAATGCAAATCAAGAAGGTGGCCGTGCTCGGTGCCGGCCTCATGGGAAATCAGATCGCCATGCAGATCGCATTGAACGGCTTTGAAACCGTATGCTATTCGAGAAGAGAAGAGACGGTGGAAAAGGCGAAAAAATACGCTGACGGCTGGTTCGAAAAGCAGGTGGGCCGCGAGAAGCTGACGCAGGAAGCGGCCGACGCGACGAAGGCCAAACTCTCGTTTACAACGGACCTGAAGCAGGCGTGCACGGATGCGGACATCGTAGTGGAAACCGTGGCCGATGTGCTTGACATCAAACGGGCTGTGCTCGCAGAGGCCGATCAGTACACGCCGGATCATGCAATTTACGCCAGCAACAGCTCCTACATCGTCAGCTCAAAATTCGCCGACGTCGTCAAGCGTCCGGAAAATGTGTGCAACATGCACTTCTTCAACCCGGCGCTCATCATGAAGATCGTCGAAGTCGTGCGGGGACCCCACTCGTCCGACGAAACCGTGGATGCTGTCTATGAATTCACGAAAGCGATCGGCAAGGATCCGGTCCTCGTGGAAAAAGAAATCTACGGCTTTATCGTCAACCGAATCTTCAGCGCGCTGACCCGCGAAGCCTGTTATCTCGCGGATCTGGGTATCGCCTCGGTGGAAGACATCGACAAGGCGGTGAAGGGCGGCCTCGGACATCCCATGGGACCCCTGGAACTGCTGGACATGACCGGGATCGACCTCGAATACAGCGTATACATGGAGAAATTCCGCGAGAGCGGAAAACCCGAAGACCGACCGGCAGCCTGCCTCACGGAAATGTACGGGCGCGGCGAATTCGGCAGAAAGAGCGGGAAAGGGTTTTACGACTACAATAAGTGAAAGGAAAAACCATGCCGTACATAGACGTAGCAATAGAAAACGGCATCGCCGTTTTGGGAATCGACCGGCCGCAGGCGTTAAACGCCTTGAACCGGGATCTCGTGGACGAGCTCGACGCATCGATCGACGCCATCTCAAAAGACGAAAGCATCCGGGTGCTGGTGCTGTATAGCAAGCAGAACTTTGCAGCCGGGGCCGACATCAAAAACATGGTCGACATGAGCGAAGCTGAGGCGAAGGCCTTTGCCTTTTCTGAGACGTTCAACAAGATTGAAGACCTGCCGATCCCTACGATTGCGGCGGTGGAGGGCTATGCGCTTGGAGGAGGACTCGAGCTCGCGCTTGCTTGTGACATGCGCATCGCAGCCCCGGACGCCAAGCTCGGATTTCCTGAGACAGGGCTCGGTATCATGCCGGGAGCCGGCGGCACCGCACGGGCGGCCAGGCTCACAGGCCCTGCGAAAGCCATGGAACTCATCCTGCTCGGGACCATCATCGGCGCTGAGGAAGCGCATAAGATCGGGCTCGTTAATCAGGTGAGCGAAAGCGGCGGCTTGCTCGAGCTTGCGCTCAAGTGGGCCGGCCGGCTGGCAAAGGGTGCGCCAGTTGCCCTGCGGACGGCGAAGCAGACGGTTCGACAGGGCCTGCTCGAAGCAGATGTAAAGCGTGCCATCGAAATCGAGGGCGACAACTGGGCCGCACTCTTCAATACGGAAGATCAAAAGGAAGGCATGAAAGCCTTCATCGAAAAGAGAAAACCTGCGTATCAGGGAAAGTAGTTATTCAGGGAGGAACCATCATATGAGAAACGTAGTAATCGTATCGGCCGCACGGACGCCCATCGGCACAATCGGCGGACAGTTCAAAAGCATTACGTCGCTGGATCTGTCCATTCCCGTAATGTCCGGGCTCGTGGAGCGCGCCGGCATCGATCCGGCCATCATCGACGACGTCATCTGGGGCTGCAACTACCAGCGGACGTACAACGAGAATAACCTGGCGCGGGTCGCCCTCGTCAAGGCCGGCCTGCCTGCAAGCGTGCCGGGAATCACGATTCACCGCAACTGCACATCGTCCATGTCGTCGGTACAGCTCGGATTTTACCAGATTCGCGCAGGCGAAGCGGACTGCATCATGGCCGGCGGCGCCGACAGCATGAGCACCGCACCGCACATGGTGTTCAACGCGCGCTACGGACAGAAATTCGGGCATATGGAGATGAGAGACTCCATGTGGGACTCGCTCACGAACCTGGGCATCGGTCCGGCGATGGGCATCACCGCGGAAAACGTAGCGGAAAAATACGACGTCACGCGGGAAGACCAGGACGAATACGCGCTGCTGTCGCAGACGCGGGCTGCGGCAGCTCAGGATGCCGACAAATTTAAGGACGAAATCATCCCCGTCACGATCAAAGGCAGAAAAGGCGACACCGTCTACGAAATCGACGAATATCCCAAAAGAGATGTAACGATGGAGAGTCTCGCAAAGCTGCGCCCCGCATTTAAAGAAGGCGGAACGGTTTCGGCCGGCAACGCCTCGGGCATGAACGATGCGGCGGCGGGTGTCATCCTGATGGCCGAAGATAAAGCAAAAGAGCTCGGTGTGCCAATTCTGGCAAGGGTCGTTTCCGTTGCCACGACGGGCGTCGAGCCGGAATATATGGGTCTGGGTCCTGTAAGCGCCACGGAAAAAGCGCTCGAGAAAGCCGGCCTTGCTCTTTCGGATATCGATCTGATCGAGCTGAACGAAGCGTTCGCCGCACAGTACATCGGTTGCGAAAGAGCGATGGGCTTAAACCGCGACATCACGAACGTCAACGGCGGCGGTATTTCGCTGGGTCACCCGGTAGGCGCGACGGGTGCCAGAATCCTGATCACCCTGCTGTACGAAATGAAGCGACGCAACAACAAGTACGGTCTTGCGACGCTGTGTGCAGGCGGCGGCATGGGTACGGCAGTCATAGTCGAAGCGGTAGAGTAACTGTATAAAGATACGGAGGTATCATCGATGAGTAGAGTCAGTTCGATTGCAAAGTTTACGGAAGTGCAGGCAGAGTACAAGAAAAAACTTGTGACGGCCGACGAAGCTGTAAAAGTCGTTAAATCCGGTGACCGGGTTCACTACGGGCTGTTTAACGGTCTGGTTGTCGAGTGCGACAAAGCGCTCGCGAAGCGCACGGAAGAGCTGCACGATGTTAAAATCTGCACGACCATCTGGGCGTATCCGGAAATTCCGGAAATCATCAAAGCGGATCCCGAGTCGAAACACTTTAAGTACCTCAGCACGCACTTCAGCGGACTGGACCGTAAAATGAACAAAGACGGACAGTGCTGGTACATTCCGGTGCAGTTCCGCGAAAACACAAAGCTGTGGGCCGAGAACGTCGGCGACATCGATGTGGCGATGTTCCAGGTCGGACCCATGGATAAATACGGCAACTTCAACATCGGGCCGCAGGTCGCCGAATATTGGGGCATCATCGAAAAAGCGAAAGTTGTGATCGTCGAAGTCAACGAAAAGCAACCGAAGGCGATGGGCATCCGCACGACGATCAACGTCGGCCAGGTCGACTTCGTCGTCGAAGGGAACAACAACGACATGCCGGTCATCCTGCCCAAGGAAGGCAGCGACATCGAGCGGGCCATCGCAGAGCAGATCGTGCCCAGAATTCAAAGCGGAAGCACACTGCAGCTGGGCATCGGAGGTATCCCCAACTACGTGGGGAGCATGATCGCCCATTCCGACATCAACGACCTGAGCGTGCACTCCGAAATGCTGGTCGACGCATTCTTTAACCTTTACAAAGAGGGCAAGATTTCGGGCAACAAAAATACGATGAAGGGCATGATGGTCTACACGTTCTCGCAGGGCTCCAACGAGCTGTACGAGTTTATCCACAACAACCCCCTGTGCATGTGCGCACCGGTCGAGTGGGTCAACGACGTCGGCGTCATCGCGGAAAACGACAATGTCGTCTCCGTCAACAGCGCGCTGCAGATCGACCTGTTCTGCCAGGTCAACTCCGAATCGGCCGGCTGGCAGCACATCGGAGGCAACGGCGGCCAGCTCGACTTCGTGATGGGCGCATTCAAATCCAAAGGCGGACAGAGCTATCTGTGCCTGCCGTCCACCCGTTCGCTGAGAGACGGTACCCGGGTATCGACGATCGTGCCCAGGCTACCCGAAGGTTCCATCGTGACAGTTCCCAGAGCGGCGATCCACCACCTCGTGACCGAGTACGGCATTGCGAACTTTAAAGGGAAGTCGACGTGGGAGAGGACCGAACTTCTCATCGACATCTCGCATCCCGATTTCCGCGAAGATCTCATCAAGGAAGCGGAGCGCATGGGCATCTGGTGCAACACGAGCAAGATCTCCGGCTAACCGGAACATCTCACGGCGCGCGATGCGCAGTTCATGTAAGGAGAGTTCGACATGAAAATTTTTATCTACAACTACAGAGACTTTGACGAAAAACCCTTTTTCGAGAAGCACTGTAAAGAATACGGCGTCGAGTACGAATATACGCCGGAGTATCCCACGCTGGAAAACATCGAAGAAAACCTGAGAGGCAAGGGCTACGAAGCGCTGAGCAGCATCGTGTCCAACATGAGCGCACCGATTCTGGAAAAACTGTACGATGTCGGCATCCGTCACATCTCCAGCCGCTCCGTCGGTGTGGATCACTTCGACCTTAAAAAAGCAAAAGAATTGGGTCTGACGATCAGCAACACACCGTATTCGCCCAACAGCGTGGCAAACTATGCTATTATGTTGATGTTGATGTGCTGCAGAAGCATGAAGCACATCATGGACCGCAACAACGTGCAGGACTTTTCGCTCAAGGGAAAACTCGGCAAGGAACTGTCCATTTCGACCGTCGGTGTCATCGGCACCGGCAAAGTCGGATCGACGGTCGTCGAGCACCTGAGCGGCTTCGGATGCAAGATCATCTG
>DUTT01000044.1 GCA_012841925.1 Clostridiales bacterium | reverse complement strand
GCATCGTATTCCTGCTGAAGGTTACGTATTCGATTCCTGGCTTCCTGGCCGTATTCCTGACGATCAACAGCGGGTTTGCGTCCTCCAGAATCTGGGGTATCGTCGACCTGTCCACAGGCGTACCGACGTTCGCCAACCTCATCGCCATGATCTTCCTGATGGGCAAGTTCCTCGAACTCCTCAAGGACTACAAAGCTCGCCACATGGGCATCGGCGAAGTGGATCCGGACTTTGCAATCTGGTACGAAGACAAGAAAAAACTGGAAGCCAACTAGGCTACCTGTTTAACCGTCAAACAAAAGGACCCGGTCAACCGACCGGGTCCTTTCTTATGATTATGCTTCTATGCCTCTGTTGCATCGGTTTTTCTTATCCGGGACATCGGCTCAATTCTTCGAGCTCTGCCCCGTTATTTCCTTCTAACCTGCTTCCCCATAAAGAGGATGGCCTGCCCCGCCAGAACTTGCATCGGATCCACGTAAAAGTCGTCCAGCCCGTTGTCGCGCGCAATCACGGACAGCTCGGTGCAGGCGAGCAGCGCGCGGCGGCAACCCGCCGCCCGCACGGCTTCGTCGAGCCTGGCAAGCGCCTGCCGGTCGGCGGGCGCATTTGCCTTAACGCAGTCGTAGATCAAATGCGTTACGAGGGCCCTCGTGCGATCATCCGGCACCCACGGCTCGAGCCCTCGTGCCGCCAGCGCCTCCTGATACAGGCCGGTTTGAATCGTCCCATCTGTGGAAAGAATGGCGATGCGGCGGCCGGCGTCTGCCGATCCGCACACAGCATCAGCCGATGCCGGGTCGAACATGTCGCCGGCTTCCGCGGCAATCGCTTCGGCGGTTGCGCGCACCATGCTGATGAGCGGGATCCTCAGATCGGGTTCGATCTGGTGCAGAAAATAGTGCGCGGTGTTGCAAGCGGCGACGATGGCCTTGCACCCCGCTTGCTCGAGCATCCGGCAGTCCTCCAGAAGCAAATCGCACACGGCTTTCGTATCGCCGCTTAGAATCGCCTCCGTGCGATCCGGCATCGTCGCATGCGACAGGATCATCATGTCGATGTGTTCCTGGTCGCAGGCAGCGTCCGTCATCTCCGTCACCATCTCGTAGAAGAGCTGCGACGCGAGCGGCCCCATGCCCCCCAGGACTCCCAGTGCACCTTCCATAATTTCCGCTATACTCTCTTTCTTTCGACGAGCTCGGTCAGCACGTACGATGCGACGTTTTCGGCGTACGAATCCGTACCGAATCCGGCGTCGAAGCCCAGCTCCTGCGCCAGCTCGTGCGAAATGCGCGGGCCCCCGCAGAGCAGCAGGATTTTGTCACGCACCCCTTCGGCTTCGCACAGCTCCACCATGTTCGTCAGGTTGGCGATGTGGACATCCTTCTGCGTAACGGTCTGCGACACGAGGATGGCATCCGCCTTTTCCTCGATCGCCCGGGCGATCAGCTCTTCGTTTGGAACCTGCGAGCCCATGTTGATGGCGTTGATGCCCTGGTAGCGCTCCAGCCCGAAGTGCCCGTTAAAGCCCTTCATGTTCATGATGGCGTCGATCCCGACCGTGTGCGCGTCCGTCCCCGTGGAAGCGCCGACCATCGTTACGGTGCGCTTGATGTTTTCTTCGATAAACTTCTCGCACTCCAGGCGGTCCATCACGTCGCCTTCCACCTTCGTAACCTTGATCGACGAATAGTCGACGGTGTGCTGGCATTTTCCGTACACGATAAAGTACGAATAGCCGATGCCCAGGTCTCTTTGGTACACGACCGACGGCTCGTCGAGCCCCATTTTCTTCGCGAGAATCCGGGCCGCCTCCGCCGCTTCTTCGCCCGCAGGCACCGGCAGAGTAAAGCTCATCTGGACCATACCGTCGTTGAGCGTGTCTCCGTACGGCTTGACCCTCGTTATATCGACCTGGCTCGTGGCCGTTGTATTCTGGTGACTCATCATTTGGCACCTCCCAGCATCTTCCCGATAAACGGGTTAAAGTACAGCTCGTCGCGCTTGCAGACTCCGTCGAGCCCTTTGCCGCCGTTGAACGGCCGCTTGACCGCTGCGAACTTGCCGGCTTCGATCGTCGGGAACAGCCCGTCCTTCTCGATCTGTGCCAGCAGCTCTTCGGCGTCCTTGAGCACTTTCTGCGCGCGCTTCTGAATCATGCCGTCTTTTTTGAATTCCACTTCTTCGCCGATGTCTCTGGCGTTGTTGAAGATGTACTTCGCATTTTCGATGGACAGCATCCGATCGTGCAGGTGCGGCGTGTGCAGCGCTTCGGTGAGCATGCCTAAAAGCTGCAGCGACTGACCGGTCCACACGGCGACCAGGTTAAACAGCGCGTCCTGGATGTGACCGCGGAAGATGTTCCCGGTCATGAACTTCGTGGGCGGCATGTACTTGAGCGACGCGTTGGGGAAAATCTCCTTGGCCATCTGCGCCTGCGACAGCTCCAGCAGGAATCCGTTTTCCGTTTCCGGATCGATTTCGAATGCGTGCCCGAGCCCCATCTGTTCTTCGGGGATGTTGGCAAGCACCGCAAACTGTTCGTTCATCAGCTGGGATGCGAGCACGGTGTGCGCCGCTTCCACGGCGTCGTCGGTCGTCAGGTAGTTGTCTTCGCCCGAGTTGAAGATGATGCCGCAGTAGCCGATGATGACTCGCGAGAAGTACTGGTCGACGATCGTGCGCTGCATGTTGATGTCGCGGAACAGGATGCCGTACAGCGCGTCGTTGAGCATCACGTCCAGGCGCTCGAGCGCCCCCATGGCCGCGATTTCTGCCATGCACAAGCCCGAGCTGTAGTTGCACAGGCGGATGTAGCGGCCGACTTCCTCGCCGACTTCGTCGAGCGCTTTGCGCATAATGCGGAAGTTCTCCTGTGTGGCGTAGGTGCCGCCGAAGCCTTCGGTCGTCGCTCCGTAGGGAACGTAGTCCAGCAGCGACTGGGCGGTCGTCCGGATGACCGCGATGATGTCGGCGCCCTGCCTGGCCGCAGCCTGGGCCTGGATGACGTCTTCGTAAATGTTTCCGGTCGCCACGATCACGTACAGATACGGCCTGCGGCCCTCTCCGATCGTCGCGAGGTATTCGTTCCGCTTGGCCGTCTGCGCCCGGATGATCCCAAGCGACTCGTCGACGTACGGTTCGACGGCTTTTGCGGCGTCTTCGGCGCTGCCCTGCTCGAGCTTCGTAAGATCCAGTTCGCCGCGGCCGACGGCTTCGGCGATGTCCTGCGGGCTCTTGCCGGTCTGCACGATGGCATTTCCGATCCAGTAGGCGACGCCGCGGGGCAGTCCGCCCGCTTCTTTAATCGCATCGACAATCACGTTCGGCAGCGGGCGATCCACATCGTCCACGCCGTCGATACCCAAAAGCCGCAAAATCGTCCGCTCCGTCGACACGGTCGTATGCCGGTCGATAAACTCCTGCATGCTTTCCGCGATGCGCTTAGCGGAACTCCTTGCGCTGTCGATGACTTTCGGGTCCAGATTCAGTTTACTCGTCATCTTGTTCTCCTTTAGTAATCTGCTGCTAGATAGATCGTTTGATCATTCGATCGTTCAATCGTTGAACATTCCACAACTTATATGTCCGGCTTGCGGGTGCATCCTCAGACCGGTTCCTGCGGCTCTGCGAGATAGCGCCTGGCCTCGTCGATGATCTCGGGATACACGCCGAGCATCTCTGCGATGTTGAGCGCCTCTCTGGGCGCCCGATCCATGCGGTCGACCCGCTCGAGCCGGTAGTCGGTATATTTGGCGATGATCTCGATGCGTTCGCGGCGGTTGGCGTGCGAGAGCTCGCGGTGCAACCGGTCGAAGTCCGCACCGGACAGTCCTTTGACCTGCAGGTTGACGATGTGCTCGCCGACCGTCGCGTGGTCGAAGTGCGTCGTGATGACCGCTATATAGGGCCGCTTGGAAAAGTAGCGGATAAAGCTGCGCGTCAGCGCCAGGCCCTCGGTCGGATTTGTGCCGGAAGCGATCTCGTCGATCAGGATGAGCGAGCGGTCCTGCGCCCGGTCCAGAATCTCGCGCAGTTCCTCCATCTCGCTTCCGAAGCTCGACAGACCGCGCTGCACGTTTTGTCCGTCACCCACGAGGAGATGGATATAGTTCGACAGGCCGATCTGTATCTTCGTGCCGGGCACGTACAACCCGTACTGCACCAGGAGCGCGACCTGGCCGATCATCTTGAGCGAGATCGTCTTGCCGCCCATGTTCGCACCCGTAATCGCCGTAACGCCGACGGCGAGGTCGGCATCCACCGGACAATAGGGCTTGCCCTGCGCCGCGAGGACTTCCTCCACGACCAGGTTGCGGCCTCCTTCGATGCGAAGACCGATGTCTGACACGATGTCCGGCCGCACGCAGTTCTTCGCAACCGCGTACAGCGCCTTGCCCAGATCGAAGTCCAGACAGCCGAGCGCCCGGCAGTTGTCGTGCAGATCGTCTGCCCGACGTGCGACCTCGGCGGTCAGCGCGCGGCAGACCGCATCCTCTTCCTCTTCGATGCGAGCCTCGAGCTCTTCTTTCCGCAGGCGGAACGCGTCCAGCTCCGGTGTCGGTGCGAGCGTGTACACGACGGTCATGTAGTCCTCGTCGTGCTTCACGAGTCCGTCAATCCCGGCTGCACGCTCCGACAGCGCTTTGTCGGCTTTGGGAACCGGCAGCTCGAACTTCGGGGTCATCCGAAATCCGTGCGCCGCTTCCAGCCCGGCGGCAATCTGCTTCTGCTGCTTGCGCGTTTCGATCTCCAGCTGCTTCTTTTCTTTTCGAAGCTCTGCGAGAGACGGGCTGAACGCATCGTAGATGTAGAACGTGTCGATGCGCTCGCCGGACGGGTCGAGCCGGTCCAGAAGCGCGTCCGTGTCGATGAGCCGGTAATCCTCCGGCGTGCGATCGGCGAGCTCCTGCAGCCTTGCGCGTACGGCGGATGTGCGCAGCAGGAAGGACTTGAGGTCGAACAGCTCCACGACCGACAGCGTCTGGTCGAGCGATTTTTTGAGCGTCAGGCGGATCTCCTTGACGTGCCACAGCTCCTCGACGATCGACTCGACGACGGCCGGCTTCCGGCCGGCAGCTTCGCACAGCACGTCGGTGTGATCGTAGGCGCGGGCAAGCGCCGCTTCGTCTCCGGGGAAAAACGGTTTGAGTTCCTTTTTTCTCTGCGCGCCGTAGGCCGTGCGCACTTCGATGTCCGACAGGACTTTTTCGAAGCCGGTCGCCGTGCGGGTTCTCGTATTGGCAAGCATTCTGGCGCGTGTGTCACTCATAACTTTCAAACCCTCCCATCCGCACGTCGAACACAGGGATACCGTCCAGCGCCTCCTCGATGCTCTGCTTTAATCCCGCAGGATCGAACGCATAGCCCGAAGGGGAAAACGGATTGACCGTAACGGCGGCCACTTTGATGTTCCGCAGCACGCGGATCCGGAACCCCTTTTTTAAAAGCTGCTGCCACTTCGTCGCACCGATAAAGATCCGGGTCGGATCGGGCAAAACGAACGTCGTAGTCTGGAACTTTTTAGGATGGATTCCTGCGATGACGCTTTCCGTGAGCGCTCCGTCGATGTACACGTACTTCGTGTGTTCGCCGATGGCTTCGTCGAGCAGCGCGCCGGCGCCCAGGCTCGTCCTGACCGGCATCACGTCGAGTTGATTTTCGTCGTCGATGAGCGCCAGGCAAAACCCTTCGCGCCGCTCTTTGGCAAGGGCGGCGATCGCCTCTTCGTCTTCGAGCGTCGGGCTCTGGTACAGCGACACGATGTGGACGGTCTCCTCCACGACGACTTTGAGGCTGCGGGAAATGACGGCGCCCGTCGCCAGGATGATCGCATCGGACGTTTCCGGCGCCGCGATGGATTTCCGGTCGATGGCCCCGTCGATGAGGACCATGTCCACGCCGTAGTCCAGCATGTCTTCGCACAGCTTCTGGTGCTCCCGCACGCTTCCGGGTCCGGCGATCTGCACATAGCCGCTGTCCGCGACCCGGCAGATGAGCACGTTGCCCACGGCGGTCCGGTATTCAGTCCGCTGCAGAATTTCCAGCCCCGTCTCCGCCAGATCGTACAGCTTTTCCGGAACGGAAACGATGGTGTCGGTAAACAGATACACCTTCGGTTTGTCACCCCCGGATACGACGTCGGTGCTCTCTCCGTCACGCCCCGTCGACGTAACGGCAAGCGTAAGCCCCTCGTCGAACGCCTCTTCGAGCAGACTGTTGAGCGCCGTCGTCTTGCCGGCGTTCTTCGCCATGCCGACGATGGCCAGCGTCCGGTATTTTGTTTTCAGCTGTTTGATGAGACCCATGGGACTCCATATCGAAATGAGGTACTAAAACGGATCGGGCGGATCGCTCCGCCCGGACCCGTCTGTATGTGATTCGTTTTACTTCTTGTTGCGCTTGTGACGGAGCAGATCCTGCGGCTCGAGCGACAGCCTCTGTCCGCGAAGGAGCCCTTCGACCCCCTCGTATTCGTAGTGCTTCTTGCCGGTGCAGTAGTCGCACGTGCAGTCGAGCTTCGGCAGATCCGGCTCGGTGTACGTCGTGATGACGCCTTCGTAGTTGCGAAGGATGACCTTGTCCGGTCCCTGGGAAATCATGTACTGCGGCATGACGGGAATCTTTCCTCCGCCGCCCGGCGCGTCGACCACGAACGTGGGAACCGCGTAACCGGACGTGTGACCCCGCAGGCCTTCGATGATTTCGATGCCAGCGGCCACGGTCGTTCTGAAGTGTTCGATGCCCAGCGACAGGTCGCACTGATAGATGTAGTAGGGCCGCACGCGGTTGCACACGAGTCCCTGCACGAGATCCCTCATGATGTGCGGGCAGTCGTTGACGCCGCGCAGCAGCACGGACTGGTTCCCCAGCGGGATGCCAGCGTCGGCCATCTTGCGGCAGGCTTCTTTGCTTTCCGGCGTCAGCTCCTTCGGATGGTTGTAGTGCATGTTGAGCCAGATGGGGTGATACTTCTTGAGCATGTTCACCAGGTCGTCGGTGATTCTCTGGGGGAGTACGACCGGTGTTCTGGAACCGAGGCGGACGATCTCCACGTGGGGGATCTCCCGCAGGTTTTTAATGATGTACTCCAGCACGTCGTCTTCGACGAGCAGGCAGTCGCCGCCGGACAGAAGTACGTCGCGGACGACCGGCGTGTTGCGGATGTACTCGATGCAGGCATCGATGTCTTCCATGCTCCGTGCGCCGTCTGTTTCGCCGGCGAGTCTTCTCCGTGTGCAGTGTCTGCAGTACATGGAGCACTGGTCGGTGATCAGAAACAGCACGCGGTCCGGATAGCGGTGCGTGAGTCCCGGTGCCGGAGAGTCTTCGTCTTCGTGCAGCGGGTCGAGCATGTCCGCTTC
>DUTT01000043.1 GCA_012841925.1 Clostridiales bacterium | reverse complement strand
CGCGCTTCCGATCTTCGACACGCTGTTTGCCATCGCAAGGCGCATGGTCAACCGGCAGCCGATTATGCAGGCCGACCGCGGACACCTGCACCACCGCATCATGGCGATGGGGTTCGGCCAGCGCCGGACCGTGCTCGCTTTGTATTCCATCAGCATCATCGCAGGCGTGTCCGGCATCCTGTGGAGCTCCGACATGAGACTGGAAGCGATGGCGCTCCTCGTGGTTGCCTTCAGCCTCATCGTAATCTTTTTAGGCATCGGCATCGTAGACGTCGGGTCGGAAACGGCAACGACCGATCCGCCGCAGAATAATCCGCAACGCGAAAATACACATAACAAAGATGCAACAGGGACACCGGAGGAGGATGTATGAAGATCATGACCGTGTTTGGCACGAGGCCGGAAGCGATTAAAATGGCACCGCTTGTCTGTGCGCTGGAGCGCGAGCCGGGCATCGAATCCGTCCTGTGCGTCACCGCGCAGCACCGCAGCATGCTCGACCAGGTGCTGGAACTGTTCGAGCTGACGCCCGAATACGACCTGGACATCATGCAGCCCGGCCAGACGATCTCCATGATCACATCGCGCGTGCTCGAGGGGCTCGAGGAAGTGCTGGAAAAAGAGCGCCCCGACCGGGTGCTCGTCCACGGCGATACGTCTACGACGTTTGCCGCGGCGCTCGCCTGCTTTTATAAGCGCATCCCCGTGGGACACGTCGAGGCCGGACTCCGGACCTATGACCGCTACTCGCCGTTCCCCGAGGAGATCAACCGGGTGCTCACCGGCCACATCGCCGACCTTCACTTCGCTCCGACGCCCCGCAACCGGGACAATCTGCTGCGCGAAGGCATCGCGGACGACCGGATCTTCGTAACCGGCAACACGGTCATCGACGCGCTTTTACAGGTTGCGGATCGGCCGTATACATTCGAGGAAGAGCCGCTGGCCAGCCTCGACTTTGCGACGAAGCGGGTCATCACCGTTACGTGCCACCGGAGAGAAAACCAGGGCGAGCGCATGGACAACATCTTCGGCGCCATCGCGGACATCGCCCGCGAGTTTGCCGATGTCGAAATCGTCTATCCCGTGCACCTGAACCCGGTCGTGCAGGAGCTGGCCCGCAAGCACCTGGCCGGCATGGACAACGTCCACCTGATCGAGCCGCTTACGTATCTGCCGTTTGTCCACCTGATGGCCCGATCGCACCTGATCATCACAGACTCGGGCGGTATGCAGGAAGAAGCTCCTGCGCTCAGCAAGCCGGTGCTCGTCGTGCGCAAAGAGACCGAGCGGCCGGAGGCCGTCGAAGCCGGCACCGTTAAGCTGGCGGGCGTGGAGCGCGCCGATATTTACCGGCTTACAAAAGAGCTGCTCTGCGACGATGCGGCCTATGCGTCCATGGCGAAAGCGGCGAATCCCTACGGGGACGGGCACGCCTGCAGTCGCATTGTCGAAATCCTTAAAAGTTTGTGAGTTTTGCCGATATACGATTCGACGACAATCGGGGAGGTTAAAATGAGATTCTTTATTGTAGATGCATTTGCTGACGATCTGTTCGGCGGCAATCCGGCCGGCGTGGTGCTGATTCCGGACGGCGAGCCGTTTCCCGAAGACGAGACGATGCGAAAAACAGCGGCGGAGCTCCGCTACTCGGAGACGGCGTTCATCCGGACGCTCGGCGGCAACGAATTCGAAGTCCGCTACTTTACGCCGGCTGCCGAAGTCGACTTGTGCGGCCACGCGACAATCGCTTCGTTTTATGTGCTGAACAAAGAAGGCCATATCGACAGCGGAATCCCCTGCATCGCGCGGACAAAGGCCGGTGCGCTCGCCATCGACATCTTCGGGAAGTCCGTATTTATGGAAATGGGCGAAGCCAAATCGCTCGGTGTTATCGACGGGAAGGCTGCGCTCGACGAGCTGTACGGCGTGATGGGCATCGAGGCCGTCGTGCCGGAAGCGGACGGCACGCCTCTCTTTCCCGAGCTGGTATCGACCGGCCTTCCGGACATCATGCTGGCGGTGAGCGGCACAGAGGCTCTTGCGGCGATCCGTCCTGATTTTCCGGCGTTGTCGGCGCTGTCGGAGCGCTACAGCGTCACCGGCGTGCACGCGTTCTGCCGGACGGACGACCCGTCGGTGCTGCACTGCAGAAACTTCGCCCCGCTGTACGACATCGACGAAGAGGCGGCCACGGG
>DUTT01000042.1 GCA_012841925.1 Clostridiales bacterium | reverse complement strand
CAATGAAGCGGAACCATCAATCCCAAAAGGTGGAGCACCTCAGATCTGAGGTGCTCCACCTTTTGGGATTGATGGTTCCGCTTCATTGTTTTGCCCGGGATGTGAATTCATGTTGAGTAGAATTTGTTGCTATTCAAGAATATCGCTCTGAAAGGGGCCTTCACTGTGCAGAATTTGGAGCTATTCGAAAGAATCGCTTCGCAAAAGCCGCTATCGTGCATGATTCCGAGCTATTCCAAAGAACCGCTTCGCAAAAGGCTCCTAGTGTGCAAAATTCGGAGCTATTGCAAAAAACCGCTATACAGAAGGCTTTTAGTGTGCAAAATTTAGAGGTATTTAATGTTTTCGACGGATATTTTAAAACAACTTCAAATTTTGCACAAGACACAGTGATTTGGTCGAATTAATTGAAATAGTTCCAAATTTTGCTCAATTTCTGCAAGTGTAAGAAGAACAATTGAAACAACTCAAAAATTTGAACAAGGCAGGGCGCAACCAAAGCGGAAAATTGCTATAAATGTAAATAAAGTCAAAATATAGTAGACAATTGTCGGATTTGTGATACAATCCAATCATGGACAGATACCTCAGCCATTTATCTGCAGCTGCATTTTGGAATACTCCGTACTTGGATGTAGTGTGCGGCAATGTAAGAAGCGAAGAGCGAAACTCTCTTCGAGATCGTGTGCAGCAAAGCTATGTGGATCGAAGTCGCACAACTCTGCGTCACGCGGAGACGGTCTCTTCTCCACAAACTTATTCGGGCATTCCAACCTACACCTATGCGAATCGCAGTAGTCTGCGATACTCCAAATCGCAGATCACTCACCTATGCCAACAGCCGCTGCCTGCTGGTGCCATCAGAACCATAGAGGGAATAAAAGTGGCCTCACCTGAACTCGCATTCCTGCAGTTAGCGAACATTCTCGATATCCACCGCCTCATCTTGCTGGGATTGCAGCTTTGCTCTCATCCGCCTGGGAAACCTTCTGAGGCAATCAGCACCAAGCTGAACATATACAAATTCGTCCACAAGGCGAATGGAATGTACGGCCGGTTGAAGGCGATTCGAGCATGTAAATACATCGCTGACGGATCTTCCTCAATTATGGAGTCCATCGTTTACATGATTTTAGCGCTGCCACACGCTTTGGGTGGATATGGATTTTCGGATCCTTTGTTCAATTACGAAATCAAACTAAAGGACGATTCGGCAAGGCTGCTTGGACAAAAATATTGCTATCTTGATCTGTATTATCAAGAGGCGAAGTTAGCGGTTGAGTATGACAGCTTTGCTTTTCACGGTAGTCCTGTGGAGCAGGGGCGTGACTCACTGCGCTCAACTGCGCTGGAACGACAGGGAATTGACGTGATGAGTCTGCGAACCATCCAGGTATATGATGAAAAGGCATGCAGTGACTTTGCGCACAATCTGTCCGGTCGCATCGGCAAACGTATCCAAATTCGCACTCACCGGTTTTCTCCGATGCACGCGCACTTACGCTCCCTGCTTCCCAAAGCGTAGAGGTTGTACGGTCGTGCGCTGCGTGTTCTTATACGCATGTGGTGATATAAGCTGCAAATATTTATATTTTGTTGTCTGTCGGTATGTTTTTTTTCGTAAGCACCTTCAATTCAAGAATTGCGTTGAATCATCCAGTCCGCTCCCGCAGTGGTATTTGCTGATGGATGCATCGGATGTGATCGGTTGTGCCGGGCTTATTACAAATGACTTTATTAGTAGGATGGACCTATATCCTTGGTTCTGCTCTTTATACATAGAGGAATCACACCGCGGAAACTGGTACGGCTCATTGCTACTGGAACGGGCAAAGCAGGATGCAAAAACAGGCGGTTTTGCTCATTTGTATCTATGCACAACCCATACCGGATACTACGAAAGGCACGGATTCGAATACATCGGCACAGGGTACCATCCATGGGGTGAAAGTTCCCGCATCTATGTCTTCGATTTATAAAGACCCGTACCAGAAAAGGCAGAGTTGCATTAGGTAACGTCACGACTCAGCGCTTTGCAGCCGTTCTGTCTTGTTGTTGGGAAGCGCTTGTTGTCGCTCTTCTTGTATACGTCTTTAACCGTTCGCTTTTCGATTGTGCAAAATTTGCTGAAATTTAATAATGTTGGTGAGTGACAACCTCTTGCTTGATTTTACTGTTCAATTTATTGAATAGTTTTAAAGAATGGATTTGCAAGAGACTTTTATTGTGCAAAATTTGGAATCATTTCAAAGTGTCGCGTTGAAAAGGGCCTTCACTGTGCAGAATTTGGAGCTATTCTATAGAGTCGCTTTGAAAAAGACCCTTACCGTGCAAAATTTAGAGCTATTTAATGTTTTCGATGGATATTTTAAAACAGCTCCAACTTTTGCTCAAAGCCTTGAGATTTTACCAGACTAATTGAAACAGCTCCAAGTTTTGCTCAAAGCATTGAGATTCACAGGACTCTCGTGGCGGCCGTGACAGCCAGATTATAATCGATACAAAACAGCATGCCGGTTTTGCCGGCATGCTGTTTATCGTTTTATTCGTGCAGTCGAAATTTGCAGAGCTTTCGGTATCAGGTGCTTGCGTCTAAAGGGATGAGCGGTAGGATTTGACAACATCCATGAATGCTTTGACCCGCTGCCAGTCGACGCGCTTGTGGAAATCCCCGTCTTCCTTAAACGTCGTGCCGACGACGGCTGCATCTGCGTAAGTCAAAATCTGAACGATGGTATCGATGCGGCAGCCGGTGTTGCACAAGACGGCTGCGTCGGGCACGGCGGCTTTCACGTCGCGGATCAGATGGTTGTCGACTTCCTGCCCGGCTGCATTGGCTGAAATGCACAAGCCGGCAGGGCCCGCTTTGAACACGACCGATTTTGCGATGTCCGTAAGCGGCCTCGTGTCGAGGTTGCGGTCGGATTCCGGATTGATAAAGTACAACATCTTTAAATCGTGCAGCTGCAGCTCAGCCTTCCTGCGCATCAGCATGGAAAAGTCGTTGTTGTACAGTCCGCCGTCACCGACGTACACGCCGGAAAACGTCCCGCGGACGAACTTCGCATCGACCGCAGCCGCAAGTTCAATCGTCGCCAGCCCGTCCGAAATGCAGTCCACACCGTAGGGGACAGCGATATCGCGCATCAGCTCCCCGATGACCCTCGCCATCGCAGCCGGCGTCACAAAGGACATCTGTCTCTGATACGGCAGGCTGAACTCGTTGCTGAATATAATGCCGTCCACGCCGCCTTTTTGCAGTGCGGACAGATCATGCCTTGCATGATTGACAACCTGCTCCATCGCATCTCCCGGATGGAAAAGCGGGTCACCCGGAAGCGGATCCAGGTGGAGCATGGCAAAAATCGGTTTTTTTACATTGAACATGGTTTCTGTCCAGAGCATATCGATTCTCCTTTTTTGTTCGTTTTTTCAATTATAGCATGATTATCCTTCGGGTGTAACCACAAGGGAGGTGAGCGGGAAAAGTAGCTTGCCAAAATATGGCAAATATGGTAAAATCAGAACAATCAATCGGATACTACGAGAGAAAGAATAACGGCATGAATTCGATTTCCATCGCCATTTATCATACGGACGAGGTGTATGCCCGGGCGCTGGCCCGGGGGATTTCTTCGCGCTGGAAGCAGGCTGCAATCTCGGTGGTCCGTTTGGAGAATCGCGCTGAGTGGGAGGGCTGCGACATTGTCTTGTTCGATGAAGCCTATGCCTTCAAATTGACCGCGGATGGCGGACCGGTTTGCGACCCGCCCGACAGGCAATCAGACGGAGCGAATGGGCCTGCCTCGATAGACATCTCTGTCAGCAGTCAGTTGAAAACAGACGATACACCTGCGCCGACCTGCATCTCCATAAGCAAACAGCCGGTTCCAAACGATGCAGAAATCGCTTCTGTATATCGATTTACGCCGCTTCCGGAGCTCATTGCAAAGCTCAAAATCCTCGCCGGATGGGGCACCGGGCACTTGCCGGCAGAAGTTGACCTTTCGGGTGTTACATTTTGGGGCGTAACGTCGGGTGCGGGCGGCAGCGGCACGAGCTCTCTGGCCATCGCTCTCGGGCGGAGTCTGGCCAGGCTCAGGCAACAGGATGTGATGCTCATCGAGTTCGGCCGATTTTCGCCGGACCGGAATGTGCCGGACATCGTTGGAGCGGCGCGGTTTTTTTACCGGATCATGACTGACGAACCGGTGATACCGGGATTGTTTGACACCTATATGCACACAGATTCCTATGGCCTGAAGCGCTTCCGCTGGCCGGACTCTGAAAATCCGCTCTGGGCGGCCGGTGAGGACGAGAGTTTCCGTTTTCTGAAGTTTGTCGCAAAATATGCCGGATGCTCACACATCGTGCTGGATATCCCGCCATCGACGCGCCAGAGTTGCACGCTCATGCGCGTGTGCGAACGTCAAATCGTCAACTATGGATGGCAGCATAGTCGGTATGCGGCGTCGGCTGCGCTGGAAGGAGCGCTGCGACAGGTGTGCGGACGGGACGGACTGGATCCGGAGCGGATAGTCGCATCGTTTCAACCGATGGAAGATCCGTACAGCTTTCAGGGAGACGAAGTGGATATTCACGGACAGTTTGGGGCGGAGGTGAGGGCTCTTGTTGACCGAATGGAACAACCGTAACGAAGGTCCAACGATTTTGCTCCGTCCGCTCGTGGAGAGCGCAAGGCAACGCATGGCAGTATCATCCGGTTCCGCCGGATCGATGGAGGAGTGCGACGTCATGGAGCTCGTCGAGGATCTCGTGCTGTCGCATCCTTCCGCCCGGGATCTGTCGATCGACGAAAAGCGGCAGCTCATCCGGTCGGTGTTCTGCTCGCTTCGAAGAGAGTTGGAAATACTGCACGACTATGCGAACGATCCGGACGTTTCGGAGATCATGGTCAACGGGACAGGAGGAATTTTCGTCGAAAGAAAGGGGTGCATCGTCCGCCTCCCGATCGCCTTTGAGGACGCGGAGGATCTCGAAAAGGTGATACGGCGGCTGGCGGCTCACGTCGGACGCGAGATGAACGACCTGCATCCCATCGTGGATGCCCGGCTGCAGGACGGGTCGCGCATCAACGCTGTCGACCGCAGCATCGCTCTGGGCGGGCCGATCCTCACGATTCGAAAGTTCAATAAGAACCGCATGACGATGGAGGATTTGATCCGTCGCAACGACATCACCCGGGAAGCCGCCGATTTGCTTTCGAGGCTCGTGCAGAGCGGGTACAACATGTTCGTGAGCGGGGGAACAAGTTCCGGCAAAACGACATTTCTCAACATCCTGTCCGATTCGATTCCAAGCGGAGAGCGTGTCATCGTAATCGAGGATTCGGCGGAGCTTGCGATACGAAATCACGAGAATCTCGTGCGCATGGAGGCCAGAAAAGCCAATGCACAGGGGAAGGGGGCGGTCACGATCGCCGATTTGATCCGTACGAGTCTTCGAATGCGCCCTGACCGTATCATCGTCGGCGAGGTTCGCGGCGGCGAAGTCGTCGACATGCTGCAGGCGATGAGCACGGGGCACGATGGCTCGCTGTCGACCGGTCACGCGAACTCTCCTGCCGGGATGATCGTTCGTCTGGAGACGCTGTTTCTGGCAGCGTCCGGCTTCCCAATCGAGGCGGTGCGCAATCAGATTGCAGGCGCAATCGATATTTTTGTTCATCTGAAGCGGAGCCCTGACGGCCGTCGGTCGGTGTGGTCCATTGCCGAGGTGGCCGGCTACAGCGACGGTGTCGTTCAGCTGAACGAACTGTATCATCGCGTACCACACCGCGGGCTTGTGGCGACCGGAAACCGGTTGATTCATGTGGAGAAGCTGATCCAGAACGGACTGGCTGATGAAGAGCACGCGGAGGACGCCCGATGACAGATTACACCGTATACGCCCTTTCTGCCGAAGAGCGAAGAAAATACTATGCCGTGTCTGTGCTCATACTGCTGGCGATGGCTCTGCTGTTCTACAGAAATGCTCTCGCAGCGGTTTTCGGACTGCCGTTCATTCGGGCGATGGAAAAGCGCTGGGCCGCACGAAAAGCGGAGAAGCGCCGGGAAGCGCTGCTCGACGGATTCCGGGATGCGCTGTACAGCCTGTCGACGTCCATTTCCGCCGGTCGGCAACTGCCCGAGGCCGTGCGATGGGCGGCCGTGCAGGCGGGGGAAACGGCAGGCCCTGCGTCGGATATTGCAGTGGAGCTTTTTCGGATCGCATCTCTGTACGACGAAGCGCATACAGAAATCGAGACGTTGCTTCAGGATTTCGCCCGGCGCAGCGGTCTGGAAGAAATTCGCCAGTTCGCTGATGTGTGCGACATCTGCAGAAAAACGGGTGCTGATCTGGAAAAAGTTGCCCTGACCGGAGCCGAATTGATCCTAGATCGCATCCACTTTCGACGCGAAGTCCGAATGTTGACAGCTCAAAAAAAGCTGGACACGATGCTGCTGGTGGCATTGCCTCTGCTCATCCTGCTGTTTCTAAACGCATGCGCGCCGGCTTATCTGGCCGTCCTGTACCGCGGTGCGGCCGGTCGGCTGATCATGACGGTCTGCCTGTTGACGGTCTTCGGTGCGCTGGCACTGAGTCTCCGCATGATCGAGGTGACGATGTGAGGTTGGTACGTGGAGCGTTATCGTTTTACAACCGCGCCTGCACTCGGCTTCAGAACGCTTTGTTTGCCGAGCAGACCGAGAAGCTGAAGCGTCAGTCGTGGCTTTTACCGGCTGGGCAGGATCTGGGCGAGCGTATGGACGCCGTCAGCGCTTCCGTCTGTGCCAGGGTCAGGCTGTGTCTTATCGGAGGAACGGCGGCAGCTGTTCTGCTCGCGCTTGTCAGCCTTGTCTTTCGATCTTCGCCTGCGTCGCTTGCGCGCCCGGCGCCCGGAGAGTCGCCCGCTGTTGTCGACCTGCGGGTTGAGGCGAGTTACAAGGATTATAAAGTGCGAAAGCCGGTCACTCTCCGCATTCAGCCAAAAGCGATGACGAAAAGCGAGGAAGTTGCCCGCATCCGCTCGGTTGCCGCCGGACTTCCCCGGGTTATGCTGGGAAAAAACGAATCGCTGGATCAAGTCAGTAGCGATCTGGTTCTTGCGACGTTCGACACCGAAAGCGGCGTGCATCTTTCGTGGGAGAGCAGCGAGCCGTCGCGCATTGGGGAAGACGGCAGCGTCGATGTCATCGGGGTTGTTTCAGGAGAAGCCGTATCGCTTACAGCAACACTCCGGCTGGGGGCGACCGAAGCCGTTCACACCTATACGGTAACCGTCGTTCCAGGTCAGTCGGGGGATTACGACCGAAGTCTGCGGCGCACGCTGGACGGACTGCAGGTGGCGCTGAACGACTCATCGGACGGCGAGCGGCTCGTGCTGCCGGAAGGGACAGATCGCGGTGTAGTTCTGAAGTGGGGGCGTCGGACTCAGGCGACCTGGGCGCTGCCGATATTTTTATGTCTCCTCTGCTCATCTTTTTTATACCTGTCACGCTACGACCGACTCCAACAGGAAATGAAACGCAGAAAGAAAGACATAGAGTTGGAGTTGCCGAATCTGTTTCTGCAGTTGACGCTGCTCCTCAATGCCGGCCTGGTCGTAACGTCGGCGTTCGATGTAATTCTAACGGCCAATGAAAGCCGGTCGCATGCGCTGTACGAGTTGCTGGCCGACGTCCGGATGCATTGTCTCCGTACGAACGAGTCGTTTGTGCAGGCGTTTTATCGGTT
>DUTT01000005.1 GCA_012841925.1 Clostridiales bacterium | reverse complement strand
GGTAGCTTGTTGGAGCTGGTGGAGGGAATCGAACCCCCAACCTGCTGATTACAAATCAGCTGCTCTACCATTGAGCCACGCCAGCGCGTCTTACTATTTAGTTGGCGACCTGGATCGGGCTCGAACCGACGACCTCCAGCGTGACAGGCTGGCATTCTAACCAACTGAACTACCAGGCCACCTTTGGTGGGCGCAACAGGGCTTGAACCTGTGACCCCTTGCTTGTAAGGCAAGTGCTCTCCCAGCTGAGCTATGCGCCCGTGCCTTCCTCTTAGTCGACACATCTATAGATGATACAGCAGGTGTCTTCGACTGTCAAGCTCATTTTTAGGGCTCCGACTCATCTGTTATTTTTGCGCTACAGGCAATATTATAGCACACCGTTTTAAAAATATCATCAAGAAATATAGAGATTTTCGAACTGGAAATTATCACATTTCTTCGCATCGCCCAGCTCAAAATAACAGATCCCGCCGCTCCAGGACGCGCGGCATTCCGTTATTTAAATCGGAAAGCACGCCTTCGATGCGCTCCAGATACCGGGTCTCAAGCTGCAGCGTTATTTTGACATCCTCCCCGTAGACGATCTCTCCGATGGTAAATGGCTGCTCCCCTTCGAGGTTCTGCAGCTTCCCCAGGATGGCATAGGGAACGTGCACGGTGAGAATCGTGCGTTCCCGCACCTCCCGGATTCCCGCGGCTTCCAGCGCTTCCTTGGCCGTCTGGGTATAAGCGCGGACGAGCCCGCCGGTCCCCAGCTTCGTGCCGCCGTAATACCGGACGACGACGCAGACGACATTTGTCAGGCCTTCGCGCTCGAGCATCTGCAGAATGGGAGGGCCGGACGTACCCTGCGGTTCCCCGTCATCCGACGTCCACATGAGCTCCATTTTCTCGCCTACGATGTAAGCGGGCACGCAGTGCGTCGCCTGGCGGTGCTCGGTACGGATGCGACGGACGTAGTCCTCGGCCGCTTCGCGCGACGCCGCGTGTGCAATGTAACCGATAAAGCGGGATCGCTGAAATTCAGTTTCAGCCGCCGCTTCTTTTTTGACGGTACGGTACCGGATCATGGGACATCAGGCTCCTTCGGGGCGAGATAGGGACTGAACCGCTTGCGATCTTCTGCCGAAAGCGCGACGGACATCCGCGTACCGGTTTCCGTATGCGCAATGCGTGCGGGCGTCATTTTTGCGCACAGGTACGAGACGAGGTCTCCCCTGTCGTAGGGAATCAGCACGTCGGTCTCCACCCGGTCAGACCACAGCATGTCCCGGATACGCGGCAGCAGAGCGTCAAACCCCTGCCCGGTTTTGGCCGACACAGCATACGCGTGCGGACCGTAGGCGAGCGCCGAAAAGTCCGGAGCCAGGTCGACCTTATTGAATAGAAGCAGCATCGGTTTATCGCCGGCTCCAAGCTCGGTCAGCACACTCCTGGTGACGTCGATGTGAAAGTCGACATCCGGGAAGCTGGCATCAGCCACGTGGAGCAGCAAATCGGCATCGACCACTTCTTCCAATGTAGAATGAAAGGCTTCGACGAGCGTATGCGGCAGCTTGCTCACAAAGCCGACCGTATCGATGAGCAAAAAGCGCGAGCGGTCAGCAAGCGTAATCAGCCTCCTGGATGCATCCAGCGTGGTGAACAGCAGATCCTTCTGCTCTACCTGCACATCGTCACGCTCGGCCATGGACAAAAAACGGTTCATCACGGATGACTTGCCGGAATTCGTATACCCCGTGAGCGCAACAATCGGAAGACCCGAACGGTCGCTGCGGGCGCGGCGCACGCCGCGATGCTGTCTGTGACGGCGCATTTCCCTCGTTATATCGCGAATCCGCCGCTCGATGTGACGGCGGTCGGTCTCCAGCTTTTTTTCGCCGGGCCCCCGCGTTCCGATGCCGCCCCCGAGCCTCGACAGCGCCTTCCCCAGTCCGCTGAGGCGCGGAAGGCGGTACTGAAGCTGCGCCATTTCGACCTGCAGTTTCCCTTCTCTGGACATCGCCCTTGAAGCAAAGATATCCAGAATGAGCATCGTCCGATCAATGACAGAAACCGACAGAGCCTGCTCCATATTCCGAAGCTGCGTGCCGGTCAGCTCGTCGTTGGCAATCACCAGATCGGCATCCATGTTGCGGCACAGTTCGGCGAGCTCCGTCATTTTACCCTTCCCAAGATAGGTCCCCGGATGGGCGGCATCCAGATTCTGGACGAGCATCCCGTCCACGCGAATGCCGGCTGCACCCGCCAGGCTGCCCAGTTCCTGCATCGAATAGGAAATATCCTCGCCGGTATCGACGCCGGCGAGGATCGCTGTGTGCTCTTCGGATCGTATGACTCGATTGCCTTCGTCGAATCGCAGCATTCACGTTCCCCTTTACAGTATAAAACGGTCGATATCGTCGGCGTGAATCCGGTCTGCAAATTTCTCCCGTACATACGCCGCATCGATCGTAATGGATTCCTCTTCCATGTCCGGAATGTTGAAGGAGATGTCCTCCAGCAGTTTTTCCATGATGGTGTGCAGTCTTCTTGCCCCGATGTTCTCGGTCTGATCGTTGATGAGCGTCGCCATGGACGCAATTTCGGAAACCGCGTCATCCGAGAAGTCCACCGCCACACCTTCGGTTTCCAGCAGCAGCTTGTGCTGCTTTAAAAGCGCGTTGTCCGGCTCGGTGAGGATCCGTATAAAATCTTCGGTCGACAGGTTTTCCAGCTCGACACGGATGGGAAACCGCCCCTGAAGCTCGGGGATCAGATCCGTCGGCTTGGCGATATGAAACGCACCGGCGCCGATAAACAGCACGTGATCGGTCTTCACCGGGCCGTGCTTCGTATTGACGACGCTTCCTTCGACGATGGGAAGAATATCGCGCTGCACCCCTTCCCTGGATACATCCGCACCCGACCGGTAGCCCGAACCGGACGCGATCTTATCGATCTCATCGATAAAAATGATGCCGTTTTGCTCGCAGTTCTCCACCGCCTCGGAAGTAACCTGGTCCATGTCGATCAGGTTTTGAGCTTCCTGCTCGATGAGAATCTTCCTCGCATCCTTGACTTTGAGATTTTTCTTTTTCTTTTTCTGCGGCATCATGTCGCCGAATATGCTGCCGATCGAAATGTTTCCGCCCTGGCCGACATCCAGCGAACCGGCATCCTTTGGCGCTTCCACGATCTGAATTTCGATGTACTGTTCTTCCAGCAGGCCGTCTTTCAGCTGTTGGCGAACCTGCTCCCTGGCGAGTTCTATTTCACTTTCGGGCACTTCCTTTTCGCTCTCCTGCGGAGACGTACGGCCGCCCTGCTGATTCGCATACGCATTTCCCAGTATAAAATCGAACGGACCGCGCACCGTCTGATCGGACGGCTTCTTCTTTTTACCCGGTATGATGGCCTCGATGATCTTTTCGTCGGCCAGCTCTTCGGCAACCGCGTATTTCTCGTTCAGATGCTTTTGCTTTGTAACGCGGATCGAAGCCTCCATCAAATCCCGCACCATGGCGTCCACATCGCGCCCTACGTAACCGACTTCTGTGAACTTCGTCGCTTCGACTTTTACAAACGGAGCATCCATCAGCCGGGCGAGTCTGCGGGCAATCTCGGTCTTTCCGACACCCGTAGGTCCCATCATCAGGATGTTTTTTGGCGTGATTTCCTCGCGCATCTCTTCCGGCAGCTTATTTCTGCGGTACCGGTTCCGCAAAGCGACGGCCACCGATTTCTTCGCCTTTTCCTGGCCGATGATGTATTTGTCGAGTTCGGCGACGATCTCCTTTGGCGTCATATCGTAAAATGTGCTCATGTACTCCTCCCAGCCTACAGCTTCTCGACGGAAATGTGGTCGTTTGTGAACACGCAGATGCTGGACGCAATGCGCAGCGCTTCCCGCACGATCTCCTCGGCCGTCATATCGGTGTGGTCGTACAGCGCGTGGGCCGCGGCGTGCGCGTAATTGCCGCCGGATCCGATCGCTACGAAATTCGAGTCCGGTTCAATGACTTCCCCGTTGCCTGATATCAGCAGAATCGTATCGCGGTCCGCCGCGATCATCAGCGCTTCGAGGTTGCGCATCACCTTGTCGGAACGCCACAGCTGCGCCAGGGCGACCGCCGCTCTTTTGAGATTGCCGCCGTGCTCCTCCAGCTTTTTCTCAAACTTATCCGTCAGAGAAAACGCATCGGAAACCGATCCGGCAAAACCTGTAACCACCGTGTTTTTATAGATTTTTCTGACCTTTTTGGCCGTGTGCTTCATGACGGCATTCTGATTCATCGTCACCTGGCCGTCTCCGCCGATGCACACATCCTGGTCGCTTCGTCTTACGACGACAATCGTCGTTGCATGAAATTGATCCATGACTCCTCCTGTTTAATAGTCGTTCCGGCGTCTACTCCTCGTAACCGCACTCCGGGTTGGAGCATTTGATCTTCTGAGACTTACCGGATTTTTTTTCTACAAGCAGGCTGCCGCACTCCGGACAGGCTTTGCCTGTCGGTTTATCCCAGTAGACCTGCTGACACTCCGGATAGCCGCTGCATCCGTAGAATACTTTTCCTTTTTTACTCCGCCGTACGATGAGGTCCTTTCCGCAGGACGGGCACGGCACATCAATTTTTTGCACAATCGGCTTCGTGTTCCTGCACTCCGGGAAACCGGTGCAGGCCAGAAACGCTCCGAAGCGGCCGTCTTTGACCGCCATGGGCTTGCCGCACAGATCGCAGACTTCATCGGACAGCACGACCGGCAGATCTACTTTTTCGATCTGACTTTCCGCGGTCTCGAGCTGCTGCTTTAAGCTCCCGTGATACAGATCGGACACGACGGACTGCCAGGGCGTGGACTTCGTCTCGACATCGTCGAGCTTTTCCTCCATGCCGGCGGTAAAGCGCACGTCGGCGATCTCCTTAAAGTAGTCCTCCATAATCCCGTTGACGACAAAGCCGAGATCCGAGGGGACGAGACTTTTCTTTTCGCGGGAAACGTAGCGCCGGTCGACAAGCGTCGACACGATGGGTGCATACGTGCTCGGCCGCCCGATGTCCAGCTCTTCCATCTCCTTGATGAGGCTGGCTTCCGTAAAACGCGACGGCGGCTGCGTAAAGTTCTGCTCCCCTTTGATATCCAGGAGCGCAAGCGCATCGCCCTCGTCGAGAGCGGGGAGCATCTTGTCGCGGTCTTCTTTTTCGTTATCGCTGTAGACGGCGAGATATCCGTCGAACCGCAATCTGGAGCCCTGTGCTTTTAAACCGTAGTCGCCGTTTTGGATATCCACATTGGTGACATCGAATACTGCAGGTGCCATGCGGCTGGCCACAAAGCGCGACCAGATCAGCCGGTACAGCTTCCACTGATCCGCCGTCAGCGATGCTTTTGCCTCGTCGGGTTCGATATCCACCAGGCTGGGCCGGATGGCTTCGTGCGCATCCTGCACTTCTTTTTTCTTGTTCGAATAGCGATTGTTTCCGACGTATTCTTTCTGATAGCGTTCAGCGATCCACGCTTTGCAGGCGGCGTCGGCTTCCGCCGATATCCGCACGGAGTCGGTCCGGATGTAAGATACGAGTCCGATCGTTCCGCGACCCTTCACTTCGCATCCCTCGTACAGCTGCTGAGCGATCAGCATGGTCTTTTTAGGGCTGAAGCCGAGTTTGTTTGAAGCATCCTGCTGCAGACTGCTCGTCGTATACGGCGCCCACGGTTTTTTAATCCGCTGCTTCGACTCGACGGAGGCCACGCCGAACGCACCCTCTTTCAGTTCTTTAAGGATGCGATCCGCCTGCTCCTGATTGTCGATCGTCAGCTTTTTACCCTTGTGCTCGGCGAGTTTGGCCGAAAACCGGCCTCGCGCCTCCGCTTTACCGGCCGGGCCTTCTTTCGCAAGATCGGCCTCGATCGTCCAGTATTCCCTGGGGACAAACGCTTCGATGAGGCGCTCCCTGTCACACAAAATTTTAAGCGCCGCCGACTGAACGCGTCCGGCCGACAAACCCCGCTTCACCTTTCGCCACAGGATCGGGCTGATTTTATATCCCACGACGCGATCCAGCACCCGGCGGGCCTGCTGCGCATTGACGAGATTCATATCGATCGGGCGCGGATGCTGCACGGCTTCCCGTATGGCCGGCTTCGTAATCTCGTTGAACACGATCCGGATCGGCTCGGTTGCATCCAGTCCCAACAGGTTGGCGATATGCCACGATATGGCCTCGCCCTCGCGGTCCGGGTCAGTCGCCAGCAATATCCGGCCGGCCGCAGAAGCTTCTTTCTTGATTTCCCGGATGATATCTCCCCGCCCGCGGACGTTGATGTACTCCGGCTCAAAGTTGTTGTCGATATCCACCGCCAGGCGACTCTTCGGAAGGTCCACGACGTGGCCTGCCGAAGCGATGACCTTGTATCTGCTTCCTAAAAATTTTCCGATTGTCCTCGCCTTGGAGGGTGACTCCACGATGACCAATGTCTTTGCCGCTGCCATAGGTTCCCTTTCTTTATTATATAGTAATTATATCGTAATTTTCGTCAATGAACGATTATATGGGCATTTCCTTTATTTTGCAACCTCTATTTTTGTGCCGCGTCCCGAAAGCAGCCCTTTCAGCTCCAGAATCGTCGCAAGAGATGCAACCTGCGAAGCCTCCATTCCTGCGCGTTCGCACAGCTCCTGTCGCGACAGCATGCCCGCCTCGCGCACGATTTCGTAGATGAACGCCTCTTCCTTGGACAAGCTGTGAAGGATTGTATGTTGCCTCCGGGTAGCCAGGCCGAGCATGCGCGGGACCGTGTCCAGGTCCATGATAGGATAAGCGCCGTCATAAATCAACCGGTTGACTCCTGCACTGTGGGGCTGGTTGATGTTGCCGGGCACCGCAAACACATCTTTTCCCTGCTCCAGCGCGTGTCCGGCTGTGATCATCGAGCCGCTTTTTTCTGCTCCCTCTACTACGACGACAGCGCGCGCAATGCCGCTGATGATGCGGTTTCGCAGAGGAAAGTACGATGCGAAGCCTTTATCGTCGGGGCAAAACTCCGACAGCAGCAGACCCTGTTCGCGAATAGTCCGAAACAGCGTGCGGTTCGAAGCGGGGAAACAGTGTCCGATGCCGGTGCCCAGCACCGCCACGGTCCCGGCTCCGCCTTTTAGGCAGCCTTTGTGGGCCTCCGCGTCGATGCCTTCTGCCAGCCCGCTTACGACCGGCGTGCCGCACGAGGCAATGCGTGCACTGATTTCGTATGCCGCCCAGCGGCCGTACGGCGATGCACGGCGCGTACCTACAACCGCCACGCCCGACGCGCCGAGCAGAGACACTTCGCCCAGCGCATACAGAACCATCGGAGCATCCGGGAGAGCCCGCAGCATGTCCGGATACGCCGGATCTTTATAATGAAACACCGAGGCCCCCATCGAAGCGGCCAGGTTCAGGCAGCGCTCCGCCTCTGCAACATCGCGTCCGGGCAGGATGTTATGGCTTTTCCGCTGCCCAAGGCCTGCCCCGTAGACCTCCAGGCAGCCGATGATCTCCTCATCGGACGCTTCGAACACGCCTTGCGCTCCGCCGAACGCTTCGACAAGAAACTTCTGACTTCGTCGATTCAGCCCGCTGCAACAGGAAAGCCACGTATAGGCCAACACTTCGTCCATCGTCAAATTCCTCCGTCAATCCCTCTCCTGGGCGCGCTCCGGCATTCGATAGCTCAGGGCCTCCAGCACATGCTCTTCCCGGATTCGCTCGCTCTCTTCGTAATCGGCCAGCGTCCGGGCTACGCGAAGCAGCCGGTGGTACGACCGGGCGGACAGCCTCCAGGCCGAGAACGCCTGTCGAACGACTGCGTTCGAAGCCTGGTCGAGGCGGCAAAATTCAGCCAGGCTTTCCGGCGGCAACTGTGCGTTGAAGCGAAACGGCATGTTGCGATACCGGTGTGCCTGTCGCTGGGCCGCCGCCTCGACGTGCGAACGGATTTCCTGCGACGAGGGACCCGGCGCGCGTTTCGCATGCACATCGATATCCCCGTAATCCATCCGCTCCAGCCCGATGTGCAGGTCGATGCGATCCAGCAGCGGTCCGGAAATTTTGCCGGCGTAGCGCTGACGATCGGTTTCCGTGCACGTGCAAGGCTTAGCAGCATCGCCGTAGTAGCCGCAGCGACAGGGATTCATAGCGGCAACCAGCATAAAGCGTGCAGGGTAATCCGTGGTGTACTGCACGCGGGAAATCGTAATCTTCCCCTGTTCCAGCGGCTGACGCAGCGTGTCGAGCACCTGTCTGGAAAACTCCGGAAGCTCGTCGAGGAACAACACACCCCGGTGTGCAAGGGATACTTCTCCCGGGTGAGGGCGGCTGCCGCCGCCGGTCATAGCCTGGACGGTCAGACTGTGATGAGGCGAGCGGAACGGCCGGCGCAAAGCGACAGGGCTGCTCGCGTTCAGCAGGCCGGCAATGCTGTATATCTGCGTAATCTCCAGGCGCTCGCTTTCCGAAAGTTCCGGCATGATGCCCGGAATCCGCTCGCCGATCATGCTTTTGCCAACGCCGGGCGGTCCGACCATCAGCATGCCGTGCGCACCTGCCGCAGCGATCGCTGCCGCCCGTTTTGCCATGTCCTGCCCGTTGATATCGCAAAAATCCGGCAGGTCGACCGGCGGTCCCGCCCTCGAACACCCTGCTGCCCGTATGGCCTGCAGCGGACGAAAG
>DUTT01000041.1 GCA_012841925.1 Clostridiales bacterium | reverse complement strand
GCTGTTCAGCCGCATTGTCTTTTTGATCGCCATTCCGCTTGTCGCGATCGTGGTCACGGCTTTTGTAAACTGGTTCATGATCGATCCGGTCTACACGGCCAAGACGACCATGTATGTGCTGAACCGTCAGAATGAAAATCAGGTGAACATTTCGGACCTTAACACCGGTGCCATGCTCATCGCCGACTATAAGGAGCTGGCGACAAGCAACCGGGTCATGGGTGCCGTGATAAATGAAACGGGACTTGACGTAAGAGAAGATTTCGAAATCAATGTCGCTTCGGCGAGCAATACTCGTTTGGTTGAAATCTCTGTGACCGGCAAGAATGCGGAAGAATCGGCCAAGGTGGCAAACTCAATCGCCACGAATTTATCGGATGCCATTCTCGACGTCATGCGCGTCTAAAACATCAGCGTGGTTGATCCGGCAACGGCTCCCCTGTCACCATCGGCACCTAATAAAACAAGAAATGTTGCGATCGCCGGATTCTTGGCATTTGCTCTGACCGTCATGGTTATCCTCCTGATTGAGATGCTGGATACCACGATAAAGACAGACGAAGATGTTCAGGAGATTTTGAAGCTGCCGGTTCTGGCCAAGATACCGAAGCAAGAGAGCAGGAGGAACGCCTGATGGCACCCAAAACAAATGAAATCAAAGCTTATTACGATGCCAGCCCAGGTGTCCATAACGCCATCAAGACACTCCGAACCAATATTAAGTTCTCGTCTATCGACCGCGATATTAAGACGCTGGTTTTCACGAGTGTCAAACCGAACGAAGGCAAGACGACGCTGTCCATTTATCTCGCCATCGCCATGGCTGAATCCGGCCTAAGAACATTGATCATCAACACGGACTGCTACAAGCCTTTTATGGCCACGAAACTGGGCGTTCAGAATCAGAAGTCGTGGCTTGATGTACTGTACGGCGACACCCGGCTTGAGGAAGCGATCACTGAGACGACCTTGAAGAATCTCTACTTCCTGGAATCCGATGTCAAAGTTGCAAATCCCGTCGAACTGGTCGGTTCCAACCGATTCAACAAGATGATTGATACGCTCAGGACCTCCTTTGATGCCATCATTCTGGACACGCCGCCGCTCGGCACCTTCATCGAAGCCGCACTGCTGGCTTCAAAAGCGGACGGAACGATCCTCGTCATCGATTCTGTCGGTGTTGACGAAAAGAAGGCGATTGACGTGGTAGAACAGTTGAAAAAGGCGAATGCCAGTATCCTCGGGGTCGTCCTGAACAACGTCACAGTCTCCGAAGACGATTACTACGGCTATTACAACTACCAGACTCCGCAGGCCAGGCGTGCCAGAAACGGTCGAGACAAACGCACCGCAAGAAGCGACAGACGAAATACGAGAAGCGAGCGACGCGCCAGGTAAGCTGAATGGATTTCGCGACAGACATTCACAGCCACATCCTATTTGGCATCGATGACGGCGCACGAGATCTCGAGGAATCCATCGGGATGCTGAAAGCCGCCAAAAAAGCCGGTCTGGAAACCATTGTCGCGACGCCGCACTTTCGCAGTTCGCGCTTCCCTGCCGACATCGCCCAAAACCATCTGGCCAAGGTCCGCGAACAGGCAGAGCCGCTCGGCATCACGATCCTGATGGGATACGAAGTCCACGTCAATGCACTGGCTGATATCGGCATCGAGAACGCAAACCAGTACTGTACAGAAAACTCGCATAATCTTTTGCTGGAGTTCAGCTATAACACGCCTCCTCCGCATGAAGAGCGGCTCATCTCCATGATGCAGCGACAAGGCATTCAGGTGATCATTGCACATCCGGAACGATATCAGGTCGTGCAAAAAGACCTGGCTCGCGCAAAATACTGGGTGGATATGGGCTGTGAACTCCAGCTGGATGCGCTTTGTCTCCTGCAGGGCCGCTTCAGCAAAGAGCGAAAATGTGCCGAAAAGCTGCTTCAGAACGACCTGATCCATCATGTGGCGTCCGACGCGCACAGTATTGCCGATTACGAGGACTATCTGAAGGCTTTGGAGAAGTTTCCCCGCTCGTCAAAATAGCGACTGATGCGCCTGATCTCTCTGTTCTAGCGTGCACTCGGTATTGCGCAGGCAATCCGATAATGAAAATCTGCAACTTGAATTGCATGGCATTGACCATGCCGATGAAGAGCGAGCCGATAAGGATTCCATATGGATTTCATCTGCCGGACACGACCAGCGCCAGCGCAATAAATCCCCGTTCGGATGTCACGCTGTCCGAAAATGGGCCACACTGAACTAACGTCAGAAAGGCAACGGCCAGAGCGCTGCCTGAGGATTTTGTCCGTGTCGAAAAAATCTCGCCGACCACGGCAATAGAACTGAGCACCGGAACCAGTATAAGCGGAAGTATTTTGACCTGCGGATGCACGCTCGTCGTATTGATCGGAGAAAAAACAAAAATGACGGGCGTTCACATGCATTTGGGTGAAAAAATGACAGCAGAGAAATGTGCAATCACCGCACTAGATTCAACGCTGCGCGAAACGAAGAGAACCGCACATACTGGCGCTCAAACGCATCAATATACTCCGTTCCTTCGCGTGCCGACTTGCTTTCCAGATACTCGCCGAAGCCGACTATCAGCTCGGCTGCTTTGTGGTAACTCTTGCGATATTTGCCGTCAAGAAGCGCTTCGGTGCGATCGGCAATCTGCTGCCTGAGAAAACATTCAATCTTTGGGATTGCCTGATTCCAGCCGCTCTGTGTCTGCATATGCACACGGTAATTTTCGAAAACCTCAAAATAATCAAATGGTTCCGATTGCCAGCCAAGGCGCGCTGCCAGGCTTTGAATGAGACAACGGCTCGCTTTGCTTTCGCCTGGAGCCGGGTGGAGCAAAAGAACAAGGGACGAAACAACCATGCCCAG
>DUTT01000040.1 GCA_012841925.1 Clostridiales bacterium | reverse complement strand
CGACGAATCCTGCTCGCTCAATCGTGCATATCGGCAAATTCTGCCCACCGACCGGTTGAGTGGCGGCGCGGAGTGCCAGGCGGACCGGCGGCGCGACGAATCCTGCTCGCTCAATCGTGCATATCGGCAAATTCTGCCCACCGACCGGCGGATTGGCGATGCGCGCTGCCAGTCGGACCCACAGATCGGCAGCGCGGCGGAACGCAGGCGCCGACCGGGCGCTTGCATTCCGTATTTGCATACTCCGGGCAGGGAGAGGGATTACCCGCGTCTCTCCTTGTACATGCGGACGGTTCCTATCCCCGGATGTACAGCGCGTCGACGGCGGCGAGGCCCTCTTCGTACAGGAACACGGGGTTGATGTCGAGCTCGGCCATGTCGTCTGCACGCTCGCAGGCGAAGTGCGAGATGTCGACGAGCGCTTTTGCAAACGCATCTTTATCCAGCGGCGGCTGACCGCGGTAGCCGCCGAGCAGCACGGCACTCTGCAGCGAATCGATCATGTGTGCAGCCTCGCTCTTCGACAGAGGCGCCAGGCCGAGCGCGGTATCCTTAAACACTTCCACATAAATGCCACCGAGCCCGCACAGCACGCACGGTCCGAACTGCGGATCGGTCTTGACGCCGATGATCAGCTCCGTGCCCGGCTTCATCATCTCGCCCACCTGCACGCCCTCGATGCGCGCCGACGGATCGTACGCTTTTGCATTTGAGATGACCCGATCGAACGCCTCTTCTGCTTCGGCGGCATTTCCGATGCCCAGCAAAACGCATCCGGCATCGGATTTATGCAAGATGTCCGGACTCTCGATCTTGACGACCGCTTTCTCGAGTCCGAGCGATTCGAACAGGCGGCCGGCCTCTTCGCGCGAAGCGGCAACCCCAAACCGCCCGCAGGGGATGCGGTCACAGATCAGCTTTTTGCTCGCCGTCTCCGCAAGCGGCTGCCGCGCCGGCCGCGCCCTGCCGGGCAGACACAGCCCGAGATCCTTGTCCGACGCATCGTACATCGCAAAATCCAGCACGTGTTTTATAACTTTAAACGCGTACACCGGCGTCGGCAGAATCGGCACGCCGAGCGCCTCAAAGCGCTTCGCATACGCCTGATTCCTCGTGTTCTCCATAAACGGCTGGATCATCACCGGCACGCTCCACTCCTCTTTCGCCAGGCGCTCGATGGCGTTGGAGACATAGTCCACGCACGGATCCACGATCTCCTCCAGAAGCGTAAAGCCGATGAGCATCAGATCCACAGCCGGATCCTTCATGATCGTCCCGTACGCTTCGGTGAGCGCATCCTCGCTGTACGCAAGCGTCGCCGTCATGTCGAGCGGATTGCTGACGTGCGCATACGACGGCAGCATCGCCGAAAGCTTTTCGACCGTGTGCGCCTCGTAATCCGGAAACTCCAGCCCGGCCAGATGCGCGATGTCGGCCACGATCCCCGTCTCGCCTCCGGAGAGATTCGCCGATGTCAGCCCGCGTCCCTTCGGCAGTTTTTTGAGCACCGACAGGGCCTGCGCCGTGGACATGAGCTCCTGCAGATCGTCGACGCGGATGACGCCGAATTTCTGAAACAGCGCATCGTACACGCGATCGGATCCGGCCATGCTGCCGGTGTGCGAGGCTGCAACCTGCTGCCCTTTTTCCGACCGGCCGACTTTCTGAATCACGATCGGCTTTCGGATCTCAGCCGCCCGTCGAAGCGCCGCCGTAAACCGCGCCGGATCGTTGACTCCTTCCAGATACAGCGCGACGACGCGCGTGTCCGGATCCTCGACGAGGAACTCCAGATAATCCTCCATCGTCACCACCCTGGAATTCCCGGATGAGATGCCGTACGAAAACCCCGGCGTGCGGCTGTCCATCATGGACAGCACGAACTGACCGCTCTGCGAAACGAGACCGATGCCGCCGGTGCGGTCACGCTGTTCGGACACGAACGCAAACGGATAGACCTGATCGACCGTGTTGATAAACCCGCCGCAGTTCGGCCCCATGAGCGCGATTCCGAGCTTCCGGCACAGGGCGATGAGCTCTTCCTCGTCCTTTCGCCCCTGCTCGTCCACCTCTCCGTAGCCGCTGGCAAATACGACAGCTGCCCCGGCTCCGGCCGCAGCGCCCTCCTTTAGGATACCGTTGATCGTCGCTTTCGGCGTGCAGATGACCATCAGATCCACCGCTTCGGGCAGGTCGGCCATGCTTTTATAGCAGGGAACGCCGAACACGGTTTCGCGCGTCGGACTGATAAAGTAGTACTTATCCGGCGACATGTAGGCCATGACGTTTCGGCAGGTATCGGAACCGAACCCCGCTCGCTCCGACGCGCCGACCACGGCGATTTTATTCGGTTTCAGCAGTTTCTTGATGTCCATCGCTCTCTCCGTTCTCAGATAAAGCAGGCCGCCGGAACGGCGGCCTGTCTGCATAGCTTCAGTTACTTCGCCGCTTCCATACCCTTGCGGAAGCAGGCTTCGTTTGCGGGAATCTTTCGACCGCGGCCTTCAAAGTAGCCGTTGATCTGCCCGATCAGGAACTCGGGGTCGAACAGATCGGACGAAGCCGCAAGCACGCCGAGCATGGCGATGTTAGCCCCTCTCGGATTTTCCAGCTCATTGGCGATATCCGTCACCGGCGCCTTGACGACGCGGATGTCGTCCCGATACGTCCGGTTTTCGTCGACGAGCGACGTGTTGACAAGAAGCAGGCCGCCGGGCTTGAGCATCGACTCGAACTTGTCGATTGCGGGCGCGTTCATCGTAAACACGATGTCCGCCTGCCGGATGACCGGACTGGCGATTTTTTTATCGCTGATTTTAACGGAGCAGTTCGCGGTTCCGCCGCGCATTTCCGAGCCGTACGACGGATAGAAAATGACGTTCTGCCCGTTCTTCATCCCGGCGTGGATCAGCAGCATCCCGGCCGTCAGTATTCCCTGGCCGCCGAAGCCGGCACAAATAATCTCTGTCATTTTGCGTCTCCTCCTTTAAACTCGCCCAGGGGGAAGTGTTTCGTCATCTCCTCCAGCAGGAATCTCTTGGAGTCCAGCGGCTCCAGATTCCAGTTCGTGGGGCAGGGAGACAGCAGCTCGACATAGCAGAGTCCCTGGTTGTCCAGATGCTTTTCGAACGCTTTTTTAATCATTTTTTTTGCACGGTTGACGTTGGCGGCTCCGACGAGCGCGCCGCGCGCCAGGTAGGGAATGTCAAACCCCGAAAACGCTTCTTCAACTTTAAACGGTTGCCCGAAGCGCACCGCGTCTTTGCCCAGCGGCGAGGACGTCGTCTTCTGACCCGGCAGACTGGTCGGCGCCATCTGGCCGCCCGTCATGCCGAAGATCGCGTTGTTGACGACGATGGCGATCACGTTTTCGTTGCGGAGTCCGGCGTGCATCGTCTCGGCCATGCCGATGGCGTACGCCGCCCCGTCTCCGTAGTAGGCGAGCACAGGGTTATCCCTGCGCGTCTTTTTAAGACCGATAGCCGTGACGAGCGTCCGCCCGTGCGCCGCCATGACGGTGTCGAAATGCCAGTCGTTCATGTGCATGGAACCGCAGGCGACGTCTACCGCCGTCAGCAGCTTGTCGGCCACGCCCATCTCTTCGGCGACTTCTGCAATCAAACGTCCGGCCACGCCGTGGCCGCAGCCTGGACAGAAACCGAAATGACTGAATGTAATCCGATCCGGTGCTTTCAATTTCATTACTGTCCACCTCCTTTGACCTCTTCCATCACTTCTTCGATGCGCACGATTAAATCGTTCGTATCCGTGATCGCAAAGATCGACCCGGAGTGATAGACCGGAACTCTGCAGCCGGTCGCAAGACGGATGTCGTCCATCGTCTGACCGAGCAGGTTCATCTCATTTGTAAGGAATGCCTTCGCATTCACCGCTTTTTCGAATGCCTTGACCGGGAACGGCCACAGCGTAATCGGCCGGATGAGACCGACCTTCAGACCTTTGGCACGGGCGCCTTCCACCGCTTCTTCGCAGACGCGGGAGCTGATGCCAAACGCCACGAGCACGAGCTCGGCATCCTCGACCTGAATGCTTTCCCAGCGCTGCTCTTCGGCTTCGATCTGTGCGTATTTGTCGCGCAGATAATCCTCATATGCGTCACCCATGCTGTAGAACACGTTCTTGACCGTCCGGATCGGTTCATCGGCCTTCGCGCCGCGCACCGGCCAGTCGTATTTGTTGAGGTCGTGATCCCGGAACTCCGGCAGCTCCACGGCTTCGATGCTCTGCCCGATGGCCGCATCGCTTGCGATGAGCACCGGATGGCGATACTTTTCGGCCAGGTCGAACGCGAGGACCATCAGGTCTGCATTTTCCTGCGCCGAGTTCGGTGCCAGCACGATCGTCCGGTAGTCGCCGTGACCGCCTCCGCGGGTCATCTGCCAGTAGTCGCCCTGACCCTGGAAGATGTTGCCCAGTCCGCTGCCGATCCGCATCACGTTGACGATGACGGCAGGCAGGTCGGCTCCGCACAGGTACGAAATACCTTCCTGCTTTAGTGAAAACCCCGGTCCGGAAGACGTTGTCAGCGCCCGTGCGCCGCCGGATGACGCGCCGTAGACCATGTTGACGGCAGCCAGCTCGGATTCGGCCTGCGTGTAGGATCCGCCCACCTCGTCCATCCGCCAGGACAGATATTCCAAAATCTCAGTTTGAGGGGTAATCGGGTAACCGGCGAAAAACCTGCAACCCGCACGAAGTGCCGCTTCCGCCAGTGCTTCGTTCCCTTTCATCAATACTCGTTCGCTCACGGTCGCCTCCTTACAGAATCTCAAATACGATATCCGGACACACGCGGTAGCAGGAACCGCACTGGATGCACGCTTCCTGATCGACCACGATGGTCCGATAGCCTTTTACGTTCATATGATCCCCAAACGAAATGGCCTGTTTGGGGCATTCCTCAACGCAGAGACCGCAGCCTTTGCATCGAGTAACGTCGGTCTTGTTTTTTTCCATAGCACTCTCCATTCTTTAGTTGTCAGGGATATCGAACGTATCGGGCGCAAACATCTCCAGGGCGATATCCCTGGTGTAGCGTCCCGTCTTTTTCGCTTCTTCGAGCAAGCGGCGCGTCTGCTTGCGGACGATGTATTCCGTGTCGTCGACGATGTCCTGCGGCACGGGGTCTTTGACGATGCGGAACACGAGCGCCTCGTAGATGCGCACACCGCCTGTGTTGGCCACGAAGTCGATGACGACGTCGATGCCTTTTTTGTACAGGATCGCATCCGCCTCCGGCGTCGTCGGGATGTTAGCCGCCTCCACGACGAGCGACGCTTTGATGCTGTCGGCGTTGTCTTTGTGGATGACGTCTTCGAGCGCCGCCGGGATCAGGATGTCGCAGGGCATGTCGACCCAGCGCGCATTGGGCAGAATTTCGCAAGAGGGGTCAAACGCCTCCGGATCCATTTCTCCTTTCGGCTTTCTCGTCGCCACCAGCTTCTTGACGTCGAGCCCGTCCCCACAGTACACCAGCCCGTTGACGTCAGCAATTCCCACGATTTTGTAGCCCATCTTGTCGAGGCAGTAGGCGCAGCTCGCACCGACGGCGCCGAATCCCTGGATGATGACCGAAGCGCCCGGTGCGCCCTGCTTAAACGTCCACGCTTCGTCGGCCGCAAACGCGACACCGTACCCGGTGATCATGTCGTACATCCGGAATCCGTCGAACGTCATGCCGCAGGCGTCGTCGTGATTCTTAATGCCCTGCTGGATGGCCGGATCGTCGCGCATCGCTTTTGTCTGCGGCAGCGCCACGCCCAGATCGGCGAGAATCTCGAGCACATCGGCGTAGTCGACGCCCAGGTCGCCGCCGATGGAAACGCCGGCTTTGATGTAGGGAAGCATCGCGGTCAGATAGCGCCGCAGCACGTCTTTGGCATCGGGCGCTTTGTAGTCGTAGGCGATGCCGCCTTTGCATCCGCCGGTCGTCTCAGATTCGATGGCCTTGTATTTATAGCCCATCGTCGTCGCCAGGCGGATGACTTCTTCGCGCGTGACGGTCGGGTGCATCCGCGTCCCGCCTCCGCAGTAGTTGCGAACGAAGTTATAGGCACACAGCCATCCGCTCGCCTCAGTCTCCGTGTCGTTCCACTCCACGACAACGTACGGTCGTTTTTCTGCCATCGCTCGGCCTCCTGTCGTCTCGTTCTTCGATTGTGCGATACCGTGTGTATGTGATCTCTGCATGCATTTGCAGTATGCGGAATTGGGATTATGATGCGTTCGTAAAGCAGTGTGCTGCGAGCCGATCCGCTTTTTTGCATATCGGTTTGCGCACTCTGCATGATGGGCAAATTCGTACTGTGTGGCTGCATGGCCGGCAGCTGCTTCTGCACAAAAGGCAGTCAGCACGGTTTAGGCTGGTAGCATACAACGCCATCTGATTGCAATAGGCACGCTGAATTGTATACATTATATCGTTCGCGGTCCGGCGTTTCAAGCAAAACACAGGACCGCAACGGTTGGAATGGAGATGAAAGCAAAAATGCGTTGCATTTTTGCTACCGCCCTGCTCAAACCGGAAATCCAGCGGATTAAAAGCGTTTGACGGTATAGTTTTAAGAACATTTTCCGTAGAGGAACGGAGATGAGGTGATTCAGGGCGGGCGTGTTCCTTATTTGCATATTGTTGGCGGCAGGAGGAACAATTGTGTTCCGCTTTCGAAAGTTATTGGCTGAAAAAGGAACGCGCCGGCCGGATTCGAGGTGGGCGTGTTCCTTATTTGCATATTGTTGGCGGCAGAAGGAACAATTGTGTTCCTCTTTCGGAAATTATAGGCTGAAAGAGGAACGCGCCGGCCGGATTCGAGGTGGGTGTGTTCCTTATTTGCATATTGTTGGCGGCAGAAGGAACAATTGTGTTCCTCTTTCAAAAGTTATTGGCTGAAAAAGGAACACGCCGACCGGATTTGACTAACCTCGAGTTAGACCACTCTCGCTAAAAGCCTCTGACGCGTCCGTCACGATATCCGAAACTCGAATAATGCTTCGTTTGTAGATATATTTACCGCTATATGTTATAATTGCCATAATTTAGCATATAAATATTTTCATCAATCGTTCTACAACAGAACAAGTCACGCGCTACTGGAGGGCAGAGAACATGGCTGACTGTATTAACGATATTCGACGCGAATTAGAGTATCGCAAAAAGTTGCTTAAGCAATACGAAGAGTGGATGCGTCACGCTCCCGAAGGCAGGATCAGCACGCGACGGGATCGACGTGGAAACAACTCGCCCTACCACCAATACACGGATCGCTCAACCGGTGCAGTGCGAAGGAAGACAATCGAACCGGGCGACTCGAAATTGCTTAGCCAAATGAAGTTAAAAGGATATATAGCGAATTGTATTCCGCGCCTCAAGCGAAGCATCCGTGGAGTTGAGCGAGCTCTCAATTCGCTGGAGGAGTTTGACCCGCTGGAGATTGCTCGCTCCGTAAAGGAATTCTACGCTGACTGCCCGCTGATGCTGGAGGATATTTCTCAAGCCGAAACGAATGCTGCCTGGGAAAATCTTACCGAGCGGCAAAACACGCTATATCCTGAGCGTTTGCGATACCAGGGTCCCGGGGGCATGTATCGCTCAAAATCCGAAATGATTATCGCAACTCAGTTGGCCCGCTTCGAGATTCCTTTTAAATATGAGCCGGGAATTACAGTTGGAGCATCTCGTTTTTATCCTGATTTTTTGATCCTGAATCCCAACAACGATGAGCTCGTCTACTGGGAACACCTCGGACTTCTGGATAAAAGTGAGTATCAGCAGGCATTTGTACGGAAAATCAGCACCTATTGTTTTCATGGTATTCGACCGGGTGACAATCTCATCCTGACGTGCGAAAGCGAAGATCGCCCGCTATCTTCTCTAAAAATTGAGCGCACTATCCGGGCTTATCTTCTCTAGCTGCAGGTCAACATTGATATTGTAAGCACCTCGCACGTGGACACCGGTGGGTGGGATGTATCGGATCCGCTTTTGTGCGTTGCGTGACGTAGAAGGGGCGGGCGTGTTCCTCATTTGCGTATTGCTGACGGCAAGAGGAACAATTGTGTTCCTCATTCGAAAGTTATTGGCTAAAAGAGGAACGCGCCGGCCGGATTCAGGGCGGGCGTGTTCCTTATTTGCATATTGCTGTCGGCAGAAGGAACAATTGTGTTCCGCACTCGAAAGTTATTGGCCGAAAGAGGAACGCGCCGGCCGGATTTGAGGCGGGCGTGTTCCTTATTTGCGTATTGCTGACAGCAGAAGGAACAATTGTGTTCCTCATTCGAAAGTTATTGGCCGAAAGAGGAACGCGCCGGCCGGACTCAGGGCGGGCGTGTTCCTTATTTGTCTACCGCAGGCGGTCGGGATTCAGATCCAGCAGGTCCTCGACCACGAACAGGCCGTCTTTGCGGACGAGCTCGTCGTCAAAATACATCTCGCCGCCACCCCAGTCTTCGCGCTGGATCGAGACGAGATCCCAGTGCAGCGCACTGTAGTTGCCGTTGTCGGCTTCGTCGTAGCAGCGGCCCGGCGTCAGGTGGAAGCTGCCGCTGATCTTCTCGTCGAACAGCGTATCCTTCATGGGCGTCAGAATATAGGGGTTGACGCCGATGGCAAACTCGCCGAAATAGCGCGCGCCTTCGTCCGTGTCGAGCAGCTGATTGATGCGCTCCGTATCGTTGGCCGTCGCTTTTACAATGCGACCCTCTTCGACCTCGAAGCGGACATTCTCGTACGTAAAGCCCTGCTCCTGCGACGGCGTGTTGTATGTAATGTAGCCGTTCATCGAATCGCGCAGCGGTGCCGTAAACACCTCGCCGTCCGGAATGTTCATGTGGCCGGCGCACTTGATGGCCTGCATACCCGCCGTGCGGAACGAGATGTCCGTTCCCGGCCCCGTGAGCCGCACGGTATCGGTCTGTTCGAGACGCGCCACCAGCGCATCCATCGCCGCATCCATCACCGCATAGTCCATCGTGCACACGTCGTAGTAAAACTCCTCAAAAGCCGCCTGGCTCATGCCGGCCTGCTGCGCCATCGAGCTGTTGGGATAGCGCAATACACACCACTTCGTATGGTTGACCCGATAGTCGAGCACCGGGTTCAGCGCGCGGTTGTACAGCGTCATCTGATCGGCAGGGACGTCCGAGAACTCGGACGGGTTGTCTCGGGCGCGCACGGCGATGTAGGCCTGCATCTGCTCCATAAACGCCAGCTGATTGTCGTTCATCAGGCCGAGCTGCTCCTCCGTCGCGCCGAGCAGCAACTCCCGCGTAACAGAATCCTCGCGGCTGTTTACAAACGGAATGCCCCCCGCCGCGTACACATCGCGCACGAGCTGCCGGATGAGGGGAAGCGGCGCAGAGCCGGTGTATTCGATGAGACAGCGGTCCCCGCTGCGGATGTTGACGGAATGCGTGACCAGCACTTTTGACAGCTTCGCAATTCTTTCGTCCATGAGAATTCTTCCTTTCAGCAATTAGAGTACTTTTTCGATACGGCCTATCTTCAGATGCTGCACAGTACGCAATCTTCATCCGATTGCTCTGCACAGAATTCGATCATTGCTCAGTCTCAATTGTAGCATGCGGGTTCCACCACGTAGTCTGTGCATAAAACGGGTTCCACCACGTTGCCTGTGCATAAAACGGGTTTCCACCACGTAGTCTGTGCATAGAACGGGTTTCCACCACGTTGCCTGTGCATAAAACGGGTTTCCACCACGCAGTCTGTGCATAAAAGCGAAGACGTTTACTGCAATAATCTGACCCGACCCTACTTCAGCACTTTTAGGAATTCTTCGAAATCGTCGAAGTCGCTCTGGGCGAATTCGTACAAAACGGGTTCCTGGAACTGATAGCGAGCCGTGGGAAACACGGCCGACGACAGCGGGCTTCTGTGGAGCTTATCCTCGATGAGCGCGATGGCTTCGAGCGAGTAGGCCGCCAGGATGAGCTGGCCGAAGTCCGTCACGTAATACAGACAGTCGATGTCGTCGCTCAGGTTGAACACGCGCTGATCCACGTGGCTGTTGTCGCGCTTAAACTGCATAAACATCTCGCCGTTCACGTGGTCGGTGCGCATGGCGCCGAGCGTATACGTCGTAAATTCGATGTCGAACTCGTCGGGGTCGCGCAGGATTTCGTACACGGTAACGTACTCCCAGCGACTCAGAAGCATGGACGCTTCGTACAGGGAGACCTCAAACGCAGACTTGCGCTTGGCGCCCGTAATGCGCCCGGCTGCCGTCTCCAGTTCGGATATCACGAGCCAGTGCTTGTTCTCCGTCTCGACGAGCGATTCGCACAAGTACGATTCGTGCCCCGCCTCGTCGACGTATTCTTCGATGCTGTTGCGCAAAAACGTCGCATGCTCCGGCAGAAACGTCTGCGGTCCCCCTTCGGCGAGAAACGCCGGGGCGCTGAGATAAGAAGCCCCTTTCAGATCCATGCCAAAAATACGCATCAGATAATAGTGGATCAACTGATAATCGCTTCGGATATCGGTGCACATTTTTTCGACGAGCTCTTCGTGTTCTTCGCTCGTCAAAAAGACCGGCATCCGCGTGATGAATTCCAGTCCTACCGCCTCGTCGGGCAGCATCTGTTTTTTTCTCTTGGTCTCGTTGATAAACTCCGCAGCCAGGTAGCGGCCCTCGCGCTCGCTGAGCGGTCTCATGCGGGCACCGAGCCCTCCGAACAGATTTTTGCTCGCAAGCTCGACAGCGATCGGGTCGTCGCCGGAATACGTGCGATACGTCTCCAGACCGAGCTCCTCGATGTCGTAATAATAATACTGATGAAGATTCGGTTCGGCTGTCGGGTATGGCAGCTCCCAGTGCAGATGCATGCCTAAAACACCCATCAGCCGGGTGTCCGTAATCTCTCCGGAAACAAAGCGGTAGTCGGAAAACAGGTGTTCGCTCCGCCCGCCCGGCAATACTTGAAACGCATGTTTTGTCATAGTGCTTGTCGTATCTCCCGGACCGGCCTCCATTGCGCGTAGCGCAGCCGGCCTGTATTATGCAAAGACCCGGCCTTGCGGTCCGGGTCTCCTCTTCAGGTTGTCTTTGCTGATTACTCGATGTTGTACTTGTTCCGGAACTTCTCTACGCGACCGCCGCGGTTGACAAACTTCTGCTGCCCCGTAAAAAACGGATGGCACTCAGAACAAATGTCCAGGCGGATTTCGTCTTTTGTCGACTTCGTCGTAAACTCGTTTCCGCAGGCACATGTAACCTTGCACTCGTGAAATTCGGGATGGATGTCTGCTTTCATCTCTGTCTCCTCCTTCGGATCATCTATGTTTGGCACCCGGAGGACAGCCCTTCGGGGTGCGTTTTTGCAAAAGAACGCTTGTATATAATAGCACAACTCAAAATAGTCTGCAAGTGCTTTTTATTGCCCTGCGCGAAGGACGAGAATGCGGTCGAAGCCGGCAAAATCCTGCAGAATCTTCGCTTCGGCATACGCCTTTTTTTTGCGTGACAGGCGCCCGGCGCCGCCCGATACCACGCTGTCTGCGAGTTCGCACACAGCCTCGCCCTGATCGTACCCGATTTCCATCAGCAGCAGGCCGCCCGACTTGAGGTGCGAAGGTGCATCCGCGAGGAGGCGGCGAATCACCGACAACCCGTCGGCGCCGCCGTCGAGCGCCAGCTTCGGCTCGTGCTCCCGCACGTTTTGTGCGAGCGCTTCGATGACATCCGTCGCAACGTAGGGCGGATTGGTGACGATCAGGTCGTACGCATTATGCACTCCATCCGTCGCATCCATTTTTGCCGCTTCAGACGCTGTGTTTCTGCAGCGTGAATCGTGCTCAGCCGGCAAATGATCCTGCAGTTCGTCGTACGTTTCGGACCGATTGTCCTGCAGTTCGTCGTACGTTTCGGACCGACTGTCCTGCAGATCGTCGAGCGCTTCGAACAGGTCTCCCTGCAAAAAATGAATCCGGTCCGCCACGCCGTTTCGTTCGGCGTTGAGCCGGGCCGTCGCAAGCGCTTCTGCTGACACGTCCGTCGCTGTGACCTTCCCGCGCTCTGCGCGGGCGGCAATCGCGATGGCGAGCGCCCCGCTGCCGGTGCACAGATCCAGCACGGTGCATGCTGCATCCGGGCGAGCCGCCTGAAGACGCGCAAGCTCTTTGAGCGCTTCTTCTGCGAGAAGCTCTGTCTCGGGCCTCGGGATGAGGACCGAAGGGTCGACCGTTAGCGTGCACCCCATAAAGTCGACCGTTCCTAAAATGTATTGAAGCGGCACGCCTTCGGTGCGCCGCCTGACCCTATCCAGATAGTCGGCCTGTACCTCGGCCGATGCCTGCTCGCTTCCGTATGCATAGATGTAGATCCGGTCTTTTCCAAGAGCGTGCGCAAGCAGCCACTCCGCTTCTACACCTGCGCTTTCCACTCCCTGCTCCTCGAAAAGCTCCAGACCCCGATTCAAAAGTTCGCGCAGCGTCATGCGCTCTCCTTCTGCGCTTTTCGCCTCGTGCGGAAGGCGGCCGTCGCCTCTTCGTCTTTGTGAAGACAGCCGTGCTCGTCCACATCGCCGACCCAGTAGCGTCCGTGCGGCAGCGCGCTCATGCAAGGATCGCCCGCGCGCTCGCTTTCCGGCATCACGGCTTTCATGGCTACGATGGCGACTTCGAGCTGATCCATCGCCGGCTCTTTCGTCGTCAGCGTCTGCAGCGCGATGCCCGGCAGGCTTAAAAAGCGCACGACCGGCCCGTCGTGCCGCCCCGTAAACTGAAGCAGCTCGTACGACAACCCCGCGATAAACGGGATGAGTATCAGCCGCGACAGGATCCTCACTGTCAGGTTCGGCCAGCCGAACATCGAAAAAATCAGCAGGCTCAGCACCATCACGAACATCAGAAAGCTCGTGCCGCAGCGCGGATGGAGCGCATAGAACGACTGCGCATTCTCCGGCGTCAGCTCCAGGCCGCTTTCGTAGCAGTGGATGGTCTTGTGCTCCGCACCGTGATACTGGAAGACTTTACGGATATCCTGCATGCCGGATACGAGACGGATGTACAGCACGAACATCGCGATGCGCACCGCGCCCTCCAGCGCGTTGAGCGCCACAGGGTTTGTGATGCCGCCCCACGCCCTGGCGCTGTGGATGAGCCACGTCGGCAGGATGATAAAGACGCCGACGGTCAGCAGAACCGCCAGGACAACCGAAAGATACAGCATCGCGTTGAGCGCGCCTTTTTCGCCCAGATGCTTTTCCAGCCACAGCGTCGTGCGGTCTTTTTCGAACATCGGGTTGCCTTCTTCGTCCGTAAACTGCTCGAGCACTTCGGCCGAATACAGCAGGATCGACGTGCCCTGTACGAGCGCCGACACAAACACCATCACGCCGCGCAATACGGGAATCTTCTTCCACTTGCCCGGTTTTGCAAGCGGTTCGACGCTCAGGTGGATGCGACCGGAGGGCTTGCGGATGGCGATGGCCTGCTGGTCAGCGCCTTTCATCATGAGCCCTTCGAGTATAGCCTGGCCTCCGATCTTCGTAGGACAGGCATTTTTGACAAATATTTTTTTGAGATCCATTATACGATTCTCAGCTTTCGGAATATCTGGATAAAATCTTCGTTGCTGCGCGTGTGCACGAGTTCGTCGATGATCTGCTCCGTCGCTTCCTGCGCACCGAGGTCGCCCATGGCTCTGCGCATCAGCCAGATCGCTTCCAGTTCGTCCTGGCTCATGAGCATATCCTCTCTTCTCGTGCCGGATTTATTCAGGTTGATCGCGGGGAAGATGCGCTTTTCCGACAGCTTGCGGTCCAGGTGCAGCTCCATGTTGCCCGTGCCTTTAAACTCTTCGAATATGACATCGTCCATGCGGCTGCCCGTCTCCACGAGCGCGGTTGCAAGGATCGTGATGCTGCCTCCTTCTTCGAGGTTGCGCGCGGCTCCGAAGAACTTCTTCGGTTTGTGGAGCGCCGCAGGATCGAGTCCGCCGGACAGCGTGCGGCCGGACGGCGGCTCCACGAGGTTGTACGCCCGGGCGAGTCTCGTGATGCTGTCTAAAAGGATGATGACATTTTTGCCGTGCTCCACGAGCCGCTGCGCGCGCGCGAGCACCATCTCGGCGACTTTTACGTGGTGGGACGGCTGCTCGTCGAACGTGGAATAGATGACTTCACCGCTGATGGAACGCTGCATGTCCGTCACTTCCTCGGGTCGTTCATCGATGAGCAGCACGATGAGCTCGGCGTTTACTTTCTGACGCTCGATGCTCTTTGCAATCTGCTTGAGCAGCGTCGTCTTACCGGCTTTCGGCGGTGCGACGATCATACCGCGTTGCCCCATGCCGATGGGAGCGACGAGGTCGATCAGCCGCATGGACAGCTCCCGGCTTCCCTTTTCCAGCGTAATGCGGTGGTTCGGGAAAATCGGCGTCAGCTCGGAGAAGTCTTTTCGTTTTCGGGCAAAGCCCGGATCGTCTCCGTTGACGGTCTTTACAAACAGGAGCGCTCCGAAGCGCTCGCCTTCGTTGGGTTCGCGTGCGATACCGCAGATCTTGTCGCCCGTCTTTAAGTTAAAGCGGCGGATCTGCGTCGGCGACACGTAGATGTCTTCGTCGGATGTCAGGAAGTTATCGAAGCGCAGAAAGCCGAAGCCGCCGTCCGCGATGTCCAGGATTCCGGTCTTTTCCGTCCGCCCGTCCCGCAGGGGTTCTTCCTCCCGCGCGCTGTCGGCCGTCTCGGTCTCATCGGCCGGCTCGCCGCCTGCGGCGGCGTGCCTGGGCGCCGAAGGCGCAGGCTCCGGGCGCCATTCATAGACGCGCTTCCCGTTATTCGCATTGCCGGCAGGTGCGCCCGGGCCGGCTGCATCCGCTCCGTCCTCTACCGCATCCCGCTCTTTCGCAGCCTGCTGCTCCATCGCCTCCAGATGCATGTTCGTAAGGAGCTCGACGATCTCCTTTTTCTTAAGACCGGCTGCATTCTCCACGCCGAGAGCCGTCGCGATTTCCCGCAGCTCCGCCACTTTTTTACCTTTTAACAGTTCCAGTTCCATCAGGTTCCTTTCGTCCGGCTGCCGCCCGGCTATTTGATCTCGAGCACGTAGGCTCCGTCTGCAATCAGCGACACATCGATGCCCTTTGTGATTGCGACATCTGCAAGCGTCTGCTCATCGTAACAATACCGGATCCTCAGTCCGTCTTCGGTGGCAAGCGTCAAAACGCCGTAGTCACCCTCCGAGGATATCGCCTCGATGCGGCCTTTCTGCACGCGGACGCCCGTCTCGACGATGGCCTGTCGTCCTCCGCCCATCAGGCAGGATACCGATATAAACCGCCCCTCAAGCCCGGCGAGATTCGAAGCGGACGCCGCTTTTCCGTTGAGCACAATCCCGGTATCCGTCTGCAGCGCCACGCTGTACACGCGGCCGTCCGCCGCTTTGAGCTCAAAGCGGGCTCCGCCCTGCGATACCTTTCCAAGCGTGCCGCTCTGCAGGATGAGACTGTCTGCGAGTTTACGCGCCGGCCTCGGCGAATCCACCAGCTTTTCGGCCTGCGCCAGGAGCCTCGTGCACACCGCCGCAAACTCCACGCGCCGGATGCCGTCTTTCGGGTTGAGCCGGTTCTTGTCGTCGCCGGTCATGATGCCGTTTCGAAACAGCGATTCGGCATGTGCAAACGCTTCAGCTGAAATATCCGCTCCGTCCGCATATGGCAGAATCTGAACGGGGGCCAGCTCGTACCCCATCGCCTTCGACGCCCACGTCGCAATCAACTGCCTCGGCGCAACGGCACCGCCCCCCGCCGCCTTAAAGTCTCCCGCTTCGACATACTGCCGCCGGAAGCCATAGGCAACCTCCGCATGCGCCCAGTCGGCGATGCCGGCTTCCTCCAGCTGCCGGGCATACAGAGCCGGCAGCTCCTCCGCATCGGTTTCCTGCTCGAGTATGCCGGCACTTTCGAGCGTGCGGTGAATCATCACCAGCGACTCCTGCCTGCTGACCGATTTCTCCGGTTCGAAGCGAAACACGCCCTCGCGCGCCGTCGGATAGCCCTTGATGATGCCTGTTTCCGCAGCGGACCGAATGTAGCCGGCGCCCCAGTAGCTGTCGGCCACGTCCTCAAACCCCGTCTGCGCAAACGCATGCAGACACAAGGCCAGTGTCAACGCGACAACGACCGGCACCCTTCTCTGGAGACGCCGAAAGCGCTCCAAAGCCACGCAATGATTGTTCTTCATATAATCTCTACCTTATGGTGTGGGATGCGAGCGGCAGAGCGCCGCCCGCAGTGTATATTCTATATGCTGACATTCAAAAAAGCAAGAGTGCGAATGCTACGCACCGAGATAGGCTTTTTTAACCCTGGGATCGTTTAAGAGATCCTCCGCGACGCCTTCCATCGCAATGTGCCCCGTCTCGAGCACATACGCCCGGTCGGCAATCGCAAGCGCCATCTTGGCGTTTTGTTCCACCAAAAGAACGGTGATGCCGCCGTCGTGCATTTTCTCGATGATGTGGAATACCTCGCGCACCAACAGGGGCGAAAGTCCCATGGACGGCTCGTCCATGACGATCATCTTCGGCCGGCTCATCATCGCCCGGCCCGTGGCCAGCATCTGCTGCTCGCCGCCCGACAGGGTGCCTGCAAGCTGCTTTTCGCGCTCTTTGAGCCTGGGAAAACTGTCGTATACCCGCTCGAGATCCTCGTCGAGCTCATGGAGTTTTTCCTTGCGGTGAAACGCCCCCATGTAGAGGTTTTCCTTGACCGTCATGCGCGTAAACACGTGGCGCCCTTCGGGGACGTGCGCAAGCCCCATGGACACGATGTTGCTCGGATTCGTCTTCCGCAGATCGACACCGTTGTATTCTATCGTCCCTTCCGTCGCCTGTATCAGCCCCGTGATCGTATGCAAAATCGTCGTCTTGCCTGCGCCGTTGGCGCCGATGAGCGACACGATCTCGCCGCTGTTCACCGTCAGGCTGACGCCCTTGATCGCATGGATGGCTCCGTAGGAGACGTGAAGGTTTTCAATCGTTAACATCGCAGTGGGTGTTCCTTTCCTCTGTATCAGTCTTCGGTTCCGAGGTACGCAGCGATGACCCTGGGATCCTGCGCAATCTCTTCCGGAGTGCCCCGGGCAATCGTCGTTCCGTAGTCGATGACGATGATGTGTTCGCAGATCTTCATGACGAGGTTCATGTCGTGCTCGATCAAGAGTATCGAGATGTTGAACCGCTGACGGATGATGCGGATGCATTCCAGCAGCTCTTCGGTCTCCGTCGGGTTCATGCCGGCCGCCGGTTCGTCGAGCAGAAGCAGCTTCATGCCCGTCGCGAGCGCTCTTGCGATTTCGAGCTTTCGCTGCTGCCCGTACGGCAGATTCTCGGCCACGGCGTCCGCCTTGTCCTCCAGATTGAAAATTTCGAGAAGCTCGCGCGCTTTCGCATCGTTTTCCGCTTCGCCCGCCCAGTATTTGCCCGTTCGCAGCAGCGCCGAGAACAGGTTGTACTCGTAGTGCGGGTTCATGGCGACCTTTACGTTGTCCAGCACCGTCATCTTGTTGAACAGACGGATGTTCTGGAACGTACGGGCGATGCCGCTCTGGACGATCTGGTGCGTTTTTTTACCGTTCATGCGCTGACCGCAGAAATAGTAGTCGCCTTCGCTCGGCGTGTACACACCGGTCAGAAGGTTGAAGACCGTCGTCTTGCCGGCTCCGTTCGGCCCGATGAGACCGACGAGCTCGTTTTCGCCCATTTCGAGGCTGAAGTCGTTGACCGCCCGAAGGCCCCCGAACGTGATGCCCAGGTGGCTGACCTTGATGAGGGGCGTTTCCCTGTCCGTGCAGAGCATCGTGCCGCTTTCCGTCATACCTGTGCCTCCTTCTCCTGCTTATTCTTCGAAATCCGGTTCCGCAGGTGCGAAATAGTTCCGCTCAGGGAGAACTCGTACGTGCCCAGCAGGCCCGCCGGCCGGAAGATCATCATCAGGATCAATACGATGGAATAGACGAGCATGCGGTATTCGTCGAACGAGCGCAGCGCTTCGTTCAGCGACGTCAGCCCGATGGCTGCCACGATGGATCCCGTCAGAGATCCCATGCCGCCGAATACGACCATCACAAAGTAGTTGACGGAGGCCATAAAGCCCATGTTCCCCGTATTGAGCGACGAGTAGCACGCCGCGAAGATCGAACCGGCAATCCCGGCGAAAACAGCGGAGAGCGCAAACGTCGTCACCTTGTAGAACGTGATATCGATGCCGCTGGCAGAAGATGCGATTTCATCGTCGCGGATGGAGATAATCGCACGCCCGAAGCGCGAGCGGATAAACGTATAGATGGCCGAAACGCACGCAACGGTCACCAGACCGACGAAGAGCATGTAGTGAGATTTTGTCGCGTTGTTGAAACCGAGGCCGGTCTTAAACAGCACCGGACTGGCCGACCCCTGCGACAGACCGTCGCCGCCGGCCCAGGGAATGCCCTGGATGACGACGCGTATAATCTCGCCGAATCCGAGCGTGATGATCGCCAGATAGTCACCCCGCAGCCGCAGCGCAGGGATGCCGACGAGGATGCCGAACAGACCGGCAAGGAGTCCCGATACGATCAGGCAGATAACGAAGCGCGCCAGTTGCTCCGCGCCGCCTCCCGCCAGTATACCCGCACGCACCATGGCCAGCGACAGCAGCGCCGACGAGTAGGATCCGATGAGCATAAATCCGGCATGTCCGAGCGCCATCTGACCTAAAAATCCGTTTGTGAGGTTCAGCGATGTCGCCATGATGATCCCGATGCACGACAGCCAGAATATGCCCACGAGATACGAGGAAAGCGCACGGCTAAAGCCCAGATACGCCACGACGGCCAGCAGCACCGCCAGGGCGACTGCGTTGATGAGTGCAGATTTTTTGTTCTGCTTAGGCATGTTCATCCGCTTACACCTTCTCTCCAAAGTTCTTTCCCAGAAGGCCCGCAGGCTTTACGAGCAGCACGACGATGAGGATCGCAAACACGACGGCATCCGAGAACGCCGACGTAATGATTCCTTTCGTAAGCCATGCACTGTAGGCTTTCAAAAGCGACTCCACCAGCCCGATCGTCAACCCGCCGATCATGGCGCCGGGCATGATGCCGATGCCTCCGAGCACAGCCGCCACAAAGGCTTTGAGCCCGAGCATGGATCCCATCGTCGGCATGACGGACGGATATTGCGCACAGTACATGAGCGCCGCCACAGCCGCCAGCGCAGAGCCGATTGCAAACGTGGCCGTAATCGTCCGGTTGACGTTGATGCCCATTAAGATCGATGCTTCTTTATCCTCGGATACGGCGCGCATGGCCCGCCCCATTTTCGT
>DUTT01000039.1 GCA_012841925.1 Clostridiales bacterium | reverse complement strand
GACGAGCGCCCAGACCTCGTCTTCATGGATATCAACCTGTCGACCGAGATGGACGGAATCCATGTCGCCGAGCTGCTGGCGTGCTATCATTCCGTTCCGGTCGTGTTTGTGTCCGGCTACGCGGACGATGCGACCATAAAAACCGCCAAGCAATACGGCCTCGGCTACATCGTCAAACCGTATACGACCGGCGAAATAGAAGAGATGATCGGCCTGGCAGGCCGGGGCGTTGCCGGGCGCGTCTCTGAGGAGAAAACGGAACCTGTTAAGCTGCGGGTCAAGGACGACAACCGGATTTATTTTATCGAGTTTGACGATGTGATTTACTTCGAAGCCCGCGGACACACCGTGTTGATCCACACCGCCGCCGCGTGTTACCGGTTGAACAGCAGTCTAAAAGCGATCATGAAAGCGGATGCGGACAATCAATTTATCCAGCCGCATCGGAGCTATCTCGTCAACCGTGCGTACGTGTCGCACCTCGTAAATGATAATTACAGCTACCAGCTGAAGCTGAAGTCGGTGGCTGAGCTGATTCCGGTCAGCAATCGGCGGGTCGCCATGTTGAAAGAGGTGCTGTGACGGTGCGCGATGGCTTCGGAAGGCGGCCCTCATTTTTGACTTATGCGGCAAAATTTGTTATTATGTCGAACAACGCATGGTTGGGTTATCCGGCGTTACACTTTTCTTTCGATTGTTAGACGCTGAATCTGCCTGTTATGCGGGCAGAGCGGGGGAACCATTTCTGGGGTGAATCTTCGTTGAGAAGAGGGGCTACTCTTCGGTCCTAATCCGTCAGCTAACCTCGTAAGCAGTGGAAAGAGGAGCCGTACGGCATTGAGCACTATTTTTTGTGCGCCCGTACTCATGCTATGGTGTCCCCATAGCTTTTTGCTTTTGTAATCCAGCCTACTTTTGGAAGTGAATCGAATTGCGTTACTGTCTCAGACTTTTGCTGAGTACAGGCTTCGCGGTGCCGGCAAGCCACCATTTATGCAATTCGACAAGAAAGGAGGGTTGTGTATTGTTGACCTTTGAGAATGTCACAAAAAATTACGGAAACGACACAGCCGTTGATGCGCTCGATATGACGATTGAGTCGGGCGAAATTACAGTTTTAATCGGGCCGAGCGGCTGTGGTAAAACGACGACGCTTCGGATGATCAACCGATTGATCGAGCCGTCGTCGGGTCACATTTATATCGATGGAGTCGACATCGGCAAGACGGATCCCGTCGAGCACAGGAGGAACATCGGGTACGTCATACAGCAGATCGCTCTGTTCCCCCACATGACAATCGCTGAAAACATCGCGCTCGTGCCGACGCTCAAAAAATGGTCCGAGCAAAAGAAGGACGAGCGGGTGGACGAGCTGTTGCACTTTGTCGGCATGCCGCCGGAAACGTTTAAGCAACGCTACCCGCACGAGCTCAGCGGCGGACAGCAGCAGCGAATCGGCGTCATACGCGCCCTGGCCGCGGACCCGGACATCATTTTGATGGACGAACCATTTAGCGCGCTCGATCCTATCACGCGGATTGCGCTGCAGGAAGAGCTGATCGAAATGAACAACACGCTGGGCAAAACGATCGTATTCGTGACCCACGATATCGATGAAGCGCTGAAGCTCGCCGGTCGTATCGCGGTCATGAAAGACGGCAAAATCGTGCAGCTCGATACGCCGGAGAACCTCCTGCGCAACCCGGCGCACGGATTCGTCGAAGAGTTTATCGGAAAAGACCGGCTGCTGCGCCGTCCGGAGTTGATTCAGGTGCGCGATATCATGATTGCCGAGCCTGTCACCATCAGCCCGAAACGGACGCTGACCCAGGCGCTTGAACGGATGCGCGAGCGCAAAGTCGACAGCCTGATGGTCGTCGAAAAAGAAGGCCGGTTCGTCGGCGTGCTGACGGCGGGTGACGTGCTCGATCACTTCGGGCGCTCGATGGTCGTGTCGGAAGTCGTGCGCACGAACGTCAACCGTGTGCCGGAGGACTCGAACGTCAGCGAAGTGCTGGCGATCATGTCGACGGAAAACGTCGGCTATGTTCCCGTCGTGAGCGACGAAAATATTCTGCGGGGATTGATTACGCGCTCGAGCCTCATCAATGTGCTCGGTCACGGCGTGACAAACGGAGGTGGCGAAGCGTGAAACTGATCCAATACGTTTTAAACAACTACGGCCTGATGGGGGGCTTGCTTTTGCAGCACCTGCAGCTGACCGGCATCGCCATCCTGTCAGCCATCGCCATCGGCGTCCCCCTGGGCATCCTGATTACGCGCTACAAATCGATCGCAGGCCCCATCCTCGCGGTCTCAAGCGTGTTTCAGACGATTCCAAGCATCGCATTTTTCGGCGTGCTCATCCCCTTTCTGGGCATCGGCAAAAAAACGGCCATCATCGTGCTGTTTCTGTATGCGCTGCTGCCCATCGTCAAGAATACGTATACGGGGATTAAAGAAGTGTCGCCGTTTCTCAAAGACGCGGGGAAGGGCATGGGCATGACGAACATGCAGATTCTGACGATGGTGGAGCTTCCGCAGTCGCTGCCGGTCATCATGGCAGGCGTGCGGATTGCAACCGTCATCAACATCGGCACGACGACGATCGCCGCCTACATCGGCGCCGGGGGCTTGGGGCAGCTGATATTTACGGGCATCCAGCTCTACAGAAACGAGATGATACTTGCAGGTGCGATCCCGGCGGCTCTGCTCGCCATATTGATCGACCGCTTGTTTGGGTGCATCGAATACAAAATGACATCGAAAGGACTGAAAGGAGAAAGTATATGAAGATGTTTAAGAAAAAAACTATGCAGAAAGTCGTGTTGTTCTCGCTCATTGCAGTGATGCTGCTTGCGGCGGCGGGCTGCGGCAAGCAAGAAGCGGTTGACATACGAGTCGGCGGCAAGAACTATACGGAGCAGTTTATCCTCGCCGAAATTCTCGCGCAGCTGATCGAGGAGAATACCGATTACAGCGTCAGCCTGCTTACGAACCTGGCTGACACAGTGCTGTTCGACGCAATCAAAGCGGACCAGGTCGACGTATATATGGAGTACACGGGGACGGCACTCATCCATCTGGGGCAAGAGTTGATGAGTGACCCCGGGGAAGTCTACGAGCTTGTTAAGAAAGAGTACGAAGAAAAGTTCGACATCCACTGGCTGGAACCCTACGGCTTCAATAATACGTATGCGATGGTTGTGCGCGACGAACTTGCCGAGCAATACGGCTTGACGACGACGACGGATCTCGTACCGTATGCAAAGAACTTTGTGTTGGGCTGCAGCTACGCGTTTACGGAGCGGCATGACGGTTATCCCGGCTTGTCCAAGGCGTACGGATTGGAGTTTAAAGACGTGAGGGGGATGGATTCTTCCCTGATGTACCAGGCCGTCGATCAGGAAAGCGTGGAAGTCGTCGCCGGGTTTACGACGGACGGTCGCATCCCCGCGTTTGGCCTTAGAGTTCTGGAGGACGACCTGAACTTTTTCCCGCCGTACAACGCCGCGACCGTCATCCGAGGCGAAACGCTGAGAGCCTATCCGGAACTCGAAGAGCTTTTAAACGGCCTCGCAGGCCGCATCGACGATGCTCGCATGGCTGAACTAAACGGCTGGGTCGACCTCGACAAGCTGGAACCGGCTGACGCCGCCAGAAGATTCTTAGAGGAAGAAGGACTTATCTAAATATTGCATAGCAGTTCGCGTTTGACTGCAATGACGGGTTCGCGTTCTGCTGTAATGAGTGGACCGCGTTCCTCTTCTCGCCGATTATTTCCCAAAGCGGAACACACTTGTTCCTTCTGCAGCCTGCAGTACGAAAATAAGGAACGCGTTCGATTGTAATCAGCAGTCCGCGTTCCTTTTCAGCCTCATTATTTCCGAAAGCGGAACACATTTGTTCCTTCTGCGACCTGCATTGCGAAAATAAGGAACGCGTTCGATTGTAATCAGCAGTCCGCGTTCCTTTTCTACTCGATTATTTCCCAAAGCGGAACAACCTTGTTCCTTCTGCGGCCGGCATTGCGAAAATAAGGAACGCGTTCGATTGTATTTGAAGGAACTTTGCGTTGGCACGCAAAGGGTTATACAGGAAGGCTTCGAAAAGCGACCTTCCTGTATAACCGTATGCAAACCACGGTGCCGGGTACGATAACCTTGTCACGCGCGACAAGCCGGCGGCGATTTGCGTCAATTCTGCCCGGCGTTAACACCATTTGACGGAATGTATCTATTACTATGGAGCACTGTTTCGAATTTGTGAAACCTATCATACGCTATCGCACAGAGGTATTTAGCCTTGCGTTTTATTTAAAATGGAATATAATGGGAATATATCAATTTGTTTCCTGGAATTGATTGCATGGTTCGTCAATAACTTTAAAGTTATTGACGAACGAAAAAATATGCTTATAATAGTAAAAGAAGGGTGGATTGAGTTGTATAAGATATATTTCTATAGGAATAGAAATGGCAATCAGCCTGTACTGGAACATATAAAAAACTTAGCAGAGAAAATAGATAAAAATAGCCGAATCCAGTTAAATAAAATTCAGGATGCGATTCAGATTTTGAAACAACACGGAACATTTGCCGGAGAGCCATTTGTAAAACATTTGGAGGGGGACATATGGGAATTGAGGGCTCTTAGAGATCGAATTTTGTTTGTCGCCTGGGTACAAAATTCATATGTGCTCTTGCATCATTTCATGAAAACAACACAGAAAACCCCTCGGCGAGAAATTATGCAAGCAAAGCGAGAGCTTTCAGATTTGATAGAAAGGACAGCCGAAGATGGTGAAAAATAAAGCTATCGGTGCAGATTGGGACGAGGTGCGCAATGAGTTATACACGCCGGAAGAAATCGCAGAAAGCGACCTTCGGGTTGCGTTGATCGGTGAGCTCATTAAAGCGAGGCAAGAGCAGGGTATCAGCCAGAAAAAGCTCGAAAAGTTGAGCGGTGTAAAGCAGCCGGTCATCGCCAGGATGGAAAAGGGCGATACGAGTCCAAATGTCTCGACTGTTCTCAAAGTGCTGCGACCCCTCGGGAAGACACTCTATATCGGTGATATCAAGGAAGTGGAGTAGCGCCCTATCTATATAAGAATCCAAGTGACAAAGGGTCCGTTCTTTATGAGATCCAACACACTTCACCGCTGCGGCAGCAGCGCATCTGCTTCAAGCGGCAGCAGGTCATGCGCCAGCGGCCGGATCAGGTGCAAAATTTACGATCTTGAGTGGATTCCCGGAGTTGATTTCCATTCTGAGTGCAAAATTTACGATCTTGAGTGGAAATCAGCGTGAGGAGGACGAGATATCGAGCTTTTTCGCAATAAATGCTCGATATCTCTCTTAAATGGAAATCGGCTTCACTCAAAACTGGAAATTTTGCCATTTAAACGCCGATTTCCTTCCAACCCTACACATTCCACCGCTGCGGCAGCAGCGCACCTCTTCCCTTCACGCCAATTCTGCACGCTGACAAAACCCGGGATTCGATGGTATAATAAGCAAAAGGTAGCGGGTCACACGGCTGCGCCAAGCGGCAGCGGGCCATGCGCCTGCGCCAAGCGGCAACGGGTCACGCGCCTGATGCCGACGACAGGATAACCGGGAGGTTGATGTATGAAAAAGACCAGATTGCTGTTATTCTGCCTGCTCATTGCGAGTCTGGCCGTTGCGACAGCCTGCGGGGGCAACCCTGTTAAAAAGGATCTCGAAAGTTACTTTAAGGATGCGTTTCCTGCGATCAAGCAGCTCGACGAGGACATCGTCATCAGCTACGGGAAAGTGGTCGGCGAGGATTTCCGGCAGAACACGCTGTTCGAGGATGCGCTGCGCGACGAGCTGATCCCGGCGGTCGAGGATTTTCTTGACTACATCCATTCCGTCACCCCGGCGACGCAGGACGTGCAGGACGCGCATGCGAAAATTGCCGACGGGATAGAGCGTCAGTACGAAGCCTACTCCATTATGCTGGGCGCGATTGCGTCGAAGAATTACGACAGGATCAACGACGCGAACGCCAAGCTGCGGGATGCCGCGGTGGACAAGACGGCGTACATCGATGCGCTCAAGGCGCTGGCCGACGAGCACGGTGTCGATCTGCCGGGCAGCAGTTCCGCGCCGGATCCCGGTGAGGTCGACCCGGATGGCGAGGATCCGGTCGACGTGCCGCCAACGGGCGATCAGAAGCCGCTGGTGTTTCCGCTCATCGATGCTCACACGGGGTATGTCGAGGCGACGCTCGGCGAGTTCAGCGAGTTTCTGGACCGCATGTTTTCCTATTACGATACCGATTATCCGGAGTCCGACATGATCCGGTTCTTCGGGGCGGGGCATGACGGGTACGGCTACGCGCTGGACGTCCGCTACGAGACGGCGGGTGACGGCGAGGAATCGGGCGGCGAGGAGACGATTACGCTGTTCGAAATCGTGTCCATGGTCGTGTCGGAAGTACCCGAATCCGGCGGATTCCTCTTCAGCCCGGAAGAGACGCTCGAGTATCTGTACGATAATTTTGCGCAATGATCATGTAAAAACGGCTGCCCGGTGCAGCCGTTTTCTGCTGTGTTTGTGCGGGCAGAGCACATATTTTAATTACGAATAAGGACAGGAGGATTCCATGTTACAAGCTGTTAAGTCGCGTATTGAAGAGTACACGCTGGCGTTTACGGAAATCCCGAGCGCCGTCAGCTCGACCGGCGAAGCGGACATGGCGGCGTACATCTACAATCAATTGAAGCAGTCGCCGTACTTTCAGGCTCATCCGGAAAATCTGTTTCTGGAACCGGTCACGGAGAATGACCCCTTCGGACGGAGCACGGTCGTCGCGCTCGTCGAAGGCGCGAAGGACGGTTCGAGCAGGGAGACCGTCATCCTGCTCGGTCACATCGACACCGAAGGGTACGAGGACTACGGCGCGCTGCGCGACCTGGCCACCCGTCCCGCGGAACTCAAGGAAGCGATGCGGGGCATGGACCTGCCGGAGGACATCCGCCGCGATCTGGAGGGTGACGACTGGCTGTTCGGCCGCGGCATTTTAGACATGAAGTGCGGCGTCGCGGCGCACGTTGCGATGATCGAAGAGGCTGCACGTCACCCGGAGAACCTGCGCGGCAACCTGCTGCTGTTCTCCGAGCCCGACGAGGAAGCCAACTCGTCCGGCATGTTCGCTGCCGACCGCGCGGCGCGCCGGCTCAAGGAGCAGCGGGGACTGGAGTACCTCGCCGTTATCAACACCGATTGGATGACCGGTCGCTACGAAGGCGACGAAAACAAGTACATCTACATCGGTACGGTCGGCAAGCTGCTGCCGAGCTTCTACGCGATCGGCAAGCCGACGCACGTGTCGCAGGCGTTCGAGGGCATCGATGCGAATGTGCTGGCTTCCGAGCTCGTGCGCGAGATCAGCCTGAGCGAGGATCTGTGTGACGTCGCCGACGGCGAATCGACGGTCCCGCCGATCAGCCTGCGTCAGCAGGACCTCAAGAAGGTGTACACGATCCAGACGGCCGCTTATGCAAGCGTGTACTTTAACTTCGCCACGCACTCCATGCAGCCGGGTGACATCCTGGAAAAGCTTGTCGAAAAGGCCGAAACGGCGTTTCGAAATGTAATTGACCGGATCGACCGGAACTTCCGTGCGTACTGCGAAAAGAGCGGCACGCCGTATCAGCCGCTGCCCTGGGAACCGCGCGTGTTTACGTACGAGCAGCTGTACGAGCGGGTCAAAGCCCGCGTGGGAAGCGCGCTTGACGACCACCTCGACCGCGTGATGGAAGAGTTGCTCGCCGACCCCGACGAGGACGACCGGACGGTGTCGCTGCGCCTGGTCGAAGCGCTGCAGGAGATGAATCCGGACCGCGAGCCGGCGATCGTGCTGTACTTTTCACCGCCGTATTATCCGCACATCTACGTTAAAGGCGACACGGCTGAGGACCGCCGCCTGCTCGATGCGGTGGACAAGGCGGTCGGTATCGTGCAGGAACGTCACGATTACGAGCTGGCAACCCGGAAGTTTTATCCGTACATCTCCGATTTGAGCTACTGCGGCATCACGGAGGACGAAGGTGCGCTTGCGAGCCTGACGGACAACATGCCGGCCTGGCCGAAGAAGTACTCGCTGCCGGTCGAAGATATTCGCAGCCTCAATGTCCCCGCCGTCAACATCGGACCGTACGGCAAGGAGCCGCACCAGTTCGGAGAGCGCGTGCACCGCGACTACACGTTCAACGTGATGCCCGAGCTACTGTATTATACGGTGAAGGAGCTGCTGGGGTTTTAGCGCTGTTTTGCAGGGTACAAAAGGCAGATATCAAAGCCGTGCTGAGGATTGCATACCAGCAGGTTAAAATATCGGTAGACAATTTGTCCATAGTGAATTGCAGCATAGATCAGGAACGCACATTACAACAAACAGATCATAGGAGGAACACGCATGAAAAAACTCATCAACGAACCGCTCCACTTCGTCGACGAGACGATCGAAGGCATCCTGTGCGCCTACGGCGACCGGGTCCGGACGCTGGAAGAAAACAACCGGGTGCTGCTGTCAAACGCGCCGGTGCCCGAGGGGAAAGTCGGCATCGTAACGGGAGGGGGCAGCGGTCATCTGCCGGTCTTTTTAGGCTACGTGGGGCAGGGGATGCTCGACGGCTGCGCCATCGGCAACGTGTTCGCCTCGCCGTCGTCGGAAACCATGCTCGACATGATCCGGGCGTGTGACCGCGGCCGCGGCGTGCTGTGCCTGTACGGCAACTACGGCGGCGACAACATGAACTTCGACATGGCCTGCGAGCTGGCCGAGTTTGAGGATATCGCCACGCAGACCGTCCGCGTCAGCGACGATGTGGCGTCGGCGCCGGCGGACAAAAAGGACAAGCGCCGGGGCGTCGCCGGCATGGTCTACGCATTTAAAGTCGCGGGTGCGGCGGCAGAGCAGGGCATGGATCTGGACGGAGTCGCAGCCGTGGCGGCCGAGGCGCTTGATAACATCAGCAGCATGGGCGTGGCGCTGTCGCCCTGCATCGTGCCCGAGGCGGGTAAACCGACGTTCAGCATCTCGGATGACGAAATCGAAATCGGCATGGGCATCCACGGCGAACCGGGTATCGAGGTCGCGAAGATGATGACCGCCGACGAAGTGGCCGACGCCGTGATGGCGCGCCTGCTCGAAGATCTTCCATTGGAAGAGGGCGACGAGGTGTCGGTGATGGTCAACGGGCTGGGTGCAACGCCGCTCGAGGAGCAGCTGATCGTGTACCGTCGGGTCCACGCAATCCTGGCGGATCGGGGCGTCGCTGTCTACATGCCGCACATCGGCGAGTTTGCGACGTCCATGGAGATGGCCGGGCTTTCCGTCACGCTGTTTAAGCTGAATGCAAAGCTGAAGACGCTCCTGCGCCAGCCGGCCAGCACGCCGTTTTATACGAACGCTAATAAGTAGAGGGGGCGGGCGGCGGCCTCATGGTCCGCCGCCTGGAATCTTCCACCCGTTATCCGGCACAAAATCCATCTTTAGGAAAATTCAGCAATTGCAAGCCTGGTAACAATTTCGTACAAAAAAGGTGCCGTATGCCGGTGACCGTTCTGCCAGGCTGTGCAGCATAGTGGCAAACAGGCGCATGCTTTGGGCGGAATTCGGGTGCCAGGCTGTGTAGCATAGTGGCAAATAGACGCATGCTTTGGGCGGAATTCATATCAGATGCCAGAGCAATAAGCAATAGGAGAAACGATGAACAGGCAGATTTTATGCGAAGCGATCGGCTGCATCAGCCGGAAGATTACAGACAACAAGCAATACCTGATTGATCTGGATGCGAAATTCGGGGACGGCGACCTCGGCATCTCTATGAGCAACGGATTCGAAGCCGTACACGACTTTCTGCAGGAGACCGGGGAAACGGACATGGGCACCGTGCTCTTAAAGTGCGCGACCGTGTTCAACAAGACGTCGCCTTCCAGCCTCGGGACGATCCTTTCATTTGGATTTATGGGCGCCGCCAGGCACTGCAAAGGGAAAACGGAACTGACGCTGCAGGACGCTGCCGGAGCGATGGATAAAGCGCTGGAGCACATGATGAACAAAGCGCAATCGCAGCCGGGCGAAAAGACGATATTAGATGCGATCGCCCCGGCGGTCGAAGTGCTCAAGCTGCATGCAGGAAACGGAGAGCCGGCCGCAACAGACATGCCGGATGGGGAGCGTGCGGAAGCGCCGCCTGCTGTAACTCCGACTGCTAAAAAACGCGAAGCTCTCGCCTATCAGGCGGCGTACGAGGCCGCCGAGCAGGGCATGCTTTCCACCAAGGATATGCTGGCTGTGCACGGACGGGCGGCCTATTACGGCGACAAGGTGATCGGCCACATCGACGGCGGAGCCGTTGTCGGAAAGCTGATCTTCGAAGGTTTGCGGGATTACTACGCAGGGTGAGAATGGTAAGATATAAATCAGAAACGGCCGCGGTACGCGGCCGTTTCTTCTTATGATATATGCCGGCAGCCCGGCGGGCGCTTTATTCTTCGTCGGCAAGCTGGCGGATCAGGTCCAAGAGCACGCGGGCGCTTTACTCTTCATCGGCAAGCTGGCGGATCAGATCCAAAAGACCGGCGGGCGCTCTACTCTTCGTCGGCAAGCTGGTGGATCAGGTCCAAAAGCACGCGGGCGCCGGCGATCAGGTCGGGCGCGGGCGTAAACTCGGCGGGGTTGTGGCTGATGCCGTCTTTGCTGGGCACGAAGATCATGGCGGTGGGGCAGATGCGCGCCATCATCTGCGCATCGTGGCCGGCGCCCGACGTCATGCGCCGCACCGACAGACCGTGCTCTTTCGCAATCGCTTCAATCTTCGCAACGATCCCCTGGTCAAACGCCACCGGCTCGAAGCGGACGAGCCGTTCGGTCGAAATCGTCACGCCCCGTTCGCGCGAAAGCTCCTCCAGGAAACCGGCGAGCGCCTCTTCGTCGGCATACATCTTTGCGTCGTCGGGATTCCGCAGGTCGACGGTGAACACGGCGCGTGACGGGATCACGTTGATGGCGTTAGGCTCGAACTCGATGCATCCGACGGTCGCCACGGACGTGGACCCCGGCGCGTCGGCCCGGTCACCCACGAACCGGATCACCTCGGCAGCCGCCCGACCGGCGTCCTTCCTCATGCGCATCGGCGTCGTGCCGGCGTGGTTCGCGACGCCCCCGATGGTCACGCGCTGCCACGAGATGCCCTGCAGATTTTCGACCGCGCCGATCTGGATGCCTTCCGCATCGAGGACGGGCCCCTGTTCGACGTGCAGTTCGACGTAAGCGTGGGGTTTCAGAAATCCCGGCTCCTCCGGCCCGGCGTACCCGATCCGTTCGAGCTCTTCGCCGAGCACCGAGCCGTCCGTGCCGATGACCGCGAGCGCCTCGTCGATACCGAACCCGCCGGCGTACACGAGCGACCCCATCATGTCCGGCGCGTAGCGCACGCCTTCTTCGTTGGTGAACGCGGCGACGACCAGCGGCCGCTTCGGCGCGCAGCCCGCTTCTTTGAGCGTCTGCACGACTTCGAGGGCCGAGAGGACGCCGTAGCAGCCGTCGTACATGCCGGCGTCGATCACGGAGTCGATGTGCGAGCCGATGAAGACGGGGTCGGGTCCTTCGGGTGACAGCTCGCCATACAGCCCGAACAGGTTGCCGATGCGGTCCACCCGCACGTCGAGCCCCGCATCGTTCATCCACTGCGTGACGACATCGCGCCCCTGTTTGTCGGCGTCCGACAGCGCGACCCGTGAGCGCTTTCCGTCCTCGCAGCCCGTGCGCCCCAGTTCCTGCAGGCGCTCCAGCAACCGCTCTTCGTTGATCGATATGTGTTTCACGGCACAACCTCCTTATCGTGTTTTCGTGCGGCGGCGATGGGTGACCCCGCCGTCCGGTTTTTCGTGTGTCGAGCGATGGGTGACCCTGCCGCCCGTGCTTTCGTATGTCGAGCGATAGGTGGCCCCGCCGTCCGCGCTTTCGTGTGTCGAGCGATGGGTGACCCTGCCGCCCGTGCTTTCGTGTGTCGAGCGATGGGTGACCCCGCCGCCCGCGCTTTCGTGTGTCGGATGCTGGGTGACCCTGCCGCCCGATTCTCAGTGCGAGCTTTCCATTTTACTGTTATCGTTCTTATTTCCATTATACTACCTAAATACTAATTCCATGATACTATAAAATGTGATCCTTTGACAGAAGGAACCGGAAGGTTCCGTCCGACGTCTGGAGAAGGATCTCATTCAAGCATAAAAGGAACCGACAGGTTCCTTCCACCGCCTGGAATTTATAAAAGAGGAACGCGCGCGTTCCTCTTTTCGACTAAATCTGTAGAAGCGGAACGCGCACGGCTCGATTTCGCCGGTCTTGTTCCTTATTCGACCGATTGTTGTGGAAAGAGGAACGAGTTCGTTCCTCCTGCGGTCCGGAATCTGCAAAAGAGGAACGCATAGCCCTTGTGTCCAGCCGGCGCGTTCCTTATTCGGCCGATTGCTTTGGAAAGAGGAACAAACTCGTTCCTCCTGCGGTCCGGAATCTGCAAAAGAGGAACGCATAGCCCTTGTGTCCAGCCGGCGCGTTCCTTATTCGGCCGATTGCTTTGGAAAGAGG
>DUTT01000038.1 GCA_012841925.1 Clostridiales bacterium | reverse complement strand
GAAAAATTGAATTTTCTCATGAGCATCATCGGCATCAGCGGAGGAGAACTGGCGCACGCCGTCTCGCTGGACCCCTCCTACATCAGCCGGCTTCGCAGCGGCAAGCGATCGCTTCCTAAAGGACAGCGTTTCCTGGACGACATCGCCGCTTATTTTGCGACAAAGGTACATACGGAATATCAGATCAAGCTGCTGAGCGAAGCCATGTCCTATGAAGGCGAATGGCCCGAAGAAAAAGAAGCGGCGCAGCGGCTGATTTACGACTGGCTGCACACGGAACAGGATTCCCAGCGCGATACGATTATGAATATTCTGCAGGGTGCCGTATCGTCTTTTTTGCTGGATGCGGTGCTGTCGCCTGACCGCGATCCGGATCTGAGCACGATTGGCAGCGACGTCCGGGAATACTACTACGGGTGCAGCGGCAGGCAGGAGGCTTTTCTTCATTTTTTAGCGGCGGCTCTGCGCGCTCCGGCCGGTCAGGATATGTATCTGTTCACCAGCGAAAGCGTCGAGTGGCTTGCGGGTGACGGAGAGTTTTCCGCCAGCATCTCTACGCTCCTTACGGAGTTCGCCCAGAACCAGCGGCGGCTTAAAATTGCACATCCGATTCAACAGAATGTTACAGATCTGATACACCGCCTTCAGCGGTGGGCCCCGGTGTACCTTACGGGGTTTGCGGAACCGTATTACTATCCGAAAGTTCGTTCGGATTTCTTTCTGCGAACGCTGTTTGTCGTGCCGGGCACGGTAGCCATGGTATCGAGCTCTCTGGAGGGCAGCAACGCCGAGAGCGTAACGGTCATCGCATCTGAGCCCCGCGCTGTCGAAGCGGCTACGATGGAGATGGAGTACCTTCTCTCGCTGGCCAAACCTCTTGCGCGCGTCTTTACTCCGGGCAACCACAGCGGCATCACAGAATTGCTTAAGGACTTTTACAACAAAAAGGAACCGATGCTCGTCATCCACGATCACCTTGCACCGTTTCCGGGCACAACCCCGAATTCGGGTACCGACTTCTCCGGCGAGCCGGATTTGCAGAACTACGCCGTTGTCGAATCCATCATCCGCTCGTCACCCTATACGGAGGTGATTTCCAAGCCGGATTTGGATGTAATCCGTTCCGGAAGCATCCCGATTCAGTTGACGGAGCTGGCGCCGGACGGCCCGCGATACCTGTCAAAAGAAGAATATGTGGACAATTTGGATCATACGATTCGTCTGCTCGAAAATAATAGAAACTACCACATACTCATCGTGCCGCAGACATTTTTCAATTTCTATCTGTGCATAAAAAAAGGAGTGGGCGTGCTCATTTCTAAGCCTGACCGGAATGCGGCTACGTTCTTTGTGGAGCAGAGCAATGTGCTGGAGATTGTCTGGGAGTATGCGAATGCCGTCATGAAGAGGGTTGAGAAAACCGATAAAGAATCCGCGCTGGCCGAGCTTCGGGAGCTGCGCGACGCTTTGGCCGAATAGGCAGTCAACGAAATATAAGAGCTTCATTCACGAAAAAAGCGGCACAGGGCCGCTTTTTTCGTTTCTTTTTATTTATTTCCGGCCATCGGAAGCCTAGTTGGCCTCCAGTTTTTTCTTGTCTTCGTACCAGATTGCAAAGTCCGGATCCACTTCGCCGATGCCCATGTGGCGAGCCTTGTAGTCCTTGAGGAGTTCGAGGAACTTGCCCATCAGGAAGATCATGGCGATGAGGTTGGCGAATGTCGGTACGCCTGTGCCCAGGTCGACGATGCCCCAGACTCTGGCAGAAGCAAACCCGCTGTTGATCGTCAGGAATACGGCCAGGAAGCCGGGAATCGAATACGTAACCTTCAGCAGGAATACGATGCCGCGACGAACTGAAGAGTCTTCGCCGAATGCGTGCCGCAGCAGCGTGTCGTAATAGGTAAACCAGCCGGTGCTTGTCGTGAGCGCAAACAGGAAAGTACAGATTGCGATGACGACACGGCCTGCATAGCCTACGCCGATTTCAAACGCTGCGAGCGTCAGCTCAGCACCGCCCATACCGGAATCCCAGATGCCGGTCGCCATGATTGTGAGCGCCGTGATGGAGCAGACGATGATGGTGTCGACGAATACTTCGAAGCAGCCCCACAGACCCTGCTCGCAGGGGTGATCGACGACCGCTGTGGCGTGGACCATCGGGGAGGAACCCCAGCCGGCTTCGTTGGAGTACAGCGCTCTCTTGAGTCCTGTCTGGATGACGACAGCAGTCGTAGCTCCGGCGAATCCGCCAGTTGCCGCTGTGCCTGTAAACGCATACTTAAAGATCATGCCGAATGCTTCGGGCATCGTACCGATGTTGCGGATGATGATGAAGAGTCCGAATACGGTGTAAAGGATGCACATAAACGGTACGAGTTTTCCGGCCCAGGTTGCGATACCCTGCAGGCCGCCCCAGACGATGACGTAGACCATCAGCGAATAGAATGCCGCAACGGGCACCATGCCGATGGACGGGAACGTCGTGTGGATCGCTTCTGCGGTGTTGTAGCACTGCATGGTCAGGAAGAATGCGATGTACAAGCCTGCACCGAAGATGATGGCGAGAATCTTGTACGCGCCGCCCCAGCCTTTTTCTTCGCCGAGACCTTTTTGCATGTAGTACGTCGGTCCGCCGACATAGCGGTCACCCCAGAT
>DUTT01000037.1 GCA_012841925.1 Clostridiales bacterium | reverse complement strand
GACGGTTTCGTTGACCTTCATCAGCGGTCCGGGGCACTGCATCCCCGTGCAGTCGATGCTGACCGATGCGACGGGCACAGGCCCTGCAAAGGCAGCCGGTTTCTCGTTATTTGAACGCGGCATCGTTGTTTCCTCCATGCTTTCCTCTATAAAATCCCGATAGTGCGTCGAGCGGTAGAACCGCAGGCCTGCCGGATACAGGCGGATATTTTTAAAGCCACTCTGCATCAGGGCGCGCACTGCGTTGTACGACCGCACGCCGATGTTGCAGAACACGACGATGTCTGCATCCTTGTCGAGCTCATCCATGCGGCTGCGCAGCTCGCCCATCGGAATGTCGACCGAACCGGGCATGCGGAACGCCATGCGCTCGGCTTCTTCGCTGATGTCCAGAACCACGGCATCCGGATGCTTCTCCAGATAGTCCCACTCGGCAAACACGACGAGGCCGTTGAGCACGTTCTCCGCCACGAACCCGGCCATGTTGACCGGATCCTTTGCCGACGAATACGGCGGTGCGTAGGCGAGTTCCAGATATTTTAAGTCCTCGACCGATGCGTTGAGCCGGATGGCCGTCGCCAGCGTATCGATGCGCTTGTCCACCCCGTCGATGCCGACGATCTGCGCGCCGTAGATCTTTTTCCCGTCCATGGAGAAGATCATCTTGAGCCGAAGCGGCGTCGCTCCGGGATAATATGTCGCATGCGAGTTCTGATTGATGATGATCGTCTCGTAGTCTTTACCCTTGACGAGCCCTTTGCGAATCAGCGTCTTTTCGGCCCAGCCGGTGCTGGCCGCCGTCAGGTCGAACACCTGCGCAATCGATGTTCCCTGCGAGCCTTTGTACTCTTCGCTCGCTCCGGCGATGTTGTCCGCCGCGATGCGTCCCTGCTTGCTCGCAGGCCCGGCAAGCGGAATCATCGTCAGCTCCTTGCTGATAAAATCCTCGACCTGGGTGACGTCGCCGACGGCATAGATCGAAGGATCCGACGTCCGCAGCATCGCATCCGTCACGATGCCGCCGCGCTCGGAAAGCTCCAGGCCGGCCTCTTTGGCCAGCTGATTGTTCGGGCGCACGCCGATGGCCAGGATGACGAGTTCGGCCTCGACCTGCTTGCCGCTGCTCAGGTGGATGACCACCGAATCTTCTTTATTTTCGAACGTGGACACGCCGTCGGAAAGCCGGAGGTCCACGCCGTTTTGCCACATGTTTTCGTGCAGGAGCTGCGCCATCTCGAAGTCGATCGGGGCCATCACCTGGTCGAGCATCTCCACGAGCGTCACGTCGATACCGAGCGCGTGGAGGTTTTCCGCCATTTCCAGCCCGATAAACCCGCCGCCGACAACGGTGGCGGTCTTTACGCCCCACTCCTCGATGGACGCTTTAATCTGGTCGGTGTCCGCTACGTTCCACAGCGTCAGAATCCGCTCGCCGTCGATGCCGGGGATCGGAGGTCTCAGCGGTGAAGAACCGGTGGATAGCAGAAGCACGTCGTACGTCTCCGTATACGCCTCTTCCGTCTGAAGGTTCTTGACGGTGACGGATTTTCCTTCGCGGTCGATGCTCAGCACTTCGTGGAGCGTGCGGACGTCGATGTTGAACTTGTCCTTCATGGTCTTGGGCGTCTGGACAAACAGCGCGTCCCTGGATTTGATGACATCCCCGATGTAGTACGGCAGCCCGCAGTTCGCATACGAAATATCCGACCCGCGCTCAATCAGGATGATTTCGGATTCTTCGCTGAGCCTGCGGAGCCTTGCGGCAGCGGTAGCGCCTCCGGCTACACCACCTACGATGACGACTTTTTGATTCATGATCCACCTCTTTGATGTGTGCATAAGCTATAGAAAACATTTCTGTGGAAAACACCGTACGTATCGAACTTGTCGTACTTGTTAAACAATAGACAAAACGGTGCCGGCGTACCGTGACCGCGTCACCGTTTGGAGCTGCATCTGTTGTTTCTATCTTGAAAAAATAAGCACTATCGCGCGCAGGCGCGGCTGTGCTATGATTGACAAAACCATTTTGGGAGGAAAATATGGATATCAAAGAGTTGGCGGCATCGTTCAGCGAACGCAATCCGTTTACAAACGGTCTGGGCATCGAGGTGACCGCGATTGAACCCGACTATGCGGAAGGGCGCATCGAGTTTGCAAAGAAAATCTCCAACCGGAGCGGCTTCGTCCACGGAGGCGTCTACATGTCGCTGGCCGACACCATCGCAAGCGCGGCCGTCCACAGCCGGGGCGCAAGCTATGTGACGCAGAGCTGCAGCTTTCAGTTTTACAAAGCGACGAGGGACGAAACGCTGTACTGTGCAGCGCGCGTCAACCACCGCGGCCGGAAGACGTGCGTGGCCGAAACAAAACTGACCCACGCCGACGGTACGCTGGTCGGAGAGGGTCTGTTTTCGTTCTACAAAGTCTCGGATGAGGCGGTTAAGTGATTCGGTGAAGCGGTTTCGTTATTCGAGGTAGGTCCTCGTGACGTACGGGCTCGTAAAGAGTTTTAAAAATGCACCGTAATCGAGGCGGAAATCGAGCGTTCCACCGAGCGCATGCCCGGTTCCCGACACGTCGGCGATCAGGTGATCCGACGAACCGCCGAGGATGTCCACACCGGGATCCAGAGGTGTAAGGCCGTCGGGATCGGTGTCCTGCTTTCCGACAGCGAGGATGGCCCGCGTAATGATGCCCCGGTCTTCGTATTCGGGCACCAGGCCGAATGCGTCCACGCCCACTTCTCCGATCGGAAGCGACGGCTTCTCTTTGCACTCGATGATTTCGGCGCGCAGGCGCACGCAATCGTTGTGCGTGCCCGGGATCCGGTTCGTGTACGCCGTCTCGTTGCCGAGGATGAACGCTTCGCCCAGGCGCAGGTTGTTGATCCCTCCGGGCAGCTCGCCTTTTTGTATCAGGTAAACCGAACTGCTGTTTCCGCCCGACACCATCGAGAGCGTCGCGTGGAAGCGGTTTTCTATTTTTTCGGCCAGGTCGATGAGCCATCCGAGGTTGTCCGGCTTGGGGATGATGGCGCCGTAGCACGTCAGATTCGTGCCGATGCCGAACAGCTCGATGTGCCGCATGCGCAGGATTTCCTCGCACACGGAAAAAATCTCCTCTTCGTTTTGATAAAACAACCCTTCGCGCAGATCCCCCAGATCGATCATCAAAAGGACCTTGTGGGTTTTTCCCTGCCGTCCGGCTTCGCGATCCAGGAGCCGGATTGTTTCGATCTCGGAATTGAGCGACACGTCTGCGTGACGGACGACTTCTTCGGCTTCGGACTGCATCGGCAACCGCAGCAGCACGGTTTCCTTGCCGGCGCCGTGCGCCATATCCGCATACGAAGCGATGTTTTGTATTCTGGAATCGGCCAGGTACTGCACGGCGTCGTGTTTGAGGATTTCTGCAGCGATGCGTTTGTCGGCGCAGAAACTTTTCGTAACGATCATGAGCGAACAGTCGGCCTGACCCGCCAGGCCGGCGAGCGCATTCAGATTGTCGTTCAGCTTTCGCAGATCGATGACCAGTTGGGGATACATGTTAAACCTCCTGTTTGTTGCGACGGTAATCCCGCAGCTCTGCATACGAATACAGCGCCAGGGCTGCGAAAATGGCGATCGTCAGCACCATTTTCTCCGGTGTAAATATCTCACCGTAAAACAGTCCGATAAAAACGGTGATGGCGGGCGAGATGTACTGCGTAAACCCCAGCGTAATGTAGGGGATGTTGTTGATGGCGCTTGCGTACAGCACGAGCGGCACGGCTGTCAGCACGCCGGTCCCCATCAGAAGCGGCACGTCGATGGGCAAAAGGACTGCCATCTGCGGCTGCATGGTCGTGAGCATGAGCACCAGGGCAAACGGCGACAGCAGGATGCACTCGATAAAGATGCTCACCGCCGGGTAGACGCGAACTCTTTTTTTGATTGTCCCGTACGCCGTAAAGCTGATGCCGAGGATGAGGCCGATGACGGGAAGCGTCCGGTACATCGCAAGCGATATGACGACGCCGGCAAAGGCGACGAACATGGCGACAAGCTGCAGTCTGCCCGCCCGCTCTCCGAACATGTACACCGAGACCGCAAACGCCATGAGCGGCGCCATAAAGTAGCCGAGACTCGCGTCGATCATGTGCCCGTTGCACATGGCCCAAACGTACAGCCCCCAGTTGAAGGCGATGATCAGCGAAGCGGGGATCATGTGCTTCATGGTGTGCCGGTCGGTGAAGCTCTTCTTGAGTTCGTCTTTTTTCCCTGCGACGAGAATCATCGCATACGCCAGCGCTGCCGACACGAGGATGCGGCTGTACAGCACGAGCAGCGAATCGATGTGCGACAGCTGATACCAGTAGATGCTCGAGAATCCCCAGATCAGATTGCATAAAACGGCGATTCCAACGTGTTTACGCGACATATTACTCCTTTTCCGCGATCGGCCGGTATTCGCCGTCGACCAGTTCCCATCCGTGCTCCGCAAGATGCTTGCTTATTTCTTCGTCGGTCATCGATCCCGACGCTTCGTCCGTTCCTCTTCCGTGCGACTCCTCTGCCGCCTGCTTTTGCGCATCCCGGTATTCCTGCTCGTGCAAGGCATCCAGGCGCTCCTTTTCCTTCCGCTGCTCTTCCAGATAGTCGAGCTCCGTCTGATACGACACTCTCTTGCTCTTGTCGTGTGGGGACGTCTCCGGAAACCGGATATTCAGGCTTTGCTCCAGGAGCTTGACCGCTCCGCTTCTGCGGGTCTTCGACAGCACGCCGAGCGAGGCCATGATGTAGTCGCCGTCGATCAGCACCTGTGCTTTGTCGGTGGGGAACAGCAGCAGACCGGTTTCGTTGTTTCGTGCGATGTCCATTAAAATATCGCGGCTGTCGGGCAGGCGCGACAGCGATCCGCCGGTGCCTACGATGTACCGGACCTGCGTCAGATCTTTTCCTTCGGCGACCGTGCTGCGGCCCGACGGGCCGTAAATGTAGCGGATCTTCCCTGCGTGGCGCTCCATCGATACGAGCACGGCTTCGCTCGTTAAGCGCTCTACGAACTTCTTCTCGTCGTCGTTTTGTGGAATCGCCTCGTATTCGGCCATGATTTTTTCCACATCCATGCCGGGCAGCTCTTCCTTCAGCTTTTCGAGCCCGATGGATGCCACGATGTTTTTCATGTTGACGTATACGCCGAGGTCGCCTTCGACCGTCCGCTTCGCCTTCGGTTCCGGCTGGATGAGAATCCGCGCGATCTGCTCGGATTCCTCCGATACGGAGTGCACGTCGGTCGTCGCGCCGCCGACGTCGATCGTCACGACGTTGCCCAGATATTCGTACAGGAGCTTCGTGCATTCCATGACCGCTCCGGGCGTCGGGATAATCGGCCCGTCCACCATGTCGCGCACGTGTTCCATGCCGGGCGCATGGATGATGTGGTCTTCGAACGCATCCTGGATGACTTTCCGTGCCGGTTCGACGTTCAGGTCATCGATCCTGGGGTACACGTTCTCGACGAGGTACAGCTTCTGGCCGCTTTCCTCGTCGAAGATCAGCTTCATCTCTTCCTGGTTCTCGATGTTACCCGCGTAGATGACGGGGGTGGTCAGACCGAGGCTGCGGATCATCTCTGCGTTGTCGATGGCCGTATCGCGCTCGCCGTAGTCCACGCCGCCGGCGATCAGGATCAGATTCGGCGCGATGTTTTTGATTTTCTGCAGGTCGGTGCGGCGGAGCCGTCCGGCCGTCACGTTGTGTATGATGGCGCCGGCGCCGAGCGCAGCTTCCCGTGCGGCGCGGGCGGTCATGTCGTACACGAGGCCGTGCACGGTCATCTTGAGGCCGCCTGCGGCGGAACTCGTCGCCAGCATGTGTTCGTAGCGAAGCGAGTCGATTCCCTTCTGCCGGCACAGGTCGTCGATGGCGGCCTGCAGGCCGATCCGGACGTCACCCGCAAGCACGCTCGTCGGCGCCTGCCCCTGCCCGAAGAACACGGGACGGTCGCCGTCGAGACCGTCAAACGCGTTTACAACTGTCGTCGTGGAACCGATTTCCGCGACCAGCACATCGATATTCATAGACTCTCCACAGCGGGGCGGCCATGCAGCCGCCCCGATTCTCGTCCGTTGACCGGCGCTGCACATCCGCACAGCTCCGGCTGTTTCCGGTTTTATTGATTTCGCTTCTCGCGCCGCTTTTCGATGAGCGCGGTGGCGACGTCGATGCCCTTCGTGTTGCGTCCGAAGCCGGCGTCGATGCCGGTCTTCAGCGCCTCTTCGGCTACGACCTGCGTGCCGCCTGCGAGGATGATGATGTCGTCGCGGATGCCTTTTTCCACGGCGAGCTCGTGCAGGCGTTTCATGTTCTTGTAGTGGATGTTGTCGTGAGAGATGATCGTCGACGCCAGGATGGCCTCCGCCTTCAGCTCCACGGCGGCATCCACGAGTTTTTCCACGGGAACCGACGTGCCCAGATAATGAATTTCCATGCCGAAGCGCTCGATGCCACCGTGCTTGATGTCGATGATTTCGCGCAGTCCCACGGAGTGTTCGTCTTCCCCTACCGTGCCGCAGACGATCTTGAGCGGATACGCATCCACGTCGTCGCGGATTTCCTGATCCGACAGATAGCGGGGTTCGGGCGGGATCACGAGGTCGGCCACGTCGATGTCGAATCCGACCCGGCCCTTCAGCTCGATGCGGGTGCCTTCGGCGGCCTGCATCACTTCGGTGTTGATGACTTCGGGCTCGATGAGGCCCAGTTTCTTCCCGATTTCCACTGCTACGACTTCGGCTGTGCGCTTTTCTTCCGGGATGAACATGTTCATCATAACGATGCCGTCTGCCATCCATTCCATCTCCGGCTTGACGAGCGTCGAATGCCTGTATTTTTCCGTTTCCTTCATGCGGACGTGGACGTTGTCCTCTTCGTCGAGTTCGTCCACGAACACGATCTTGCTCCTGTCTTCGAACGTGCAGCCGCCGATGAGCGCTGCGGGATCGTTCGGATCACCGCCGTACTGTTCGACGTTGTTGTATCCGAAGTGCGCCGTAACCGGAGCCATGTAGTCTTCATCTCTTTCGAAGATAAATCCGTAGCCCGTTCCGCCGTCGGTCTTTCTTGCGATGCCGTCGCCGTTGCGTTCCGGATACTTGCCGCTGTCGACGAAGAAGCCTTCTTCGACAGCTTTAAAGTAGCCGCCGATTTCGGCGATCTCTTCCATAAACAGGCAGGCGCGTTCTTTGATTTCCCTGGACTGCTCGCGCAGGGGGCCGTCGTCTTTGAGCGACACCATGTCCATGAGGCCGTCGAGTCCGACGAGCGTCTGCTTCGCCGTATCGCAGGCTTCGACGTTGTAGATGTGCCACGGCACGTTTCTTCCTTCGTCCGGCGTAATCGTCGACTGGATGTCCGCCCGTGTCAGCTTGGAAATCAGCAGGTTGAGCACGTGCGTAACCGTCGCTTCGCGCGCGGAGGCTTCCATGTACTTCGTGTTCATCTGTGCACGCATCTTGTAGCGGTCCATGTAGTCCCGAAGCGCGACTGCATACGGCAGGTCGAGAAATACGCACGGGGCCGGCGGGGCCGTCGGGGGCACGGTGGACAGGCAGATGTTCTCCGGCTTCATGCCGACTTTTTCCGAGAACAGCGAGTTGATGGCGTGCTGCACGATGAGCTCGGGCATCACCTTCCACGCTTCTCTCGCCGTGGCGTTCGCGTTGTGCGCGCCGTCGATCTGAGCGATGTTGGCCCAGGTCATAATTTTTTTCGATTCGCAGGCGTCCACAAACGAGCGCACGCAGTTGATGTTGCGGTACAGCACGTTGTACTGCGGGTCCTGGTGAGCGCCGTTCATGCCTTCTTCTGCGAACATGACCGCCACGTCGGGACCGGCGACGCCGGATACGTAGGAGTGATAGTTGATGGGACGGCCCACTTCGTCCTCGATGAGGTCGAGCGCCTTCCGCTGCGCGCGGACCTGCTTTCTGGTGATCGGCACACCGCCGATGCCCGCCGGCGTCCCCTCGATGAGGCCGTCGATATGGGACTGGCCCATGGTGCGGATGACCATGATGTGGTCCGCTCCGTGCCACGCGCCCATGCGCATTCTCCGGATGTCGTCTTCGAAACGACCGGAAGCGATTTCCGTCGTAATCGTCTCGGACGGCTGCGGGTCCATGTAGTCGAAGTACTTCGAGGACGGGAGCCCCGTGCTCTGCGCCAGAGGTTCGGCCAGGTCGCGATAGGCAAACGGGCCCATTTCGAGGTCCGGATCTTTTTTCCGCCACGTCCAGCCGCGCCGGCGGGGTTCGTAGCTTTCCAGATCCTTGAGGATATCCTCGACGTCGATCTTTACGTTTTTATTTAATTTATCCTGTGCCATGTCACTTGCCTCCTTTAAACATCGCGGCTACTTCGTCCCAGCCCTTGCCTTCGGCCAGGAGATCGCCCGCTTCGCGAAGGCCGATGTTTTTCGCCTTCGACAGTTTATACACGCAGTGACCGGCGCCTTTGCCCATCAGGCCTTTGTCCATGCAGCCTTCCACGATGGCCTGTGTCTTCTGCGAGGAAATGCCCATGCGCATCAACACGGCGCGCTCGATGGACGGCGTCGTGTTTTTCTTACCCAGTTCGATGAGAGGGTCGACAACCTGACCCGTCACGGCCCAGAAGTGCTCGTACAGCTCCTGATCCGTCATCCCTGCCAGATGTTTTCTCCTCTCTTGAAAATCATCCGCTCTTTTCATGTTATTCTCCTTACGTTTTGAGAATTCGGGCGGGGAATGCCCCGCCCGTTCCATCCGTTGACTATTGTTCCAGCACGGACCGGACGAACGCTTCGTCGGTCTTGGTTTCTTCTGCCAAAAATGCGATGTCTTCCGCCGTCGGATTCGGGTTGTGCGCCGCGACGGACTTGCGGATCAGAGAGGCGCGCATGCGGTCGATGTCGGCTTCCCTGCAGCGGATCAGGCTCGGATCGCCGGGCAACACGATGTTCGTACCCGGCTTGTCTTCGGACGGATTTCCGAAGTAGATCTCGATGCCGTTGTCGCGCGCAAAGTCGAGCTGCGGCTGGATGTGCTTGCCGGCGCCCGTGTATTCCGTTTCGCTGATGACGATGACGGCGTCTTCCGGGTAGTCCTGCGCCAGCGAGAATGCGGCTGCGAGCGCCGTGTTTCCGGCAGGGCCGCGCTCGATGCCGTCCAGGTTGGCGAGCGCTTCTGTGATATAGAACACTTCGCCCTGCGTTACGTATACGTAGCGGTCCATGTAGCGCAGCGGACGTGCGGCGCTCCTGGGCACGTCGGAGTGATCGGGGTCGGTGGCGTACGGTACGCCGAAGCCCGTGTGACCCGTCGTGCAGGACTTCAAGTTAAATTGCTTGTCCGAAGCCATGTGCAGACCGGTCAGGTCGATGGAGGCTCCGATGAATTCGGTTTCCGTCGCGCCGGCTTTCAAAAGTCCGCGCGCCGTTCCGGTGATCATGCCGCCGCCGGCGTTCGTGCACACGACGACTTCGGGATCTTTGCCGAGCATCTCGCGGCACTGCATGGCGATTTCGTAGCCGAGCGTCTCGACGCCCGCGATGCCAAACGGCGAATACAGCGATGCGTTAAAGTAACCGGTATCTTCGAGCAGGGACAGGAACGTGTAGAACAGTTCCGGTCCGACCGTCAGCTGCACGACTTCCGCTCCGTACGCTTCGCAGTGTCTCGCCTTTTCGACGATTTCGGGCTGCCCGACGCCTCTGGAGTCGTAGCATTCCTGCACGATGATGCACTTGAGCCCCTGCATGGCCGCCTGCGATGCGACGGCTGCGCCGTAGTTGCCCGATGTGGCGGCGATGACACCCTTGTAGCCGAGTTTCTTTGCGTGGTACACAGCCGTGGCTGCTCTTCTTGCCTTAAAGCTTCCGGATGGATTGGCCGCTTCGTCTTTTGCGAAGATGCGCGCGCCGTAGCCGGGCTTGGCGTATTTTCTGGACAGAGCCGAGATGTTGCGCAGCTCCAAAAGCGGGGTGTGACCCACGCCGGTGAGCGTCTGGATCCGGTTGACTTCGTCGAGCGTGTAGCCGGTCGACTTCATCAGCGTTTCGTAGTCGAAGCGCACGGAACCGGACTCAAAATCCTGGTAGTCAAGACCCAGAGCGGTCTTCATAATTTCGTTGGACCTTCCCATGACGGAAGCATAATCTTTTGCCAGTGCCATTATTTTTCACCTCCGTACATGATCTCCCGGAGCTGACGATCGATCTTGATCAGCTCGGGCACAAACTTTCCGTAGCTGTGCTTATAATAGGGATGCACTTCGATGAGCTTGCCGGTTTCAATCCGTCCGGTCGCCGTTTCGACCTGAACTTTGTCACCGATTTCGGCATCTGCAAGCAGCGTGCCCTTTGTCCACATCTCGAGCGGAACCTGCTTCGTATCGTCCGGAAGCCGATCAGCCCGTCCGGATGCATCGAGCACGACGTTGTGGATGCGCACCCATTCACCTTTTTTAACCATGAATATCCCTCCTGTGGTTTTATATAGCATTTCGCAAGAGGAGCGGCGTACACCGCTCCCCGTCGCTGTCGGTTCTTATTTTACGATCTTGCACTCTTCGCAGATCATGTTTCTCATGTCGCCCATGATCGCGCGCGGCACGGGCAGGTCGATCATCGTCACAAGACCCGGACGCGCGTTGATGACGTGGGGGATCATGTTGACGCACATGGCGATCGTTCCGATTCCGCCCGGAGTTTCCGGCGAGTTGACCATGTTGACGTTCGGGGTGCCCTTGATGATGACGTAGTCGCCCGTCGTTACGCCGACCTGTTCCGGCTCGATCTGCTGCGGATGATCCATGTGGATGAGGTTCTTTCCGCCGTTGACGTACGCTTCGGCCTTCATAGCGACGCCGGCGACGTTGCCCGCTTTTGCAAAGCCGTGCGGCGATTTGCGGTCTACATCTGTCATGATCGGCTCCATGCTGGTCTCGACTTTGTCGACGGTCCAGCCGATGGCGTCTGCGATCATCTGTACGGATTCGTGGAAGCCGACGTGGCCGGACAGCGTGCCGTCCTTAACGCCCTTGCGGAACTCGTCTTCCGTGATGCCGATGCCCTGCTCGTGCATGACGGCCGGTCCAAACGGCGACAGGCTGTTAACTCTTCTTGCTGTAATTTCTTCGACTTCTTCGCAGATACCGGTCCACATGACGACCAGGAGGTCCATGATGTGTCCCGGGTTGACGCCGGTGCCCAGGATGGAGACGCCGTTTGCCTTGGCGATCTCGTCGAGCTGCTTGGCCAGTTCGGGTTCCTGCGCCTGCGGATAGGCCATTTCTTCTGCGGATGAAACGACGTTGATGCCCTGCTCCAGGATGAACTTGAGCCGGTCAAATCCCGTGCGGGTAAAGGAGTCCGTGCAGCTCAGGACGACGTCTGCCGCACCCGGCTTGATGACGTCTTCGGGTGCTCCGATGATGACGTCCGGACGGTCGCCTCTGGGTGTCTCGAGGTAATCGTACATCGATTTGCCTATTTTTGCTCCGCGTCCTGCCACGCCGACGATGTCGACGCCTTTTTTCTTAAGAAGCATGTCGGCCATGCCGCTTCCCATCGCGCCCAGCCCCCAGATGATGACTTTTACGTTTTCCATGATAATTCCTCCGTGTTCCTTTCGTGTTTCCTTTAGAGATACCGCATCGATCTTTTAGAAATTTCGCACCGGTCTTCAGTGATTTTTCTACAGCGATCTTTTTAACAGACGATAACGAGCGATTGATGACCACCTTCAACTGTCGTGCACACCGTTTCCGGGACGCGGACAGTTCCATCATTATAGATATGCAATAACCGTGCCAAACGGAAATTTGGAAATTATCGGGCAAAATCGAAGAATCCGGCCCATATCTTGGGGTGTGTGGCCCGTTTTTCCCTATATCTGGGATTGAATGGCAGGACACGACGTTTTATATGCAAATTAATTGGCTATAAAAGCAAATTAATTTGCGCAATCGCTCCGGATGTCGACATCAGCGGTACTTTTTAATCTTGTGCTGGAGCGTCTGCCTCTTGATTTTGAGGCTGTCTGCAGCTCGCGTAATATTCCCTCCGCTCGTGACGAGGGCGTTTTCGATCATCTCGCGTTCGATGCGGGCGAGGTATTCGTCGAGCCCCCCGTCGCCGAGCGTAAACACATCCTGCGCCGGCAGCGCCTTGCGGCGGTTGATGATCAGGTCGTCGTCCTGCAGCACGTGCTCGTCTGCGTCCATCATGGACAGGGCGGAGCTGATGATGTTTTCGAGCTCCCTCACATTGCCCGGATAGTCGTACGACAACAGCTTGTCTTTTGCTTCCGGAGAAAGCATCCACACCTGCTTGTCGTATTTTTTGTTGTATTTTTCTGCAAACTTCTCGGCCAGGAGGACGATATCGTCCCGGCGGTTGCGAAGCGGCGGGATGTGGATCTGGATGACGGCAATCCGGTAAAACAGATCCTTTCGCAGGCGCCCGGATTCGAGCAGCTCCTCGATAGGCTCATTGACCGTGGCGATGATCCGCACATCGATGGGGATGTCGCGCGTACCGCCGACGCGGCGGATGTAGTTTTCCTGCAGAACGCGCAGCAGCTTGCCCTGCAGCTCCGGGGGCATGGAGTTGATTTCGTCCAGAAGCAGCGTGCCTCCGTCGGCCTGCTCGAACAGGCCGGCCCGGTCGACAGCGTCGGTAAAGCCGCCTTTGGCCGTTCCAAACAGCATGCCTTCCAGGAGGCTCTCCGGAACGGCTGCACAATTTTGGGCGAGAAAGGGCTTGTCTCTGCGGCTGCTGTCGAAGTGGATGCTCTGCGCGATCAACTCTTTGCCCGTGCCCGTTTCGCCGTATATGATGCACGATGCCGTGTTCTGCGACGCTTTTTTAGCGAGCGCAAGCGTGTCGAGAAATGCGCGGTTTTCGCCCAGCAGGTTGGAAAAGTTGTACTTGCGGATTCTCTTTTCCTTCGAGCGCTTCGGATCGTCGATCTCTTTGCGAAGCTCCAGGATCGTGTCGGTCATGCGCTGGATGTCGGTAATGTTTTTCGCGATTTCGATCGCCGCCACCGTGCGCTCGCCGTCCATCACGGGCACGGTCGTATTGACCGTCGTGATTTCGCGGCCGTCTTTGTTCAGGTAGGTCTGCTCCCGTCTCCACGTGCTCTTGCCGTATTCCAGCGCCTGCAGCAGAGTGCTGTCCGACGCCTTTAGGTTTTTAAAAACTTCCGCAAACGGCTTTCGCAGCACGTCCTGCCGATCCATCTTCTCGAGCTGGGCCATCGCTTTGTTGTAGATGACGCTGTTTCCTTCGGGATCGACGACGTGAACCCCTTCGTCCAGGAGCTGCAAAATTATTTGCATCGTCGCCTGATAATCTCTGCTCTTCATTTTTCCCTCTTTTTCCGCAAACATTTTTGCTCTATGCGCAAAAGTATTGCCACTCTTAGCATACCGCAACATCGGGAAGCAGGCTATCTTTTTTACCGCTTTTCCGCTATAATTTCTTTGTCTGCACGAATCTGATCACGGAGATAAGGAAGGTCTATGCGCATCCGTAAAGAGTTTGACGAATGGCCCGAAGAAGAGGTCATGCTGATTGCAAAAGCATCCGACGCACTCGCGCACCCGGCGCGCGTCCGGATTTTCCGTCACATCTACAATGCGAACATGAGGCGGGAAACGATCTGCAACAAGGACATCGTCGAGGCGTTTGAATATTCGCAGGCCACCATCTCCCAGCATCTGAAGAAGCTGATCATCTCGGAACTCGTGCGCGTACAGCGGCGAGAGAACTTCTCTTACTATTATGTAAACATCGGCATGCTGAGCAAATATCTCGAAGCCGTAAAAAAGCTCCAGTAATCCAATCCGGTTTTTCGGAAGCAAAAAGGCAACAATCCGACGCTCACCAGCGGAGACGATTGTTGCCTTTTAATTTTTAGACCGACAGCTCCGAGTGCGTAAGCACACGGCTCCGTCCGCTATTTATGGTACGGCTCGTTACGGTTGATCTTCATCGCGCGGTACAGCTGCTCCAGCAGGATGACGCGCATCAGCTGATGCGGAAACGTCATGGACGAAAACGAAATGCAAACGTCGGCCTGACGAAGCAGTTCCTCCGATAAGCCCAGCGAACCGCCGATCAGAAACACGATGTCCGTCTTTCCGTATGAGGCCCGATCGGAGAGCCAGGATGCGAAATCCGGAGACGTCATCGGCTTTCCGGCGATGTCCAGCGCAGCGACGAGCGTACGGGGCGAACGGACAATTTTCCCGGCAAGCAGGCGGCTCTCTGCCTCTACGACGATCTGCTCATCCGATGCACCGGCGTTGGCGGGCAGCTTCTTTTCTGCCACTTCCACAATGTCAACCGCTGCAAAGCGCCCGAGTCGCTTTGCGTATTCTGCCGCAGCGTCGCGCCAGTACGCTTCTTTGAGCGACCCAACGCATAAAATCGTTATTTTCTGTGTCACCGTTCTGCCTATCCGTCTATTTGTTTATCTGTATACAAGAAACACTGTGCACCTGTTCGCGCGGATGCATATCACAGTGCGGTTTCCCCGTCCGTCAGCGTGACGGTAAGCGTCCGCTCCTGACCGTCGCGAAGAACGACGAGATCGACTTCGTCACCCGGGCGGAACGCGACGAGCAGCGTATTGAGGCGGTTCATCGTCCCGACGGTTTTCCCGTTGAACTTCGTGATGACGTCTCCCTTTTTGATGCCGGCCTTTTCCGCTCCGCCGCCTTCGAGCACCGACGCGACGAATATGCCGGTGGCCGTTTCGAACACCTCCAGGAGTTCCTCGCGCGAGTAATAATCCTGGTCCTCGAGGCCGATGCCGCTGATTCCGATGTAGGCTCTTGTAAATGCGCCGGTTTCCATAATCTGCTGCACGATGGGCTTGGCGACGTTGATGGGAATCGCAAACCCCATGCCTTCGCCGGTCGCCGCTTTAGCCGTATTGATGCCGATCACCTGACCGCGGCTGTTGAGCAGCGGCCCGCCGCTGTTGCCGGAGTTGATGGTCGCGTCCGTCTGCATCAGGCCTTCCATCCGCGTGATGTCCTGCCCGCCCTCCACTTCGATGGAGCGGTTGAGGCCGCTTATGATGCCCTGCGACATGCTTCGCTCGAACGCCAGCCCGAGCGGATTGCCGATGGCTGCCGCATACGAACCGATGTTCACATCGTCGGACTCGCCGAGCTCCGCCGCGACCAGTCCCTCCACATTGATGCGGATGACGGCCAGGTCCAGCGTGGCATCGTTCCACAGCACCGTTCCTTCCACGTCGCCGTGATCGTAGACGCTGACGGTGATCGACTTGGTGTCGCCGTCGTTTACGACGTGCGAGTTCGTGAGAATGTAGCCGCTCTCGTGGACGATGACGCCCGTACCCACGCTTTCGGCATCGTAGGTATATCCTTCACCAAACCAGAAAAACGCATTGCCGCCGTACTGCTCCGAGACCGTGCTGATGCCGACCACGGACGGCAGCACTTTCTGCGCGATGGCTTCCGCGACCGTAATATCCTCGCTCACGTTGATCTGGATCGGCTGCCTTCCGCTCCACAGCTCGTTTCCGCCCGTGTCGGCGGCCTGACCGGCCTGATAATAAAGCGCAGCGATACCGCCGCCGAACCCGGCGCTGAACGAAAGCAAAACGACGAGCGCGATCGCCAGAAGCTGACTGCGTCCCCGTCGCGGTCTCTTTTCGTTTTGAACGACCGGATGTCGTTCGATTTCTCTGTTTTCAAACTCTCTTTTTTCAAACTCTCTTTGTTCGAATTGTTCGTTCATCGTTTACACCTTCTTTTTAATGGACTCTTTATGGACTCCTCATAGCAGCTCTTGCTGTAAACGCGGCTGTGCCCTTCCAAAAACGACGCCGTGCAAATCGGCCCTATACGCTGTAAAACGGGCTGATCTCCGCTCTGGGCAGCGCTGTAAGTCGCGTTTTACTCCCCGGCGGGCAGCCTTGCTCTTCCAGGATGTTTTCCATCGTGGCGACAGCCATCTCCGGAAAATTGTTCTTCTGGCTCAGGTGGGCAAGGAGGATGCGCCGGTCTTTGCACGCGCCGTTTTCCTCTTCCCATTTTAACACTTCTGCAAGCGCCAGGGCAGCGGCTTCGTTGGACAGATGTCCGCGCTCCCCTAAAATCCGCTGCTTTAAGAACCAGGGGTAGGCGCCCATCCGGAGGATGTGCTCGTCGTGATTCGACTCCAGCACCAGAATGTCCGCGCTGCGGATTTCCCGCAGCAGCGCCCGGTCGACGATCCCCGTATCTGTAACGATTGCGATGCAGCGGCCCTCAAAGTTCACCGAATAGCCGACCGGATCGGCTGCATCGTGCGACACGGCAAACGTGCGCACAGACAGATCGCCGATCTGAAGCACATCGCCGGTCGCAAAGCGGCGGCAGCGCTCCTCCGGAAGCACAAGCCGCATTCCGCGGAATGTGTTAGCGTTAGCGTAGACATCGACATCCGCCGAGCGGATAAACGTCTCCAGACCGCTGATGTGGTCGCTGTGTTCGTGGGTAATCAGGATGCCGTCCAGATCCTGGGGTTTTAATCCCAGCGTCGACAGATTTTGTTTAATCCGTCTGGCGCTGATGCCGGCATCGACGAGCAGGGTGGTGGTTTGACTTTTGACGACATAGCAGTTTCCACTGCTGCCGCTGGCAAGGGAACAGATGGCAAGATTCAATATTATTCTCCATATGCATTTACATAGAAAGTCTCGCCGCCGGCAAGCGTCAGCTTCCAGGCGGGTACGGCCGTGTCTTCGCTGATCGTGACGTCGTGCTCGGTCTGGTCGACCAGGTACAGGAGTTCGATGTCATCGATATCCCGAGGCGTCTCACCGCGGGCTTCCATGGCCGCCGCGTACTTGAGCAGCGCGTACGACGCGCTGGAAATCTGCCGCTTGTTCTCGCCGCGCCGCACCGACGCAATCTCAGCGGAGGGCCTGGCCGTTTCCACGCGGTACCTGCCGTCGCACACCGGTTCCCCGGAGCCGTCTTCAGTCGCCGGGTCGAAGCGAACAAACAAAACCGGCAGCCTGACCGGCTTCGCCGGGATCTCCGCGTTCAGAGAGACGCCGATCGCTTCGAAGTATTCCGTTGCGTGTGCGGCCTCGGCCGCCCAGGCCTGTCTCGTTTCCTGCAATTTGAGCGCGTACGTCGTGCCGATGACCGCATTCGTAATCAGCAAGGCTATTATCAGTATATTTTTTGCTTTTGTCCAGTCCATTTTGCCCTCGATTCGGACGTTCGACTTCCTGCAGGTACATCCGTTCGCTTAAAAAGCCTCCGTTAACGGCTCGCTCCGATGGGAAGCGCCTCGTACAGCGAGAAGTAAAATCTTCGCCCGCCTTCGACTTCCACAACCCATGCCGGCCGGAGCCATTCATCGCCTGCAATCCGCACGAGGCCGGTGCGAATATCGCGCAAGGCGGACACGACATACTGAAACGCCACATCCTGGTCGACCGTCAGCGGATTGCCGCTCATCGTGTGATAGATGTGATTGTAGTTGCGCGCGATGACGTTGGCCGGATCGTGCGCCTCCCTGGCCTGCGGAGAAGCCGTCGTCCGCTCCGCCCGGATGAGATCGCTGCGGCAGTAGGACACCTGTCCGTCCAGCACTTCGATCGTCAGCGGAAAGCCTTCTTCGTAATATAAGGGATCCTCTTCGAGCCTCGCCCGGAAGCTGAACCGATATCCTTCCTGCTTTCCTGCGCTCGCAGCGTCGGCTTCGGCCAGAGAAAACCGGCTATCGCGCTCGCCTGATCCGTTCCAGATTCCGTGAGCCGCCGCAAATGTCAGCGCCGTCTTCAGGTCGCCGAAAAAGCCGCCGCCTTTTGCATCGGAGGCTTCATTTTTGTATTCCAGCACGCCGTCCACCTGGTGCGTCAGCGTCTTCTGTCCGTATCCGTACATGTAGGTGACGTTGCCCGGGTGGTCGGTAATGCGCCGCACGAAGTCGAGGTTTTCGCCAAACAGCGACTCGAGCAGCGCATGGCGTATGCCGAGCGAAGCGTCTTCGCTCTCTTCGTGCCACCGGACCGGTTCTAACGTGCTCTCCGCCATGAGAGGCATCAGCCTCTGGTTGTCTCCTCCTAAAATATCGCCGATCGTATAGCAGATGGGAAGCTCCGAAAAGTTGTCGCCCTCGATCATCGCCGCGTACAGATCGGTCTCGCCGGAGGCATGGATGCGATAATACTGGCCTCGCCGGGTGTCCGCGATAAACAGACTTTCGGGTGACGCATCCGAAAACGCAAGCTCGTCCAGCGAGCGTATGCTGCTCATGCCTGTAGAAAACGGCATGTCGTAGTGACTGCACAGTTCTGCGAAGGGGATCCGATAAGCAAAGTGTATCGTCAATGAACGATACGCCTTGCCGCTGCTGGTGTACTGCTCTTCCGAGATCTCTGTCACCGACACACCCGAGTCGCCTCGCAGCGACGCAAGATGCGAGAGACTGCGCCTGTAAATCCCGGCGGTCTTCTCGTTTCGAATCCGAAACGACCCGTCACCCATACCGTAGACGATTGCATCCGGAACGATGGCACCGTCCACATCGACCACGACCTGCGCTTCCCGGTGGGGGAGGATATCCGGCAGGTGGAACCGGCCCTGTGCGTCCAGACTCCACAGCAAATATAAAAGTAGTATTGTCGTGAAAAACAATACTACCAGCACCGCATTCTTCAGGTGTTCGATTTGACTCGCTCGATCCTTGCGCATGGGATGGCCTATCGGAAGATGTTCTTAAGCAGTGTCTGCAGGAATTGCAACGCTCCCGTCTGAGTCGGCTTAAACAGATCGGTCTTCTCTTCCACCGGCTTAACCTTTACGGCCACATAGCTCTGCACGACTTCGCTCGTGCTGCCGTCCTGATTCAGCGTGCCGACCTGCACGCGGTACAGTCCCGGTTTGATGTCGCTGATCTGCTTTGTGTAAAAGCCCAGCGTCGTCTCGCATCTATAGGTCGCCGCTTCGCCAATCGCGACGCTCGTGTATTTTTTTACGCCATCGGCAGGGTTGGAAATCGCCGCCAGATCGGTGTCGGCAAAACCCGACACGTCGACGGAGACCAGATTCTCCCCGCTCTTTTCCTTTTCCTCGTACAAAGCGACCTGCACCGTCTTCGGCTCGGTTACTTTAACAGAAATCAGAAGGCTGTCCGAATAGACGATGGTGTTCTGGGCAGGGCTTACGATGGCCGCAGCCGCAGCGAACGCGAATCCTGTGCAGCACAAAACCGCAATCATCAGAACAGCCAGCATGCGTCTTGCTCGTTTCAAGGTCGGACTCCTCCTTTCTTTAATGTATATTTCAACAGAGTTTGCGAATTTCATTGTATCGCAGTTCCGCAGGCCTTCGCGCTTGCGGGCACAGAAAGACCTGCGATACCATGTAGAGTATACCTCAGCTGTATTACAGCAATATTACATGGCGGTTAAGTCCGTTTTACAAATCGCAGGTGCCTTGTTATAATCGATGCATGAAACTCATCAATATTTACACAGACGGAGCTTGTTCCGGCAACCAAAACGACGAAAACATCGGCGGCTGGGGCTGCATCCTGGAATACGGGCCGCACAAAAAAGAGCTGTGCGGAGGCGAGTGCAACACGACGAACAACCGCATGGAGCTGATGGCGCTCATCGCTGCGTTCGAAGCTCTAAAAGAGCGCGGACTCTCCATTCGCGTATTTTCGGACAGCGCCTACCTCGTGGACTGCTTTAACAAAAAATGGTACGTCAACTGGCAGAAAAACGGCTGGAAGACGGCCTCGCGCAAGCCGGTGGAAAACCAGGACCTCTGGGAGCGCCTCCTGAAGGAAACTGAACGTCATACCATGCAGTTTTACAGGGTGCGCGGACACTTGAATCTCAACGCCCCCCAGGAAAAGCTGGATGCGGCCTATCGCGAGTTCTTAAAAGTAAACGGCCCGTTTACCAGGGACGAGTTCCTCTATATCGCCGCGCAGAACATCCGCGCAGACGAACTGGCGAACGTCTTCATCAAAACCGGATGTACGGAGTAAAATCGAACGGCGTCGCTCCCGGAATCTCCTCTTCGGCCCGGGTGAGCGTGTTGATGATGTGAATGGCCTGCCCGTTTCTGGGCGGGCCTTGTTTAATGGCCGCAGCGCCGCCGGCGATGCCCATGTCGGCGACCGGGTCGTCGTTGACCCCGCCGGCTCGAATCGAAGGAACAGAAAACATCCCGCGGTCAACCGCAAACGCCTGTGCATCCATGGCCTCGGTGACGGTGCCCACCTGATTGGGCTTAAATACGAACGATCCGCAAGCGCCGAGTTCGAGCGCTTTTTCGATGCGGTCGATGCGGGTAACCGTCAGGTCGTCACCGCATAAAACCGTACGGTCCAGGACACGGGCCGCTTTGATCCAGCCGTCCCAGTCGTTTTCGTCCACCGGGTCCTCCACATAGAGGAACGGATACTTTTCCGTCAGCTCTTTGAGCCTTCCGAGCATCTCGTCCAGATCGATCTCTTTGCCCAGATAGTCGTAGGTGCCGCGCTCAGGAATGTATATTTCGCTGAACGCACAGTCGGCGTGATAGGCGATTTCCCCTTCGCAGCCCGCCCGTACAGCCGTTTCGTGCAGCAGGTCGAACGCCACCATAAAGTCGGGACTCGGGCACACGAACGCCGACTGAATGCCCGGTTCCGCGCGACGCCCGCCCTGATAATCCCGGATGACGTCCGGCAGAATTTTGTACATTTTACACAGGATGTGCACGGCTTCGGCGATGCTTGCTGCTTTGTAGGGAATGACCGTGCATTCCTGCATCGGCATCGTGTCTTTTTCGTAGCTGCCGCCGGCGAACATGTCGGAAGTGGGGATCGGAATGGTCCGGATGGTGCCGGGGTTCAGAAAGCGATACAGCGGAAGGCGCTCCGTGTTGGCGGCGGCACGCAGGCACGCCAGCGATACGCTGTACGTTACGTTTCCTCCGAGCCTTGTCTTGTACGGTGTGCCGTCGAGTTCGCACAGCGCTTCGTCCAGCGCGCGCTGGTCCAGCGCGTCCATGCCTTTGATCGCCGGAAACACGACCTGTTCGGCCATGTCGACCGCTTTGAACACGCCGTCACCGTCGTGCCAGGCCGGGTCTCCGTCGCGCAGAACGAACGCTTCGTGCTCGCCGGCGGAGATGCCCGAAGGCGACGAGGCGCGCCCGAGCACACCGTCTTCCGTATAGATGTCCACTTCCAGGATCGGCTTGCCCTTGCAGTCGATGCCCGCCCTTGCCTGTAGAGACTGTATGCGTGTGCCGCTCATGATTCGCCTTTCTCTTTTTTCGTGTCGCTGCCCGGGTCGTCGCCGGGGATGTACAGCACGTTAAAATCGCAGAGGTTTGTGCCCGTGTTGCCCGTGTAGACGCAGTCTGAAAGCGCCAGGAGCGCTTCACTGGTTGCGTGCTCTTTAAGCGCCTGACGGAGGTGGATACCCGCGGCAACCGATGCGGCGTACGTCTTCGAATCGGTCAGACCGCCAGCCATGATCGTCGTTCCGTCTGTCCCTTCGCTGTCGATGGAGAGCATGCACGCGCCCGGTGCCCCGGCCGCTGCTAGCGCAAAGCCGCACACCAGTTCCTGTGACGGACCGCCGTGCCCCCGAATGACGGAGCTGTCGGGGATGTACGTCGTCGTCTCCCCGCCGGAAAACACGAGGCAGGGCCGTTGAAACGGCCGGTCGCTGTGGAGAATTTCCCTGGCCAGCGATGCCATCACCGTGCCGTAGTCTTTGCTCTCTCCTTCGGCGTACGTCGTGAACACATGGGCGGGAATGCCCATCTCCTCCGCAACCGCAAGCGCGCAGTTGCACGCGTCGGGGAGCGTGTTGATCACATAATAGGTGACGTTGCCCGCTTCTTTGGGTGTCTCCTGATCGGGCCCCGCATTCATCAGATACTCCACCACGCTCGGCGGCAGTTTGCCGGCCAGATCGTGCTCCTGAATGATGCCGCGAATGTCGTCGAACGTGACCGGGTCCGAACCGACCGGTGTTCCCATGACGGGAAGCGGTTCCCTGTAGTCGTGCGAATCGTCGAGCCCGACGGCATCCCAGATCTCGAAGCACTCGATCTGCGTGCCGTTCTTGATGCGCTGGCCGAGCCGGCCGCGGTTCATGCGGCACAGGTGGCCGCGCACGTCGTTGATGTCCATAACCCACATGCCGGCTTTGAGCATCGCATCGGTGGCAAGCTGCATGTCCTCCAACGTAATTCCCTCGACCGGATAGCCCATGAGCGCCGTGCAGCCGCCCGACAGTCCAACGAGAAACAGGTCGTCAGCCTCCATTTGATCGGCGATTTCGAGCATGCGCCGGCTGCCTTCGATGCTGCCCTCGTTCGGGAGCGGATGCCCGCCCACGAACAGCTCCATCCGTTGAAAGATGTCCGTTTCCTCCCGGATTTTTACGATGACCACGCCCTGCGTCAGGCGGTCGCCCAGGATGTCTTCGAACGCCCGCGCCATGTGGTTCGACGCTTTTCCGGCGCAGAACACGTAGACCCGGCCGTAATCGTCCAGATTCAGCTGTCGCCTGCCGATGTGGAGTGTGTTTCCCTCTAAGCGTATAAAGCTGCGGAGCCTGTAATAGGAATCCAGGCGCCGTAACACCTCGTCGGTCACTTCGAGGACAATGCGCCTGGACTCCACGTCACCGTGCGACAGCAGCTCTTCCGCATTTCTGATCTTTTCGAATGCCATGTGCCGCCCTTTCGGATCTTATTTGCGAAGAATCGTATACTTGTCGAGCCGTTCGAAATCCGGCTCGATGCCGAGCCCCGGCTCCTGAGAAATTGTAATGTAGCCGTCGGGATCCACCTTGATAGGCTCTTTGAGCATCTGATCGCGCGTCGTGTACTCCCAGTAAGGCGGATCGTAGCAGTATTCGATAAACGGACAGGCGCTGGTGGAGCCGGCCATCTGCAGGCTTACGGCAAGTCCCATGCCGTGCGTCCACGTGTGCGGCGAAAACAGCTTGTTTTCTGCTTCGATCATGCCGACGATCTTGCGCGCAATGTGGATGCCGCCGCAGAACGTCGGGTCGGTCTGATAGATATCGTAGCAGCCGTATTTGATAAAGTCGCGGAACTGATGCAGATGCGAGTTGATCTCGCCGCCTGCGATGTTCAGCGATGTGCTCATGCGCAGCTCCGCCAGGCCTTCGTAGTCGAACTGATGCATCGGCTCTTCCAGCCACAGGATGTCCATTTCCTCCAGCTCGCGCGCCACGCGGATGGCTCGCTTCAGATCCCACTTCGCCACGCTCTTCTTGCCGGTAAAGAACCACGCCTGGTTCGCGTCGACGGCGATGTCGATGCGGCCGGCGGCTTTTTCCACGATCTTTCCGATGATTTCGAGGTCGGTTTTCGGATCGTTGTGGTGCGCGCGGACTTTCATAATCTTAAAGCCCTCGCTGATAAAGCGCTCCATGTCCTCCAGCCGCTCTTCCACCGTCTTGAGCGATCCGGTGCTCGCATAAGCCAGAATCCGGTCCTGCGCTCCGCCGAGCATCTTGTAGATCGGCAATTTACAATATTTACCAAGTGCATCCCAGCAGGCAATTTCAACGATCCAGGGCCGGTAGGCGTACTGCGATGCGTTGACGAGCCCGGTCGAAATCGCCTCGATTTCCGTCAGATCCCTGCCGATGACCAGCGGGCGTATGTGGCTTTCCCAGATGCCGGCCAGAAGCTGCGACGAGTCGCAGGCGGCGGCGTAGCCGTGGATGCCGTCGTCGGTGATTACCTCGACGAGCGAAATGAACAGCTTCGTCTCGGGATTTCCCGGATTCCACGTCGAAGGATAGGGAATATCCAGCGGAATTTCCGCAAGCTGAAGCTTGATGTCTACGATTTTCATGCTCGATCTCCTTTTCGTTGAACGGTTTGCGCAGACCGTTGTCCGGCCTGCGCGTTGGTTTTTTGCTTCTATATGAGACTGCGCGACCGGTCGTTTATCTGTAGTATTTGCCGGTTATCGTCTCGATTTCCATCTCGATGACGCCCGTTGCGGCCACCGACGCCTCGGGCATCGGATACTGCTCCATGGACGGCACGTACTTGCGCACGACCTCCTGCAGCACGCGGTACTTCAGCGCTTCGTCTTCGATGAGACGCGCTTTTCCAGTGATGATGACGCTTTCGTATTCCGTGTTGACGTTGCAGGCTGTTTTCGGCTGTGCGGCAATCTGGTATGCGCCCCCGTCATATACGGCAAACCCGACGCGCGGGTCGCGGAGCAGGTTTTCGACCTTTTGGCCGACATCCGTCCCGTGAATGTAGATTTTACCGTCCATATAGAGGTAGTGGATCGGCGTTACATACGGATAGCCGTCCGGATGGAGGGTGCCCAGGTGCCCCACGTGTGCTCTGTGCAGAACGCTGTCGATCTCTTCCTGGCTGAGCATATGGTTTTTCATGTTCGGTTGCATCGTTGATTCCACTCCTTTTCGTTATCGCATTGACTGCTATGACAAACCTGTCAGTACATCCAACAGGCGATCCAATTCGTCGCGGCTGTAGTAATCCAGCTCGATTTTACCTTTGTCCTGCGTGCCGGCGATGCGCACGCGCGTCCCGAGCGACACGGAAAGCTCCTCTTCCATGCGGCGGGCGTGTTCATCCCGCTGCCTTGGCTTTACTTTCCTTTTTTTACCAATTTTTTGACGGGCAAGCTTTTCGATCTCCCGGACCGACCAACCGTACCGGACGGCTTGTTCTGCGACTTCGATCTGCCGCCTCTCTCCGTCAAATCCCGCGATGGTTCTGGCGTGACCGGCCGACAGGCTTCCGTCCTCGACCATCGCCTGAACAGCAGGCGGCAACTTGAGCAGGCGGAGCGCATTGGCCACGTACGGCCTCGACTTGCCCACGGTCTTGGCGACCTGCTCCTGGGTTAAACCGTACGCCTCCTGCATCTCCTGCAGGCCGCGCGCTTCTTCCATCCCGTTGAGGTCTTCCCGCTGCATGTTTTCGATCAGGGCAAACAGCATGTTGCTCCGGTCGTCCAGTTCGCGGACGATAGCCGGAATTTCCGCAAGCCCTGCGCGCCTGGCGGCGCGGTAGCGCCGTTCACCGGCGACGAGCTCGTATCCGTTTTTCGCAGGCCGAACGAGCACCGGCTGAATGACACCGTGTTCGGAAATCGATTCGGCCAGCTCCTGCAGGCTCTGCTCATCGAACTGCGTTCTCGGCTGATGTGCGTTCGGCTTGATGTCGTCGAGGCGGATGTGGACGATGCGTCCAACCGTGTCGGATGGCGCTGTACCGGCCGGCTCTTCCGGCTTTCGCACGCTGACGGCTTCCGGATGAAAATCGATGTCGTCGAACAGAGCTCCAAGGCCTCTGCCCAGCCCTCCCGGCTTTACCTTTGCCATCTCTTCCCCTCCGATTCCAAAAACTCCGTCGCGAACGCCTGATATGCGATCGCTCCCTTCGACCTCGGATCGTACAGCGTAATCGGCATACCGTAGCTCGGCGCCTCCGCCAGCCGCACGTTTCTCGGGATGACGGTTGCGTACAGCTTGCTCCCGAAGAATTTCTTCACTTCTTCGACGACCTGGATCGACAGGTTCGTCCGGCCGTCGAACATCGACAGGATAACCCCTTCGATCTCCAGATCCGGATTGAGACTCTTTCGGACGAGTTCGATGGTGCTGATCAGCTGGCTCACCCCTTCCAGCGCATAGAATTCGCACTGTATGGGGATGAGCACGCTATCCACGGCGGTGAGCGCGTTGATGGTGAGAAGACCGAGCGACGGCGGGCAGTCGATAAAAATGTAATCGTACAGATCCTTAATTTTACCGAGCGCCTTCTTGAGTCTCTTTTCCCGTCCCTCGAGCTGCACGAGTTCGATTTCCGCCGCAGCCAGATCTACGCTGCCGGGAAGGATATCCAGGTTCGGAACCCCGGTCTTGAGAATCGCTTCGCGCGGGTCCATCTCGTCGTTGATCAACAGCTCGTAGCTCGTAATCTTCAGAGACTTCTTTGGAATACCCAAGCCGCTCGTCGTGTTCCCCTGCGGGTCCAGGTCCAGCACCAGAATTTTTTTACCCTTGATAGCCAGACAGGCCGCAAGATTGATATTCGTCGTCGTTTTACCGACGCCGCCTTTCTGATTGAAAATCGCAATCGATCTGCCCATATTTTCACTCTTTCTGTATCGGTAGCATATGTCAACTCATTATACTCTACTTCACTGGGCTGCGCCACGGATTTTAACCATTCCGCACAAACACACGGCATCCCTGCAAAACGATGTAATTATTTAATCGGACGGCTACTGGTCGCCGAACAATGTTTCACGTGAAACAAAAAGCCTGTTCTGACGAGCTCATGGTGACGAATCAAAAGGGAGATGTTTCACGTGAAACATCTCCCTTTTAGCATTTAACCGCACATTGAGCAGGCAGTTTGTATTATCGTTTCTTATAGACGACTTCTCCCTCGATGACCGTCATCTCGACGTTCGTCTTTAAGAGCTCCGTCGGATCTGCCTCGTAGATATCGCAGTCGAGAACGACGAAGTCTGCGAGTTTGCCGACCGTAATGCTTCCTTTGACCGACTCTTCGAACGACGCGTAGGCGCCTTCGATCGTAAACATGCGCACTGCCTCGTCGATAGTCACGCCGTTTTCGGGATACCAGGTCTTCGATCCATCCTTGTTGGCACGGGTCACGCAGTGGTAAATGTTGGGCAAAATGTCAAACACTTCTACGGGACAGTCAGAGCTGCCGCACATGTGCACGCCCATGTCGATAAAGGCCCGCCAGTTGTAGCTCTGCTTTGCCAGCTCGCTGCCGACGCAGTCGTCGACGATGTTCATGTCGCTTTCGATGAAGACCGGCTGCACCAGCGCAAGGATGTTCAGTTCGCGGAACCGCTCCTGCAGCTGCCTGGACATGATCTGGCAGTGGATGATGCCGTGCCTGGGGTCGAGCCTTGGGAATTCGCGCATCACGCGCTCGTAGGTGTCCATCGTCACTTCGAGCGACTCGTCGCCGATGCAGTGCGTCACGACCTGCATACCGTTCTTATGAGCCGTCGCAAGCAGACCGTACAGCTCTTCTTCGGGATGGATCAGGATGCCCTTCTTGCCGGGATCGTTCTGATAGCCGTCCTTGAGTCTGGCTGTCCGCGCACCGAGCGCTCCGTCCTGGAACACTTTGAGCGGCCCGATCTTGTAGCGTCCAAACTCGGTTCCCGGCTTGTTCCCGGTTGCAAGGAACGCTTCGAGCTGCTCTTTTGTCCGAAATGCGCACTGCTGATACACGCGCACCGGCAACTTGTCTTCGGCGGCCAGTTCCTTAAACGCCTGCGAAACGAGCTCGCTGCTGTCGACGGCGTAGTTGATGTAGTCTTCGGAGTGCACGGATGTGATGCCCTTTTCGATCATATCGCCGCACGCCTTGAGAATCATGCGCTTGATTTCTTCGAGCGGAGGAATCGTCACCGCGTGGGCCAGGATGTCCTGGGAATGCTGACGGATGATGCCGTTTGGCGTTCCGTCCTCATAATAACCGAGCAGCATGTCCGACGTCGCTTCCCGCTCGCCCAGGATGCCCAGCATGTCCATGCCTTTCGTGTTGACAACGGACATGTTGAAACAGGCCCGGCGGATTACGATGGGAACCTCTGCGGACACCTCGTCCAGGTCCTTGCGCGTCGGCATGAGCGGTGCATCCCAATAGTCCTGGTTAAACGACACGCCGGCAAGCCAGCGCCCTTTTTCGATCGCCTGCGGCAGACCTTCGCTCAGCCGGGTCTTCACTTCGTCCAGCGAAGCCGCACCGGAGAGGTTGACCTGCTCAAGAAACTCGATGTAGTTGAGCATGTGCAGGTGGGAATCGATAAACCCGGGCAGCATCAGCTTTTTCCCGAGATCGATTTTCTCCGTGCCCGCTTCCGCCAGCGCCAGTATCTCCTCGTCGCTTCCCAGCCGCAGGATGACGCCGTCTTTGACCGCGGCGGCGCTGCACAGGGGATACGCTGCATCCAGCGTCCGTATCACTCCGTTGTAAAAAATTCTGTCCATGTAGTTCCTCCTCTTATCGCTGATTGATATATCATCCGTCTCACTTATGTATTTGCTTGCGGCATCGGCTTTCTCTTCGGAATGACCGCCTATTACAGCGGTAGCTTCGCCGGCGTACCGGCTTTCCTCGGGTATCCCTTCGGCGTCGGCCGGATCTTTTCGATGCAGACCAGTATGTGCCCGCTCTCCGCTCCAAACGGTTCGACCACCTGCATCCGGCCTCCTCCCAGCACTTCCGCGGCACGCTCCGCCTCTCGGATCTCATCCATGGCGGATCTCGTCTTATAAGCGGCGAAGCTTCCGCCCTGCCGTACGTACGGCAGGGTATATTCGCACAGCGTCGACAGGTTCGCGACAGCTCTGGAGACCACAAAGTCGAACGATTCGCGAAAATCCGGTTTCGAAGCGGCCTCTTCGGCGCGCGCGTGGATCACCGTTACGTTGTCGAGCAAAAGCAAAGAGGCAATTTCCTCGACCTGGGTCAGCTTTTTCCGCACGGAGTCCATCAGGACGAACTGCGTGCCGGGCATCGCAATCGCAAGCGGGATGCCCGGGAGCCCGGCACCTGTCCCCACGTCGAGCACGCGCTTTGCCTGTCGAAACGCTTCGACCTCAAAAACCGACAGCGAATCGACCAGATGCTTTTCCTCAAATTCATCCGGATCGCGCACCGCCGTCAAATTGATCGATTCATTTCTGCGGAGCACCTCGTCCCGGTAGCGCCGGTACAGATCCAGCGTTTCGGGATCGCGCGAAAGACCGAGCTTTTCGATGTATGCCTCAAGCTTCTTCACGAAGGCTTCTCCTCTTCTTTTCCAAGTATACCAAAAGCACGTTGATGTCCGCAGGCGAAACGCCGGAGATCCGCGACGCCTGTCCGATCGACACCGGCCGGTGATCGTGGAGCTTCTGCCGCGCTTCGATGCGGATGCCCTCCATCGACAGGTAGTCGAGGTCCGGATCGAGCTTCTGCTCTTCGAGCCTCTTAAAGCGCTGGATCTGCGCGAGCTGCTTCGAGATGTACCCCTCGTATTTGATCTGCACCTGCACCTTGTCGATCGCATGGCGCGAAAGCGCCGGCCGTTCCGGATCGATTTCGGCCAGCATGTCGTACGTAATCTCCGGGCGCTTCATGAGTTCTGCCAACGTCACGCGGCTGTTGAGAGGCGCACTTCCATGGGCGCATAGATAATCGTTAATAGACGATGGAGTCACTTCTTTCGCAGAAAGCCTGGCCCGTTCCGCTTCGGCTTCAGCCTCAATTTTTTTAAAGCGTTCGTACCGTTCCTCTGTCACGAGTCCCGCATCGTATCCCTTCTGCGTCAGCCTCTCGTCGGCGTTGTCCTGCCGCAGCACGAGCCGGTACTCCGCCCGCGAAGTCATGATCCGGTACGGTTCGTTCGTGCCCTTCGTAACGAGATCGTCGATCAGCACCCCGATATAACCTTCCGACCGGTCGATGACAAACGGAGGTTTACCGTCGAGCTTCAGCACGGCGTTGATGCCGGCGACAAGACCCTGCGCCGCCGCCTCCTCGTAACCCGACGTTCCGTTAAACTGCCCGGCGCAGAATAGGTTGTTAAAGCGGCGGTGCTCCAGGTTGATGCGGATGTCCAGCGGATCGATGCATTCGTATTCGATGGCGTAGGCAGGGCGCACGATTTCGAGGTGTTCCATGCCCTCGATCGTCTTGTAAAACGCTTCCTGCACGTCTTCGGGCAGGCTGCTTGAGAGTCCCTGCAGATACATCTCGTCTGTGGTCAGGCTCTCCGGCTCGACAAAAATCTGATGGCGCTCTTTATCTGCAAACCGGACGACCTTATCCTCGATGGACGGGCAGTACCGCGCGCCGACGCCTGTGATCATCCCGCCGTACAGGGCCGAGCGATGCGCGTTTTCCCGGATGACCGCGTGCGTCCGTTCGTTCGTGTAGGCCAGATGGCACGGCACCTGGTCGCAGGAGAGATGCTCGTTCATAAAGGAAAAGGGCACGATGTCCTCATCGCCGTACTGCGGAATCATCTTCGTGTAGTCCAAACTCTTTGAAAGCACCCGGGCCGGCGTGCCGGTTTTAAAGCGGCGGAGTCCGATTCCGCGCTCCACCAGCTTTTCCGCCAGCTCATCCGACGACGACAGGCCGTTCGGCCCGCTGCGATACGCTGCGTCACCGATGAATATCATGCTTTTTAAAAACGTTCCGGTTGCGACGATCACCGCCTTTGCACCGTAATACACACCGGTCTTCAGAAGCACGCCGCGCACGCCTTCTTCCTCGTCCATGTCGATGTCGACGACTTCGCCCTGCTTTAAGAACAGGTTTTCCTGGTTTTCGAGCACGCGCTTCATCTCCTGGTGATAGGCGATTTTATCGGCCTGCGCGCGCAGCGAATGGACCGCCGGCCCTTTGGCTGTATTGAGCATCTTGCTCTGGATAAACGTCTTGTCGATCGCAAGCCCCATCTCGCCGCCGAGCGCATCGATTTCGCGGACGAGATGTCCCTTTCCCGTTCCGCCGATGGACGGATTGCAGAAAAGATAGGCCACCGCCTCCAGGTTCATGGAGAGAACGAGCGTGCGCTTTCCCATCCTCGCAGCCGCAAGCCCCGCTTCGCATCCGGCGTGTCCGGCGCCGATTACGACGATATCGAATTGTCCCATCCGTTTGACTTCCATGGCTTACTTCCCCAGACAAAACTGCGAAAAAATCCGATCCAGCATATCAGCGTCGATCGTCAGCCCGGTAATCTCTCCCAGACAGTCACAGGCCTGCCGAAGATGGAACGCCGCGAAATCCATCGCTTCTCCGCTCTGCGCAATCGCGAGCGCTTCTTTCATTTCCGCTTCTGCCAGCCGCACCAGATCGATGTGCCGGATATTCGTAAGAAGCACATCCTCCCGTCGCCGGACCTTGCCGCCGGTAATCCACTCGACGAGCGTCTGTTCCAGCAGGTCAAGCCCGATGCCCTCCGTCAGGGACGTGGAAAGGATCTTCGCATCCGGCAGCAGGCGTTCGATGTCCGCTTCGCCAATCACCGTCGGCAGATCGGATTTGTTCAAAAGAACGATGCAGTGGAGGCCTTGCAGCAGACCGCACAGATCTTCGTCCTCTTT
>DUTT01000036.1 GCA_012841925.1 Clostridiales bacterium | reverse complement strand
GATCCTGCCGCACACGAAGTTCGAATCGGAAGTCTACGTGCTCAAGAAGGAAGAAGGCGGCCGTCATACGCCGTTCTTCAACGGGTACCGCCCGCAGTTCTACTTCCGTACGACGGACGTAACGGGCACGGTGGAGCTCCCCGAAGGCGTCGAGATGTGCATGCCCGGGGACAACATCCAGATGAAGATCGAGCTGATTACGCCGATCGCGATCGAAGAAGGTCTGCGGTTCGCGATCCGCGAAGGCGGACGCACCGTGGCATCGGGTGTCGTATCCAAGGTGCTCGGATAAATAAGCCATAACCGGTCATTCGTAGCGTGCCGGGCTGCCCGTTCGGCGGCCCGGCTGTTTTATTAAAGGAGGACCCCCATGGATAAGAACAAGTACACAGAAACGAGCGAAGTGCTGCACAAAGGCCGCACGGGCCGCATGGGCATGGACTTCAACAAGCCCGAAATGTTCCCCCTGTTCCCCGCTGTCTCATTTACGATGAACTCGCTTACGGAGGTCAAGCAGGCCTACGAATCGAAGTACACGTACATCCGGACAAACAATCCGAACCGCGACGTGCTCGCCGAGGTCGTCACCTATCTCGAGCACGGCGAAGACAGCCTCATCTTTTCGTCCGGAATGGGCGCGATTTCCACGACGCTGTTTACGCTTCTTTCCCCCGGCGATCACATCGTCTGCAACCGGAATATCTACGGCGAGACGTTCGACGTGATGGGCAAGCTGATGAACAAGTTCGGCGTGGAGACCGACCTCGTCAACTTCGACGACCTGCAGAATGTAAAGGACGCCGTCAAGCCGAACACGAAGCTGATCTACTCGGAAGTGTGCGCCAACCCGACACTCAACATCGCCGACGTGGCTGCGCTTGCGGACATCGCGCACGCAAACGGCGCCTGGCTGATGATCGATAACACGTTTACGACGCCGATCGCGATCAAGCCGATCGACCTGGGCGCAGACATCGTCATCAACAGCCTTACGAAGTTTATGAGCGGTCATGCGGACGCCATCGCGGGATCGATTACGGCCAGCAAGAAGCTGATCGACGAGATCCAGCCCATCAGCATGCTGTGCGGAACGCCCGGCGATCCGTACGCCGCATTTGCGATGACCAAGAGCTTCCACACGATGGACCTGCGCGTTAAAAAGCAGATGGCCAACGCCGCCAAGCTCGCGGCAGCGCTCGAAGCGAATCCGTACGTGTCGAAGGTGTACCACCCGTCGCTTGAGAGTTTCCCCCAGCACGACCTGGCGATGAAGATGTTCCGCTCGAAGGAAGAGATGAGCGGGATGATGAGCTTTATCGTGCCGGAAGACGAGTCGAAGTTCGACGACTTTTTGCAGTCGCTGCACTTTGCGCACTACGCCATGACGCTCGGCGGCCTGCGCACGACGCTGGCGCATCCCTGCACGTCGTCGCACTCGCACATGCCGGATGACAAGCGCCGCGCCATGGGCATTACGCCGGGTCTGTTCCGCCTGTCCGTCGGCATCGAAGAAGCCGACGACCTGATCGCGGACTTTACCCAGGCGCTGGAAGTGTTCGGGAAATAGGTAGCTTCGCAACAAGCTATGCCGCAGCTTCTTTATCGGCGCGGTCGGAGATATTCATCACGGCGATGGACGCTAAGACCAGGCCGATGCCCAGCACTTTCCATCCGCCCATGTTCTCAGAGAAGAGCAGCGCGCCGAGCAGGGTGGCCACGACGGTTTCGACCGACGCGATGACCGGAACCTTCGACGTCTCCACAGGCTTAGCCAGGCCGTTCATGTAGAACGCATAGGCGAGCACCGTGGCCACCAGTCCGAACGCCATGCCCATCAGCAGGACGGGTGCGGTCAGAACAGCAGCGTCGAAACCCTGTCGAACTTTGATCAGCAGCAGGAAGATCGTTGCAAACAGAAAAGAGTAGAACGTCAGCACATAGGGATGCGCCCGGTTCGCGGCCAGCTTGGAGATGACGGTGGACAGCGCGTAGAAAAAACCGGCGAGCACGCCCATAATCACGCCTGTCACAGGAAACGAAAGAGCTGTAAAATTTCCGCCTGTCACGGTCAGCACACAACCGACGATGTTGATGAACAGCGCCAGCAGCTTTTTCGGCGTCGCCGCTTCCTTAAAGAATACCGTGGCGATTACGAACACGAAGGCGGGCGCGGTGTACAGGAGCACGGCGCCGGTCGCGACGCCGGCGATCTGGATGGCGCGCGCGTAGCACAGATTGAACACCGCCTGCCCGAGTACGCCCATCAGCAGCGTCAGCCAGAGCGTCTTGCGGTCGATCCGCAGGCCCGTCAAGCCGCCGCCTTTGACCAGCGCGAAGAAGAACATCAGTACGCAGGCGCTGCCGATTCGCAGCAGGCTGATCAGCGATCCGTCGGCGCCCATGTCGCTCATCAGCGTCACGAACAGGCCGATCGTACCCCACAGGCAGCCGGTTATGAAAATTTGTATATATCCTTTTCGCTGCAGACTTTTATCCATGATGTGGCCTCGCTTGCTTCAGTTTACGTGGACGGTTTTCGGTAATCAGGCTCCGTTTGCATTCATTTACGTTGACGATTTGCCATACCGGGTTGCGTTTTCGCGTGTGTCCGCCGAAATTTTATATCGCAACCAGGCTGCCTCTGGCTGTGTGCCTGTCGTCGATTTTATCTCAATCAGGCTTCGCTTGCGTCCCGTTTGATGGAAATCGCCGGCGAAAGGTTGATGATCAATATGGAGCACAGCACGAGCGCCATTCCCACGAGTTTCCACGCGTTGATGAATTCGTGAAACGCGAAGATGCCGATGAGCGAGGCGAGGATGATCTCCATCGAGGCAAACACGTTGACTTTCGACGCTTCGACCGGGTGCGAAAGGCCGGTCATAAACAGGACTTCCGGGATGCAGGCCGACGCGAGCCCCATGGCAAACCCCAGCAGGATGATGCGTCCGGACAGTGCGATGCTGCCCGCTCCGGGCCCCGCCAGAAACGGGAGCAGGAAAATGAACCCGAACAGCAGATTGTAAAACGTGATGACGTAGGGGTGGGTGTCGTCGGTGAGGATTTTTCCGAAGATGACGATGGATCCGCCGCCGAGGGCGGCCCCGAGTCCCATGATCGTGCCGAACCACACGAACGACAGCGCGCTGAAGTCTCCGCCCGTGACGGTCAGCACGCAGCCGACGATGTTGACAGTGATGCCGAGTATCTTGTGCGCGGTGATTATTTCTTTAAATATGATGCGCGAAAAGATGCAGACGAAAAACAGCGAGGCGTACAGCAGCACCGCCGATGTGGCAACGCCTACGGAGTTGACAGCGGCAGTGTAGCAGATGTTGAACACCGTCTGGCTGCAGAACCCCATGGCGACGCACATCAGAAGCGTTTTTCGCGGGATGCGGAGCGCCGCGAGACCACAGCTTTTCCACACGATCGGCAGCATCAGAATCAGAGCCGTTCCGACCCGCAGGACGCTGATGAGGCTGTTGCTTGCGCCGGCGCGCGTCAGCTGTTCGATGAACAGCCCCGTCGTGCCCCAGAACAAGCCGGCTATGAGAATAAACGAATAACCCCGCTTAGCCGTTTTGTTTGGTTCGGTTTGTTCGATGTCGTGGTGCATAGTAATCCTTGTCTTTCCCGGTTGCGTTATCGGTGCAGTATGCCGGATACTCTTTTATACAGTATAAATGTAATGACCGAGTTGATGCCGGCCTTGATCAGGTTGAACGGGATGATGCCCGGCAGTAAAAGCGCCTTGACCACGTCGCGGCTGACGGTCATGAAGATGGGCGTAATCAGCAGGTTGGCCGGGATCATGATCAGCGTCATGCAGACCGTGCCGGCCAGCATCGCCAGCGCCGCCGTCTTCTTCGTCTTGTTGTGCTTGTAGATGTTGCCCGCGACGACTGCATAGGTGCCGGTGGCGATGATGTGCATCAGGATGCCGTAGCCGCCCGAGGCCGCGCTCACGGTCAGGCCCTGTACGGTCGACGCTACGACGGTCAGCAGCAGTCCGGCCGCCGGCCCCATCGCAAACGTGCCGATGATGATTGGAATATCCGCCGGGTCGTATTCCAGAAACGGTGCAGCGGCGATGATCGGCACATGGATCAATGCGACCAGCACGATTGAAATCGCCGCCAGGACGCCCAGCTTGGCCAGGTCTCTTGTCTTAGAGCTTACATTGTTCATTTGGATTCCTCCTCGTTCTTTGGAAATGGTTTAGGTGGAATCTGTCAGGCAAATAAAAACCCCGCGTTCGGGGCCACAATAAAAGATTGTGTTTCTTTCATCCGGACTCTACCGTCGGTGTCGGATTCTAACCGACTCGGCCTGGGGCTCGCGGACTTGTCGCCATGGAGGCGCATCACCGCCGGTCGGGAATTTCACCCTGCCCTGAAACAGATCTACAAGGAGCATTATATGAGGGCGGCGTTGGAATGTCAAGCTGCCGGCGCCTGCAACGCCCTCACCCCGGCTGTCTTGCCAAGGTTCGGGCGTTGTGATAGCATTGCAACCATGAAAAAGACGATATATCTCACAACTGAAGCTGACACGCAGACGCTCGGCAGAGAGCTTGCGCAGAGCGCGTCACGCGGCGACGTTATCGCGCTCGCGGGCGACCTGGGCACTGGGAAGACGACGCTGGCCCAGGCGATCGCCGAAGGACTCGGCGTGCGCGAGGCGGTCACGAGCCCCACGTTCACCATTCTGGCCGAATACGACAGCGGCCGCATCCCATTTTACCACTTCGACGTGTACCGCGTGCACGATCCGGACGAGCTGTTCGAGATCGGGTTTGCGGAGTATCTGGAGGGTGACGGCCTGTGCGTCGTCGAGTGGGCGGATCTCGTGGAGGACCTGCTGCCGCCCGGCGCGTTGCGGGTGCGGCTGGAGATGGGCGCGGGCGAATCGGAAAGGATCTGTGTGATCGGATGAATGCGGACTTGACAAATCAGCTGCAAGCGGATATGCCGCCCCTAACAAAGCTTCTTATAATAGAAACGACGGGGCCGATGGCCTCCGTCGCTCTCATCGATGAGAATCGCCATATTGTCGAGCGGCTCAACGACACGCGCTACTCGCATCTCGAGGAACTCGCTCCCATGATCGGCGCGCTGATGAGCGAACACGGCGTCGAAGCGGAGAGCATCGACGCGGTTGCTGTGTCGCGCGGGCCCGGCTCGTTTACGGGCATCCGCATCGGCATGGTCACGGCGAAGGCGCTGGCGCTGGTGTGGCAGAAGCCGATCGTCGAGGTGCCGTCGCTCGAGAGCTTTGCGTACCACGAGGCATTCCGGCCCGGCGCGCTGGTCGTGCCCGTGCTCGACGCGAGGCGTAGCCAGATTTACGCGGGCGCCTACAGAAAAACGGAGGTGCACGAGGTGACCGAGGTGATCGGGGAAGGGGCGCACGATCCGGAAGCGTTCCTGGATCTGCTTGCCAGCCGTCAGCAGGAAGGAGAAGTCGCACAGTTTTGCGGTGACGGCGCCGGCGTTTACGCGCAGGTGCTGGAGCGCTACGCAAAGCCGTTCGTCTTCGTCGAAGGCGCAGGCGAAGTTCAGCAGGCGCAGGCGGCGGCGCAGCTGGCGCTCAATCTCTGGCGCAGCGGCAAAGCGGTAGACGCGGCCGCGGCAAGTCCGGAGTATCTGAGGGTGTCCGAGGCGGAGCGGAAGCGGAACGAGCGATGCAGAAAATAACGTACAGGGCAGCGCGGCCTTCGGATGCCGGCGAGATGGCCGAACTGGAAGTGCTGTGCTTCTCCGACCCGTGGCGGAAGGACGCCATCGAGCAGGACGTCGCGGGTAACCCGCTGGCGCGCTATATCGTCGCCATATCCGACGGGCGCATCGTCGGCTTCGGCGGGCTGTGGATCGTCGTGGACCAGGGGCACATCATCGACATAGCGGTTCATCCGGAGTTCCGTCGGCGCGGAATCGGACGGGCGCTCGTGACAGCGATGATCAACGACAGCAAAACGGAAGGCGTCGTGGCGCACACGCTCGAGGTCCGCGAATCGAACGAAGCGGCGTTAAAGCTCTACGAAGAGCTGGGGTTTCGCGTCGCCGGAACGAGGGAAGATTATTACCAGCATCCGCCGGAGCACGCGTTGATTCTGTGGCGCGGCTCTGTGGAACTTTAGAGGGAAACATGAAGCACGAACGACACATTACACTCGGCATCGAAACGAGCTGCGACGAAACCGCTGTGGCGATTCTGGCTGACGGCCGGGATATCCTGTCCAACGTCATTTCGTCGCAGATCGATATTCACCGCGCGTACGGCGGCGTCGTCCCCGAAATCGCCTCGAGGCATCACCTGCAGAACATGAATCCGGTGTTCGAAACTGCGCTTGCAGAAGCCGGAATCGATCTGCACGACGTGGACGAAATCGGCGTTGCCGCCGGTCCGGGACTCGCGGGAGCCCTTTTAATGGGCACGGCCTTTGCGAAAGCCGTGGCGCTGGCAGCCGGCAAACCGCTCGTCGCCGTGCATCACATCCAGGCGCACATCATGGCCGGGCTCATCGAGCGTCCGGACATCGAGCCGCCGTTCGTGTCGCTGGTCGTATCCGGCGGCCACACGCACCTGATCGCGGTGGAAGGGTACAACCGCTTCCGCATTTTGGGGCAGACGCGTGACGACGCCGCTGGCGAAGCGTTCGATAAAGTCGCCCGGGTTCTCGGGCTCGAATACCCGGGCGGACCTGCGATTGACAAAGCTGCCCGGAAGGGCGATCCGGCGGCGGTGCACTTTAAAAGAGTCTATCTGGAAAAAGGAAGTCTGGATTTTTCGTTCAGCGGCATCAAGACCGCCGCCGTCAACCACGTCCACGCGGAGCGACAGAGAGGCCGCGCAGTCAACGTCAGCGATGTCGCTGCGAGCTTCCAGGCCGCCGCTGTCGACGTGCTCGTCGACAAAGCGCTGATGGCGCTTTCGCAGGCGGGCTCCGATGTGCTTGTGCTCGCGGGCGGGGTAGCCAGCAACAGCCTGCTGAGGGAAAATTTAAAAGCCGCCTGCACGGCGGCCGGCGTCGACCTGTGCATCCCGTCGCCGGTGCTCTGCACGGACAATGCGGCGATGGTTGCGTGCGCGGCCTACCACAAGCAGCGCCTCGGTCTGTATTCCGATTTGTATCTGGATGTGTGGCCGCGGCTGTCGATCGAAACAGATTTAGATTTACTTGACGCTCGTGCAAAAGCAGGATAGCATCAACAATTTCCAAAGTAAAAAGCGCATTTCAAAAATCCTGAATCCACACCGACATTGAGCAGAATTGACAAAGGTCAAGCACCGAGCGCACCTCAGCGATTCAGAATCTGCCCGGAAATCAGATAGAAACAAAGAAGATCAGTCGCTGCTCATATTTCGAGAATTCTGATACTGCCAGAAAACTCCAGACATCTAAAAAGCAGCTCCGAAGAGCTGCTGTTTAGTGTGTGTCATTAGCTGTTTGCGTTTTCTTCGACGTACTTCACCAGCGCGCTTACGAGCTGGAACTGTTCGGCCTGTTCGTCAGGAATCTCCAGTTCAAACTCATCTTCAATCGCCATGATCACCTCGACGGCGTCCAGAGAGTCGGCCTCGAGATCCTTCATCATGTTGGTGTTCATCGTGATGTCGTCTTTGTCGACACCAAGCTGTTCTGCAATTATTTCCCGGATCTTGTCAAAAATCATGTTCTACCTCCACGTTTTTTTCGATTCGCCGGTGCAAATCTCACTTCATTATAATACAAGAGTCGAGTTGTGCAAGTACTTTTTACGGAAGCGCCTTTTATAGCTGCGGTGCAAGTCGGCGTCTTGGGAGATTACGCGATAAAATGTTACATCTGTTGACCAGAGCAATCAGCAGGATGCAGTCGCCATCAAGTAACGAGCAAGTCAGAGCCTAGGGTGGAAATTTGCGATATTATGACAAAATTTGCGATAATGAGTGAATGCTCTTTGGATTTAGGAAAGATAATGAACAGATTTGCGAAAAGTGTCTAGTAAGTCGGCGGAATTGCCATATAGTGTAAAGCAATTCACTCAAGAGCGTCATTTTTGCTACTTTTTCGTGTAAAACGCTCACGTCCGAGAATCGATTCACTCAAGAGCGTCTTTTTTGCTACTTTTTCGGCAAAGTACACATCGCTGCTACAATTTCTGCAAGCATTTTCCGAAAGCGCAATCTCTGCAAGCATTTTACGGAAGCGCCATCCATTGTTCATATAGCCGCTCCATTTCCTCCTGCGCTTTCTGCAGCTTTCCGCTCCACTCAAGCGCAGCTTGCGGGTCGCTGTAGACTTCTTCCCTGCACAGCTCGGCTTCGATGCGCGCGATGAGCGCTTCAGCCTCGGTGATTTCCGCTTCTTTCCGCAGCCGGTCGCTTTGAATTTTCCGGTCGAGCGCGGCTTGTTCCCGCTCTTCCCGGCGGGCACGCGTGCGTGCCTCTTTGTCGAGCTCCTTCTGACGTTCCGGCTCCCGGTCATCCGGGCCCGTCGACATCGCCATGCGGTCCAGGTACGTCTTCCCCGACGCGAGCCGGCGGCTCTTTTCGGCATAGTAATCGTACCCGCCCAGATACGTCTCGATGCCCCCGGCGCTCAGTTCGCAGATGGCCGTGGGGATCTTCGACAAAAGGTAGCGGTCGTGCGACGCGATGAGCAGCGTGCCGGGATAGGCGATCAGCGCCTGCTCAAACACCTCTTTGGCTCCGATGTCCAGGTGGTTGGTCGGCTCGTCCATCACGAGAAAGTTCGCACCGGAGAGCATCAGCTTGAGCAGCGACAGGCGCGCCTTCTCCCCGCCGGCCAGATCCCTGACCTTCTTAAACACGTCGTCACCCCGGAAAAGAAACCGGCCGAGCATCGTCCGCAGCTCCTGCTGGTCGTACAGACGATACGACGCGTGCACCTCTTCGAGCACCGTGTTTTCGGGCTGCAGCATCTGCTGCTCCTGATCGTAATAGGCCGGAATCACGTTCTGCCCCAGGCGCACGGTCCCTTCGTCCGGCGTCAGGCGGCCGAGCAGAATTTTAAGGAGCGTCGTCTTGCCGATTCCGTTTTCGCCGACGAGGCAGAGGCGGTCTCCCCGCTTCATCTCCAGGTTGACACCGCGGAACAGCGTGCGCCGCTCGCGGCCGTCACCGAAGCTCATGGACAGACCCTGCGCAGACAGGATGTCGTTGCCGGGCGTCAGCTTTTCGTGGAAGCGGATGTTGAGGCGGCCTCCGGCAGAGGCCGGCCGGTCCGGCAATTCTGCGTGCGCCAGGCGTTTTTCGCGTGACCGGGCCCTCTTTGCCAGCTTTTCCGTCTGGTGCTGACGGAGTCTGCGGATGATGTCTTCTTCGCGCCGGATGTCCTGCTGCGCCTGTTCGTAGCGCTTCAGCTCTTCCTCGAGGCGCAGCTGCTTTTTGTCGGCGTACGAGCTGTAGTTGCCCTCGTAGACGGTGAGCGTCTGATGCTCGATTTCGAAGATCCGTCCGACGGTCCGGTCGAGGAAGTAGCGGTCGTGCGAAATGACGATGATCGTGCCGTTGTAGGCGGCGAGGTACTGCTCCAGCCAGCGGAGCGTGCCGATGTCCAGGTGGTTCGTCGGCTCGTCGAGGAGCAGGAGATCCGGCTCTTTTAACAGAAGCGAAGCGAGCGCAAGCCTCGTCCGCTCACCGCCGCTTAAGCAGTCGATCTGCTTGGAAAGGTCGTCCTCGGTAAATGCCAGGCTTGCAAGCACACCGCGGATCTGGCTGCGGAATTCGTACCCCCGGCGGTTTTCAAACTCCAGCACGAGCGCATCGTAGCGCGCGAGTTCCTCTGCGACGTCGCGACCCTGCGCCGACAGAGCGGCGATGTGTTCGGCGAGCGCCGGAAGCTGTTTTTCTGTCTCGAGCTGCCATTCAAAAATGCCCATCATCTCTTCTTCGACGGTACGGTCGGGGCAAAAGTGATCGCGCTGTTTTAAGTATCCCACGGAAAGGTCGGACGCTTTGTGCAGCGTGCCGCCATCCGGCGACAGCTCGCCGGCGAGGATGTTGATGAGCGTGGTCTTGCCGGCCCCGTTGGCGCCGACGATGCCGATGCGGTCTTTGGGCTCCACGCGAAAGCTCACGTCGGTAAGCACCGGCGTGACCCCGTAGACTTTGCTGATTTTATCTGCGTATAATATGCTCATCTATTACCCCAAACGCCGCAATTTAACCGCTTTTCCATGGTAGCATACAATCTTTCTTGTAACAAGCAAGCCTCCATGATAAAATATAAACAATCTATTGCAATAAAAGGAAGTGCCATGAAAAACAAAAATAAAGTTTCCAACGCTGTCATCCGTCGCCTTCCCCGCTACCTCCGGATCCTGGAGGAGATGCACGAAAACGGCTCCATGAGGGTGTCGTCGAAGGAACTGGGTGCAAAAACCGGCTTTACAGCGTCACAAATCCGACAGGACCTGAACCAGTTCGGAGGCTTCGGCCAGCAGGGATACGGGTACAACGTCCCCGGCCTGATACAGGAGCTCGAAAACATCCTCGGCCTGGCGCGCGAGTACGGTCTCGTCATCGTCGGCTGCGGGCGGCTCGGACGCGCCATCGCAAACTTTAACTACACCTACAACCGGGACTTCCCGGTCGTGGCGATGTTCGACTCGAGCCCGAGCGTTATCGGGACGACGATCAACGAGGTCGTCGTGGCCGACGTAGCGACGCTCCCCGACTTCCTCAAAAAACACAGCGTGGACATCGGCGTCATCAGCGTCCCCAAAGAAGCGGCCGAGCAGACCGCAGAGATGCTGATCCGCGGAAAGGTGAAAGGCATCTGGAACTTCGCCCCCTGGGACGTGCCCGAGACAGACGGCATCCCGGTCGAGAACGTCCACCTGTCCGACGGCCTGCAGTTCCTGGTGTATCACATCAGCCGAAACGAACGCCCCTAAAAAACAACCGTTTCTCGCCAGGCAAGAAACGGTTATTGTTTTGTGTGCTTCTTTCCTACCCTGTGCTTAGGGCTGGGGTGCATCGACCGGACATACGTCGGCGCAGGCACCGCACTCGATGCACTTGTCGGCATCGATTACATACTTGCTGTCGCCTTCCGAAATCGCGTCGGTGGGGCATTCGGCGACACAGGCGCCGCAGCTGATGCAAGAATCGTTGATTACATAAGCCATGTTGAATCCTCCAATATACTGGTTGTGATTAATTGTTCCGGATGACCGCGCACACCGGCTCCCGGGTGACGGCATCGACAGAGATAGTATAGCAGAAATGAGCCGGAGCAACAAGGAGGATTTACCAGTTATAAGGAGCTCGAGTGCCACGGAGAAAAGCGCATGAAAATCATCGGGCTGTCCGGGAAAAGCGGGACAGGAAAAAGCTATAACGCCATGGAGTTGTGCGGCCGGTTGAACATCGACGCCATGATCGACGACGGGCTTTTTATCGCGGAGAATCGCATCCTCGGCGGCGTGTCTGCGAAAAAGGAGCCGACGAAGGTCGGCGCGGTCAAGACGGCTCTGTTTATGGATGACGAGCACAAGAAGAACATGCAGGAAACCATCCGTCGGGCGAATCCGAAGAACATATTGATTCTTGGCACCTCGGACGACATGATCCGCAAGATCGCCGCGAGGCTCGAGTTGCCGGCTCCTTCGAGGATCATCCAGATCGACGACATCACGACCCGGGAGGAGCGCCTGCGCGCGCACAAGCTCCGAAGCGAATCGGGGACGCATGTCATCCCGGCGCCGACGTTCCAGGTGAAGCGCCAGTTTTCGGGGTACTTCCTGAATCCCCTCAAGCGGTTCCGGCAGGGGAACGCCAACATCCGGACCCTCGGAGCGGAAAAAACCCTCGTTCGCCCGACGTACAGCTACCTGGGCGAATACATCATATCCGACAAAGTCATCGCCGACATCGTGCAGCACGTCGCCCGCAACGCGGGAGGCGTGGCGGGTGTCATCTGGGTCTCTTCGAACAACGACGCGGAAGCCGGTCTGTTTGTCCGGATCATCCTTCAGCTTTCGCACGGGGTGCAAATCCGAAAGATTGCGGCTGTGATCCAGCGCGAGGTGTACGAAACCGTGGCGCTGATGACCAATTTTAACATGGGGGCCGTGGACGTCGAAATCCGCAGCGTTAAGCAACCGCGCTGATCCAGCCGAAATTCACAAAAAAAATGAGAATGGGTATTGACATTGAAAGTTCGGTCAGTATAATAGTGTTAGCACTCAAACATAGTGAGTGCTAACAGCGGCCGAATGGTATTTTATATAGAATCGAAAGGAGACAATCTGTATGAACATCAAACCTTTGGGAGACAGAGTACTCATCAAGAGACTGGAAGCGGAAGAAAAAACAAAGAGCGGCATCGTGCTTCCCGGTACGGCGAAAGAGCAGCCTCAGATGGCCGAAGTCATCGCCGTCGGGCCCGGTGGCGTCGTAGACGGAAAAGAAGTCAAGATGGAAGTTAAAAAGGGCGACCAGGTGATCTTTTCCAAATATGCCGGCACCGATATCAAGGTAGACGGAGAAGAATATATTTTGCTTTCGCAGAAAGATATTTTAGCGATTACGGAATAGTACGCAGGAAAGGGTGAATAGAATGGCTAAAGAGATTAAATACGGCGAGGAAGCCAGGAGACAGTTGCAATCCGGTGTCGACCAGTTGGCGAACACCGTTAAAATTACGCTGGGGCCGAAGGGCCGGAACGTGCTTCTGGAGAGAAAATACGGCTCTCCCATCATTTCGAACGACGGCGTTACCATCGCGCGCGAGATCGAACTGGAAGACCCGTTCGAGAACATGGGAGCTCAGATTGTTAAGGAAGTTGCGTCGAAGACAAACGACGTCGCCGGAGACGGAACGACGACTGCGACGCTGCTTGCGCAGACCATCATCCGCGAAGGATTTAAAAACGTCGCTGCCGGCGCCAATCCCATGGTCCTCAAGAGGGGCATCCAGGGCGCTGTCGATGTAGCGGTTAAGGAGATTCAGGGCATCTCTCATAAAGTGGAGAGCAAAGAAGCGATCGCACAGGTTGCCTCGGTGTCCGCAGACGACGCAGAGATCGGCACGCTCATCGCAGAAGCGATGGAAAAAGTCGGCAACGAAGGCGTCATCACAGTCGAGGAATCCAAGTCCATGGGCACGACGCTCGAGGTCGTGGAAGGCATGCAGTTCGACCGCGGGTACCTGTCGGCCTACATGGTGTCGGATGCAGAGAAGATGGAAGCGGTGCTCAGCGATCCGTACATCCTGATCACCGACCGCAAGATCACGAACATCCAGGATCTCCTCCCCATACTGGAGCAGATCGTACAGCAGGGCAGGAAGCTTCTGATCATCGCCGAAGACGTCGAAGGCGAAGCGCTGGCGACGCTGGTCGTCAACAAGCTGCGCGGCACGTTCGACTGCGTGGCGGTCAAAGCCCCCGGCTTTGGCGACAGGCGCAAGGAAATGCTCAAAGACATCGCCATCCTGACCGGCGGCACGGTCATCAGCGAAGAGCTCGGCTACGACCTCAAGGATGCCACGGTGGATATGCTCGGCTCCGCCAACACGGTTAAAGTCGATAAAGAAAACACCGTCATCGTGGACGGCGCCGGATCGAAGGAAGACATCGAAGGCCGGATCGCGCAGATCAAAGCGCAGATCGAAGAGACGACGTCGGAGTTCGACCGCGAAAAGCTTCAGGAAAGACTGGCCAAGCTGTCGGGCGGCGTCGCTGTGATCCAGGTCGGTGCAGCCACCGAGACGGAACTCAAAGAGAAGAAGAACCGCATCGAGGACGCATTGAACGCGACCCGTGCAGCTGTAGAAGAAGGCATTGTGCCCGGCGGCGGCGTAGCGTTTATCCACGTAATCGACGCAGTCAGAGCGTACGCAGAGACGCTTTCGGGCGACAGCCGGACCGGTGCGAACATCATCGTCCGCACGCTCGAAGAGCCGGTGCGCCAGATTGCAGAGAACGCCGGATTCGAAGGATCGGTCGTCGTGGCCGAAGTAAAGAAGAGCACCGGCAACGTCGGGTTTAACGCTGCAAACGAGCAGTACGAGGACCTGATGAAGGCAGGAATCGTCGATCCCACGAAGGTTACACGCTATGCGCTGCAGAATGCAGCTTCCGCTTCCGCGCTGCTGCTTACGACAGAAGCAGGCGTTGCGGACATCCCGGCCGACGAACCGGCTATGCCTCCGATGGGCGGCATGGGCGGCGGAATGGGCATGATGTAAGCCCGTTGTCTGCCAGATAGGCCGATATCAGAGCGGCGGTTGAGAAAATCGCCGCTTTTTTAGTGATTTTATCACTCAAGGCGTTGAAATTTCTTGCCATGGACACATTTATGGTATACAAAGAGTATGAAGGGGTGTCGAAAGATATGAGAAAAGTGAAATCGAAACAATTATTGATAGTCGCCATCATGCTCGCTATATTTATCGCCGCATCTTTGCCGGCTTATGCAGCCGGGGGTGTGACCGTATACGTAAACGGAAAACAACTGGTGGCCGACGTACCTGCCGTCATCACAAACGGAAGGACCATGTTGCCGTTCCGCGCCGTGTTCAACGCTTTGGGGGTAAGCGACGACCGGATTGTATGGAACGAAAAATCGAAAACCGTCGAGGTCAACCGGGGAGTCCGGGATGCGACCTACATATTTCTCTCCATCGGTGGCACAGGAGCCGTGGTAGGGGATGAGCTGATTATGCTGGACGTGGCACCGTACATCAGCAACAGCCGGACGCTGGTACCGCTGAGATTCGTCGCAGAGTCTCTGGGAGCGGATGTAGACTGGAATCCGAACACGAAGGTCGTAACGGTAACGAAATAGAGACTCGGGCCGCCCGGGCGCGATGCGCAATGCGCATCCACGGCAGATGACCGAAGAGGCATATTATAGATCGATTCGATGCGAGCAGCATCAACACTACGTGCCAAGTTAAAACGAGGTGTATTAAAATGAAGAAGACTAGAATCATAATGGTTGCAATCGCTGTACTGCTACTAATCGCACAGAGCAGCGTCGTGGCCATGGCGAGCGGCAATCCGGATCCCGCGGATATGGCGGTGTATGTAAAAAACAACTTTACCGGGAATAGTGCTCGTATAGAAGGCAGCATCTATTCGGCTGAAGGGAACATTACTTATAACAATGCCGGGGATAACGTCTTATCGGGCGACGCGTATCATAAGACAGGAACCTCATTTGCTGCTCCGACTGGTTTCAGTGGGAATGATACTGAACTGAACGATACGGAGTTTGATGCGGTGTTTCCGGATTTAGCTGCTTTTCCGGTGATATCAAACATAGAGAGCTTTACGCCTGCATGGAATGCACCGCAGGTTGTTGTTACCGAAGATGCGCATTTCAACAATTTGATTGTTGGGCAGTACGACGGCTTGGATTACAGCCCGATTGTCGTCGACACAACGTTACAAGATATTAAGATGAGAGTGGGTGCATTGTCTTATCAATGGGGCTACAGCATTAAAGTTATCGGCGGCGGCAAGTTGTATCTGTACGTAGATAGCTTTAGCGGAACTGCCCCTCTGGTTATAGACAATGGTGGAGATCCCGACAAGACGATTATCGTGTCTAAGTCGGCCCTTAAATTTGGCGACAATAGCAGCACCCAAATGCATGCACATGTTTACTATACAGGCGTAAGCAGCTTGGTGCACCAGGGTACTTTAATCGGCAGTCTTGCCAGCGACGGAAGCACGCTAACAATTAGCGGCGGGAAGAATATTGTAAATGGCCCGGTATATGCACCAACTGCTGATGTTACGCTTCAAAGTCCGGGGTACGATGACGATAATGCTTTGGCTCCAAGCGTCAATGGGAGAGTTGTCGCTAAAAGTTTAACCGTAACCGGCGCAGGCTACGTAAAACACGATCCGAGCCATGCAACGTTCACTGTTCCTCCGGAAATCCTGGTGCCGGAAGATCCCGATCCCGAAGACCCTGATCCCGAAATTCCCGACTTCCCGGATTTACCGGATCCGGATGGGTATAACAACGGACTGCTCGGCACGTATTACGATTCGTACGAGCCCATGGAGCAGGCGAAAAAGCTGGCTCGGATCGATTCCAACATCGAGTTCAACTATGGATATGGCGAGTATCCGCACGAGAGTATGGGCCGTGAGAACTTCTCCATCGTCTGGGAAGGCTATTTCAGGGCCCCTGCAACCGGAACCTATGTGTTCAGGACGTTCTCCGACGACGGCGTAAAACTCTTTGTTGATGGAGATCAAATTATTAACAACTGGGGTCTATACAGCCTGAACTACCTGACCTCTACGAGCATTACTCTTTCAGAGGGGCAGCTGTATCCAATCCAGCTCGATTACCAGCAGGGACCGCTGTATGCAGCCGTATACCTCTTCTGGGAGTACAACGGTGTTAACATGGGTTTGGTGCCGAACGAGCATTTGTTTGTGGAAGATAGTGTCTACACGGAGTTCGCACCTGGAAAGCTTTATCACCCGTTAGATGAACAAGGGACCGGCTTCATCAATAGGTTCTATACCATCACATCCAAGAACGATGATCCGACCGGTGGTACACCTGATTTCGACGAAACGAATAATATCAATTACAACTGGGGCGGGGGTGCGCCGGACGGAATCAGCACCGATATGTTCTTCGGCACGATGGAAGGCTTGCTGGAGGCCAAGTTTACAGAGAATCTGACGCTCATCTTTACGGTCGACGACGCCATTCGCGTTTGGGTGGATGGTACTCAAGTAATTGACGAGTGGGGCTATCATAGCCGTACAACGTTTGAACACACGTTCAGCGTCGTTTCGGGGCAGAAATATCTGATCAAAGTGGAATACGCCGACTTTATGCTGAGCGGCAGCGTGCACATGGGCTGGAAGAGCGATTCAATCAAGAGCGAGATCGTACCCATCGAATACATGTATCCCAACGAATAGAATGGCTACTCGCATCAACAATATAACTTACAACGGCCGGGCAAACTGCCCGGCCGTTTGCGTTAAATCGGGTTTCGGCGTGTTCGAAATGTCGAGTGCCCGCAGCAAGAAGACATACAGAATATTTTTTAAAAGGCACAATCATCGCTTGACATCTCAAAATCAGTATATATTATAGTACATGTATACGCTGTCAAACCGAAAAGCCATACGGCTGAGGTGGGATCATGGATAGAAAGCAAAGATCCCTGATGATTGTTGGAATCGTTCTCCTTGTTCTTCTGCTTGCGGGTTTCGCAAGCAGCGTAAGTGGAGCCGGCGACCCGGATAAAGGCGCAGGCGGAGGCGGTACACAATCGGGGGAGTATCACAACGGCTTGCTTGGCGAATACTACGATAGTGCAGAAATCTCAAACGAAAGCGCGTTAAGGGCTATGAGAATTGACGAGCGGATTTCGTGGAGCTTTGGCTACGAGTCACCGCTTGCGGATCTTATGCCTGCGTTTCGCATGACTCCGGTAAACTATTCAATCCGCTGGAGCGGATACATCCAGCCGGATCGTACAGGTCTCTATGTGTTTAAGACCTTGTCGGACGACGGGGTTCGAATGACGATCGATCTCGGCGAAGGCCATGAGACCATCATCGATTCCTGGGGTCTGCTGAGTCTCGACTACAGCAGCTCCGAAGCCATGAGCCTGGAAGAAGGTCGGCTTTACCCCTTTGTGCTGGAGTTTCAACAGGGACCGCTGTATGCAGCTGTTCATCTCTTCTGGGAGTTCGAAGGTGTTTCGCTCGGCATCGTACCCGACACAGCCTTTTACGTCGACCAGATGATCTATAATTTGTGTCACGAGCCGCTGTATTTAGACTTTGAATTTTCGGGCATAGGATTTAGAAACTGGTTCTACAATGCGGATAACGAATTTGACTGCGAGGAAGTAGGCAATATCGACTACAACTGGGGCTCAGGCGCTCCCGGCGATATTACAACCGACGTGTTTGTAGGGATTATGCGGGGGTACATCCTACCCAGGTACACAGAAACGCTCACATTGTACTTTACCGTCGACGATGCGCTTCAGGTGTGGGTTAATGATAAAGCAGTCATTAACGAAATGGATTGGCACAATCAGGAAACATTTACGTACGACATCGATGCTGAGGCCTACAACCTTATTAGAATCGATATCCTCTATATGGATTATGGTCTTGGTGCATCGATTCGAATGGGATGGAAGAGCAGCGCCCTCGGAATCGAAAGCGGGATTATTCCGAAGGAATATATGTGCCCACTTTACTAAGATTTTATCAGTAACATCGAATGTGGCCGGGCAGTTTCGCCCGGCCGTTTGTTCAAAAGAAATTTACAGGATTTTTGTTGGAAGCTCATCCAATACTTGACACTAATTATTTATCATATATTATGATACATATATGTTATTCAATCGGTGAGATGTATGGATGAGGTGGGTTATGGATAGAGCGAAGAGAATCTTGACGATTGTCGGGATTGTTCTCCTGTTGTTTGCGCATGCAGGGGGTGCAAGCATTGCCAGTGCGTCAGGCCAATCAGGCGAAGACGGATCTCGCGATGACGGCAGCGGTCAGACGCAGCAGAGGGAATATATGCTCGGCGTGTTAGGTCAGTATTACGACAGTGCGGACATCACAAACGAAAGCGCATTAAAAGTGACGCGACTTGACACGAATATTTCGCGGGGTTTCGGCTACGACTCACCCATCGAAGAATCTAAGCCCGAGTTTTTTATCAGTCCGGAAAACTATTCGATCCGATGGAGCGGATACATTCAGCCGGAAAAGACAGGGTCCTATGTATTTAAGACCCTCTCGGATGACGGCGTCCGGATGACGATCGACCTCGGTAGCGGTCATGAGACAATCATCGATTCCTGGGGACTGCTGAGTCTCGATTACAGCAGTTCTAAAGAAGTAAAGCTGGAAAAAGGTAAATTTTATCCCTTTGTGCTGGAATACCAGCAGGGACCGCTCTATGCCGCCGTTCACCTTTTCTGGGAGCTCGACGGTGTTCCGCTCGGCATCATACCTTCCACCGCCTTTTATGTTGACAGAAATATCCACTATGAATATGTAAATGAACCTCTGTACTCCAATCTGCTCGATCGCAACGGCGAGGGCTTAATAAACGCTTTTGAAGGTGAAGACGGAGGATCGCATAAAGAGCAAAGCAATGTCGATTACGACTGGGGATGGGGTGCTCCGGAAGGGATTAAATCGGATCAATTCCGGGGTAAAATGTACGGATACATCGTCCCCCGCTATACGGAAGCCCTGGTGTTGACCTTCAGGGTCGACGATGCGCTTCGCGTATGGATTGACGGTAAGCTGGCCATCGATGCATGGGACTGGCACAATCAAGAGGTGTTCGAGTGCAAAGTGGATGCAAAGGCCAATAAGAGGATTAGAATTGAAATTGAATATGCAGATTTTGGTCTCGGGGCATCGATACGAATGGGATGGACGAGCAAAGCACTTGGGATAGAGAGTGGAATAATTCCCATAGAATTTTTACATGATCGCGAATAATGGGAATTATGTAAGAGTTCAAATGCGGCCGGGCCAACTGCCCGGCCGTTTGCGTTTCTTTGATATATATGGTTCTCATGGTACAATAAAAAATACAGGACATGCATTCAATGTAAAGGGAGGGCGGCGAAAATGAGAAGAATGACGATTTCCTTGATGGCGGCGCTGCTGATTGCCATTGTCGGATTGTCATCCGGTGAAACTGCGGCGGCGGTCAATCAGACAGATATCCCACAGGTTTTCATTAAATAAGAATGGCATATTATATGCCGGCCCTCTGTGAGACATGGATCTCGTTGCGGGAAACGTGTCTGTACACGACGAAATGAAGCACTACAGAATATATAATAATTGGGGGACGCTTGGAAATAGCTCCAACAATAGTCACGAAGGATTATGGGTGTTCAACCAGGACATGGATGGCCCGAATGCGACGATTGGACCAAGTTGGATCGGCCATCTGACGCGTTGTCCCGAATTCCGCACGCTTGTGTATACGAGATACTTGGAGCTCCAGGATCAAATTGTCAATCTCTACAAAGCGAATGACCTCGGAGATGCCCGTATCGATGTGCTTCTTAAAGAATACGATAATTCCTTTTCGCGCGATCTTAAGAGATGGCCAATCAGTGTCTATCGAAATGACCTGTACAGGACGACCGAAACCACATTTGCCGAAAGTGTTACCTTCCTGCGGAGCTTTTTAGAAAAGAGAAATCAGTGGTTGCTCGCCAACATGATTCCCAAAGACTTCGATTCGACTTCGGCACCTGCTGTCACCAAGGCCGCCGACCCGACGAATGCGACCGTCATCGTAAACGGGAAGCGCATCGCTTTCGATGCATACAACATCGAAGGCAATAACTACTTTAAGCTGAGAGACCTGGCCATGGTCTTCTCCGGCAGCGGCAAGCAGTTCGAAGTCGACTGGAAAGAAGATGTGCGCGCTATCAATCTGGTTTCCGGCAGAAGGTATACGCCTGTCGGCGGAGAGCTTGCCAAAGGCGCGAAAGGCAAAGTGCAATCGACGCTTTGGACCTCGGCCATCTATAAGGACAATGCAAAAGTTTCGCTGACGGCCTACAACATCAGGGGCAATAACTATTTTAAGCTGAGAGATGTTACAAAGCTGTTCAATATCGGCGTCGGCTGGGAGCCGCACACGAAGACGATTGAACTCGATACGGCGCTTTCGTATCAGGAGCCCTAAGCTCTCTGCACTGCAAACACTATGGATGCTACGATAGGAAAAAGAAACCGGACCGAAGGTGACTCTTCGGCCCGGTTTTGTTGTGGTATCTTTCGAATTGTTGTAAAATGTCGGTAATATGGGGAGGAGGGGTTTGCATGAGTGCTCAGCAGTACAGACTACGGCATAAGCTGGCGGTCTTTGTGCGCTCGGAAGAAAGTCATGATCCTTTTTCGCCCCAGATTATGAACCTGGAACTTGCGGTATTTATCGGAGCAGACCGGACGAAATTTCTACCCTTTAACCGCATGGAGTCATTGATACAGGAAGCGACCGGGCGCTTTACCGCTGCGCCGCTGGAGACCATGACTCCCTTCGATACGATGGGTGTCGACCTGGAAACCATCGGCGTCGTTTTATTCCAGGCGGTCGAGCACGCGCTTACGGCACTCCCGGCTCCATTGGAGCGACTGGAGATCAGCGAAGGACCGGTGCGGGCTCTGTTGATTCAACGGATGGGAGACCAGGGGGATCTGCAGATCGACGGTCGGACTGTTAACGTGCGCAACCTGCTTCTCTCCGATTATGTTTCCGGCTCTACGCATCAGATGACCTCTTCGGGGATCGACCAACAGGGAAGATTATTTGTCGGTCCATCGCTCGACTCGGCTGTTCGGTCATCGGCGCTCCCGGCGGTGGATCCGGTGGAAGCGGAAGAGATTCCGCCCGAAGCGTTCGAAGGTGTCGGCGATGCGGATGAGGAGGGAAACGAAGAACAAAAGAAAAAGCGTGTGCTGCCGGTTGTACTTGCGCTCATCGTGCTCGCTCTTGCGGGGATACTGCTGGCTGTCTATCTGTATTACACCGGTTTGTATCCTTCCGGCGCCGACGTGTACGGGCATCTGTTTAAATCGGATCTCGCCTATAAAAGCGTTCAGTCCGGCAATTATTACCCTCTGTACACGGAGCTTTGGTACAACGGCCTGCAGCCCTATCGATATTGGGCGCCCCTGCCATATTATCTGATGGCCTTTCTGCAGTTTATAGCCGGCGGCGATGTTTTTATGGCGTATCTGCTCTATGTCGTCTTTTCCGTAATCGTTGGGGGAGTCGGATGGCTGCTCTGGGGCATTATGTACCGGAGAATGGTGCTCGGCACATTCTTTGCATTGCTCTGGTTCTTCGTACCGGATAATCTAAGGATTTTCTTTGTCGAGGGAAATCTGCCGCGGATGACGATCGCCATTTTGCTCCCGTATTTATTTTTCTTTGTCTGGCGCCTAGTCGAACACAGAAAAAAACGCTCAGCGGTCCCGATCGTAGTCATTATGTGCCTGCTCAACCTCTGCCACATCATGATTGCAGCGATGGTAGGGATCGGCATGTTCGTATTCCTGCTCCTGTACAGCATCAGCAGGAGAAGATATTCGGAGAGTCTGTATACGATTCTGTTTATGCTGATGTCGTTTGCAATCTGCGGACCGTGGGTGTATCCGGCGCTTAAAGGCGGCCTCGTGGCCATGGATCCTTCAGCGACTGCCGAAGTTATGAGAGCGCTGAGCACACCGGCTGCCACATCCTTAAACCCGTTTCTGCGGGGACAGGGAGGCCACGAGCTGTTTTACTTCGGAGTATCCTTGTTCGTGGTCGCTTTATTCGGGCTATTTTTCTCGGATCGGAAAAGTCGGCCGGGCTTTCTTACGGCCCTGTTGATTTTCCTCGGATCGTTGCCCGAGCTCGTGCCGATTCTCGAAAAGCTGCCGCTCAATCAGCTGTTCTGGATGCCGCGCTTCGCACCGATCGCCTGCGCAGTCTTTATGATTTCTGTGTTCGAATGGCGGACGCTGAGGCGCTATGTGCTGGTGTTGATGGCCGCTCTGCTGGTGTTCGACAGCTATCTGTCGCTCGACTTCCACAGGTTTCACTCGATGGCACCGCTGTCGCTGTCGTATTCGCTCAACGACGCCAAGCGCATTACGGATCAGCGATTGACTCTTATGGACCAGAGCACGTACGGATCCTATCCGTCTTTTGGCATCAGCGCAGAAGAACCCGCTACGAGGTATACGTTCGGCTGGGCCTGGCAGGGAGCGGCGACCGCCTACAACATCATGATGCTCAACACGGCGCTGGAGCGGGGGCATTATTACTACCTGTTCGACCGGTGTCTCGAGCTTGGCGACGATACGGTGCTGGTGCAGAAACAGCAGGTGCATGAAGCCCGACAAAGCCTCGAAGCCTTGGAAGAAGGTGCCGCTGCATCGCAGTATTATCTGGCTCAGGAGACCAACGATCTGTATATCTTTAAGCGGGAGACACCGAAGACATTCGGCGTCGTTACAAAGTACGAAGGGCTGGCAATCGGTTACTCGGCTAACCTGATTGCGCTGGAGTATCCGATATTCGAAGAAGGCGTCGAATGGGCGCTTTCGGAATACACGGCGGAAGAGCTTAAAAAGTATAAGGTAATCTACTTATCCGGTTTTACATACGGCGAAAAGGGCAACAAAGAAGAGGCCGAAGCGCTGATCATGGAAGTCGCAAAAGCAGGGGTGCGCATCATCATCGATATGAACCTCATACCGGCGGATTCCATCACAAGGCGGATGACGTTTTTGGAAGTGAACGCGCAGCCGGTGGGTCTTCGGGAGCGCTTCCCGAATCTCATCTATCAGGGGCAAGTCTACGAGCCTCTGCCGTTCGAAAAGGAAGACATGGACTGGAGTACGATCTACCTGGAGGGCCTCGACAAAATTTTTGCCTATACCTGGCTGGAAGATAAGTTGCTGCCGGTTTCAGGATCGAAGTGGTATGATAATCTGATTTTCCTTGGATTTAACCTCCTATACCACGCGTCGCAGACCGACGACGAAGCCGTGTTCGGGTTGCTTGGGAACTTCTTCGGCTTTGAAGATAATCAGCTTCCAACGCGAACCGTCGTACCGCTGACCGTCGACGTCGATAAAAACGTCATCTCGGTCCGCTCACCGCGCGATAACACGAACACGACATTCGGATATCAGGATATATTTACAAGCGACCGGGAGCTAAAAAACATCAATCATCTGGTCGTCGTTCAAAGAGGACTGACCGAAATCGAACTGCACTATCCGCATCTGAAAGAAGGCGTATTGATCGGCTTGCTCGGCCTGCTTGCCGTCGCGCTTCTATACCGATCGCTCTGGAAAGAGAGGGGGAAGGTCATTGGATATAAGAAGAACTAGCCTGGCGATACTGTTGGCTGTTTGCCTGGCCTTGAGCGGCCCGGCCTCGATAGTTGCTGCTTCAGGGGAAATCGTAATCGACGGATACTACGACGACTGGGAAGACAAGCCGCATGCCGAAGTGTACAAGGGCAACAATCCTCAACCGAAGCACATCAATCTGGTGGGTATGTTCCGCGACGACGACCGGCTCTGCGTGCATATCGTATTTGCTGAACAATACAGCTCCGGCATCAAGAACATGGAAGTGGAGGTCGAAACCAATCTGGGAAGTGCGGTGTTCGAGCTCGACGAAAATCCCGCATACGATAAAAACATCACGCTGATTGAAAAACCGTTGATCGATAACGGAGACTTGGACGAAAGTTCCAATCAGCTTGAACTGCGCGATCCGGAGCAAGGTGGCAATCAAGATCCGGAACTCGATCCGGAGCAAGGTTTGGAGCCAAACGGCCATGGCGGAGCGGAGCCAGCGCCCGAAACGAGTGTCCGGCACCTGCTGATGCGCCTCGGAGCCCGCTTGTTTGTCTATGCGGAGGGCGAAGAGGATGCGCTGCCGTACGACGGAGAGGGCGATACCGGCAACGATGGCGCGGCTGACTCATTGCAGGAAGACGCAGGGAAGATCGACGGGTCGGAGGAAGGCGGAGAATCCGGAGAGCCCGAAGAACCCGAAAACGGAGAAGATGAGCCGGGCGGCGAGGCCGACGGCGACGACGAGCATTCTGAAGTCGAGCCGTCGCTGAAGCCTACCGCAAAACCGCAACCGCCAGCAGAAGTGATTAGGGAGTTTATTGTAAAATTGGACGGAGATCCTGTCGGAACAGGGTATATGACGATCGTCGACAAGACGGTCGTCGAAGCCGAATTCTGCATCCCTTTATACACAATCAACGCTCAAGCGGATGGCATCGCCGATATTCGCATGCAGATTAACAAGCTCGGCAAGCAGTGGTTGTATTGGTCCGGCGTGGGGAGCGGGCCATATATCGGCATCGCTGTGAGTTTGATGGCAGGCCTTGGCCTCGGTGTGTATCTGCATCGGAAAAAGCGGGTTGGCACAGAGGTCGAGGAGTAGAATATGCTCTGGCTAAAAATCGCAACATTTATAGTATGGCTGTATGTCGTATACGCATTGCACCGGGCCGAGCTGTTTTTCTTTAAGTTTCTCGTCGGCAGCGTCGGCATGTTCTTCTTTCTGATGATGTTTATACAGCCGATCATCCTGCATCCGCTGTCGATGGCCGTTACGGCCGTTACGGGTATACCGGGAGATTTGTTCGGGTTCTACGATTCCTATTACCGTCATGTAACCCTGTTTATCCCAAAGGATACCATCAGCGTATCGATGATCATCGACTACGAGTGCTCAGGCATCGTGGAAATCATGGCGTTCAGTTCGCTTCTGTGGTTTTATCCCCTCTACAACAATCTGGAAAAACTGGTGATCGATACCATTGGCATCGCATTGATTTTCCTGGTCAACGTTTTGAGGTTGTTTCTCATAGCTGTATTGATATACTATTATGGAAATGAGATCTTTTACTTTGCACACACGCTGTTCGGCCGGGTAATATTTTACATATTTTCAATTACGCTTTATTTTTACGTGTTCACACGGCCCCACATCATCAGGCAGAAAGTAGGTGTTTTCAAGTATGGAAATATCGACAATATTGAGCCGGATCGTTAGAGAACTGCTTTTCTGGCTGGCCTGGATTATCATTCCTTTTACGGTGGAAATTATTCCTTCGGTTCGAAGCTATTTTATTGTGGTCCGCAAAAGGATGAAGGACCGACGCAAGCAGAGGAAAGAATCGGATTATTACCTGCCGGAGATTACGCTGGCGATCCCCATCTATAATTCGGCAGATACGCTCGAGGCGTGCCTGCAGTCACTCTATTACTCCGATTATCCGAGAGAGCTGATGGATGTGCTTTTAATCAATAACGGGAGCGTGGACAACAGCTTCGAAGTATATTCGAACTGCCTTGTCGAAATGAAAGATTTGCCGATGCACTGGCTCAACTCGGGACAGGGGAAGGCCAAGGCGCTGAACATGGCTATTTTTAACAGCCAGGGGAAATACGTCATCCACGTCGACAGCGACGGGAAGCTTCACCGGAAGGCCATTAAAAATATCGTTAAGCGCTTCGAAAAGAGCCCCGATGTCGACTGTCTGACCGGTGTCGTGCTTACGGATATGGAGATTATCGAGCAGACCGACGATTTCTTTCTGCGCGTCGTGCGCCGCTGCGAGTTCTTTGAATACTGCCAGTCGTTTTTAGCAGGGCGGAACTACGAATCCGAGCGCGACCGCCTCTACACCGTAGCGGGTGCCTTTTCCGCTTTTCGGAAATCGGCGCTCATGAAGTCCCAGTTGTATAATATCCTGACGGTCAGCGAAGATACGCAGTTTACATTTCAGCTGCGCACGCTGTTCGACAAAGGCATCCGGCTGTGCGAAAATGCCTTTTTTATCGTAGACCCGATCGACAGCCTCTCGCGGCTATACACGCAGCGGCAGCGCTGGCAACGAGGCGAAATCGAGGTGTCGCACATGTTCCTGCAGGACGACCTTCATATTCTGAGGGATTTCTTCAGAAACTTTATGATCCGCGTGCTCCTGTACGACCACACATTTGCGTTCCCGCGAATGATCTGGTACTTCGCTATTATCTTTCTGGTCTTTATCAATTATCCCATGTGGCTCGTCATCGGCTCGGTTATTGCCATCTACCTGTTGTACGTCCTCTCCGTTTATTTGAGTTATAAAAATGTGCATGCGTATCTGGTCGACGTCGACGATGTAAAAGAATACTATCGATCCAGGCGGAGCATTTTGTGGTTATTGCCGCTGTACAACTTCGCTGTTTTCTGGATGCGTCTGGCCGGCATCATCAACAGCATCAAGCGCACGGGGAGCTGGAAGACGTTTACGCCAGAAGAGGAGTGGGCGAGCTTTAAAGAAGTTGTTTCGAACGACTTTATGACGATTACCGACTTGAGGAAAGGCATCATCAAAGGGATCCACAATGAATAAAATCACAATCGTACTGCCTGCATACAACGAAGAGGAAAACGTCGAAGCACTTTTAATAAAGTGGGATCAACAAAGGACATTGTTAGAAGAGGAGCACGGGTTAGGGCTTAGGATCGTCGTTGTCGACGACGGGAGCAGCGACGAAACCGCTGCGATTGTCGAGCGCCGGGCGGAGGATGATCCGGGAATTATCCTGATCCGGCACACGAAAAACCAGGGACTCGGTGCCGGCGTGCGTACCGGCATCGGATACTTTCTTGATCAGTGCGGAGACAGTCCGTATCTCTGCATCATGGATGCCGATAACACGCAGGACCCAATTTATATCGGCAGCATGCTGGAAGCCATCCGCAACGGCAACCGGCACGTTGTGATCGCGTCTCGTTATCGGAAAGGCTCGCAGGTCGAAGGGGTATCGCCCCTGCGCCTGGCGATGAGCAGCGGAGCGAGACTGGTGTTTACCGTGCTATTGCGGGTACCGGGCGTTCGGGACTACACGTGCGGTTACCGGCTGTACGAACGAAACAAGTTGCAGGAAGCGGCTGATCGTTTCGGAGAGAGTCTGATCGAGGAGAACGGGTTTACCTGCATGGTTGAACTGCTGTATAAACTGTATTGCTGCGGCGCTGTATTTGCGGAAATTCCGTTTCATTTGAGATACGATAGAAAGTTGGGGAGCAGTAAGATGTCGGTGGCAAGGACAGCGGTACGGAGCGTCCAGCTTGCCCGCCGATTGAAGGGCTTTCGAAAGGACTCAAATGCATAGTGCAAGGAAAGAACGAGCACAACTCATCATTGAAATAATCTTGGCTATAGGACTGTCGTATATTTTTTCGTTGGTCAGCTTATCCAATATTTTAACAACTTCAAACGATTTATTTCCAGGCTCTACAGACTTCCTGGGGCATATGGCCAAGGTCGAATATGTCACTGCTGCAATTAAAAGCGGAACACTGGTTTCCTGGTATCCCCACTGGTACTGTGGAACGGCGGTAACACAATATTACCCACCATTGTCCATCTATCTATTAGCAGCCATACACATCATTTTTCGCAACGTTATGCTGACATTTAAGGTTTTCAATGTACTGATGCTTTCGATTGGGGGTGTCGGTGTTTGGTTGCTCTGTAGGAAGTATATCGGGAAATGGATTGGCCTGCTGGGTAGCCTCTTTTATATTATACAGCCATTTATTCTGATAACATTACTCGGTCAAGGGCAAGTAGCCCAAGGGCCGATCATTGCCCTAAATCCCTGGTATTTACTTGCAGTTATAGACTTGGTTAAAAATCCATCTCGCAGAAGCTTTTTTATTTGCACTTGCCTGTGCTCAATAATGATACTGAGCCATCCGAACTCGATCTTTATGAATGCTGTTTGCATTGTTGGAGCCTTGGTTGTGCTGTTTGCTTTGGGTAGAGTGCACCTGCTCGCATTTGTCCTTTTCGGACTCTCGATTCTATTTTCCGGCGCTCTCACTGCATTCTGGTCACTCGTGGGGGTTACAGGACTGGAGAATGCGACGATTCCTCATGTGTTAGGAGAAGCAGTCCAGGCTTTTAGTGCTACGGCAGAATGGTTTTTAGATCGAAACCATTTCTTTTATTTCTCTATTGCCGGACAACTTGCGACTGCTTTAGCGGCTGGCGTGCATTTATATCGTCACCGTCTAAAGATTGTCCAATACACCGACCATGCAGTTTTCATATTTCTGCTGATTTTGTTTATACTAAGCTATATATTTTCCTTCGGCCTCGCTCTTCCTTTGTTTCAGTACATTCCCATGGCCCAAAGCATGGTCGCTGGACGTATTCTATCATTGACTTCGATTCCTGCAGCCTTTTTCTGTGCATACTTCATTAACTTTATTGTCGGCACATATAGTCGAAATCGTCTTGCTGTTCACATTTTCAGAGTGATTCTTGCTGGTGTTTTCATTTTCGGCATTGTCGTTGACATGGATCCCTTGCGAGTGGAATATTCTTTTAGAGATATCGATTTTTGGGAAAGAGTGTTGGATGCCGATGCGGGAAGTGGCTACTTTGACAAAGGCAGGTTTACTTTCTTGGGGCCCTATGACTGTAGCAGCACATATTTCCCAGCGCAGTTTGGGTACAATTTAAGTGAAGGTTATAACATTGAAGGAACACCGCATAACCGTGATATATGGAGTGAAACGATTGCTGTTTATAGTAAAAACACTGAGTATGTGAAAAAGAATTATGCATTTTGGAATGTGCGCTATTTGACTGTTCTTGGAAAGTATTCGGAGCTGCTTGATTCGCGAGATGAATTCGACTATTTTGCTTGGTCAACACCGGCTGATCTGATCGATGAATCGGACATGAGAATAAAGGAGTTCTTTGTAAGTGAAAGAGAATCATCTTACACACTGGTCGATAATCGGAATTCGCTGATTATAGGTCCCGGATCTTACGGTCCCGCTCTTGACTTCCCTTTTCTCATACACGAACAAGAACGCAACCTTGCGGACTTTACAGTAAGCGAGCTTTGTGAGTATAAGGTAATTTATCTGAGTGAGCCACAAGTTCGTTCTAAAAAAGAGAAGGTCAAACTTGAAAAGTTGATTTCCGACTTAACAAAAGAAGGTGTGCAAATCATCATTGAGCCAGTGCCATACCAAAGTGTAAACTTGTTTGATGTGACAGCTACAGGCTATCCACACGAGGGAGATTTGACTCTCGTTATTCAGCCAGCATCACCTATAGCATCGGCCACAACAGTACGTTCAATCGACGTTGATATCAATATAGGCAGTGTTTTGGTCTTAAATGGGTTAGATGATGTATATTTTCAGTTGGGGCCCAAAGGCGAAGATAAACTAAAAAACGATATAATTGGTGCGAAAAGAATCGATGGTGGATCTGTTCTGTTTTTAGGCATGCACCTGAGCCAGTATTTAGAAGGCGCATATGCACGTTACTGGGGCTTCTACAACGATCAGTATTTAACGAGCTCATTTCCTCAAAATATTGAGACTGTATTCCTCGAACTATTTGATCATTTCGGCGTAGAAAAGAACTTCTGGCCGGACGCTTTTCCATCTGGGCAAATTAGTTGGGATGATACAGGTTTGAGTTTTGCCTACGACAGCGATCGGGATGAGGAGGTCACTGTAAGCCTTACATACAGCCCGAGGTGGAAAGCGTTTTTGGATGGGGAGGAAATTGGCGTCAGACAAAAGGAACATCTCGCTGTATTACAACTTCCTGCTGGTAGCCATACCGTCGAATTGGTGTACGGGGTTACGAAATACGGCATCATAGGTTACGCCGTATCCGCCATTTCGCTTTTATCATTCTTCCAATTTTTCCTATTTTATGATAAAATGTCATATTGGATTGGGAAGGTTATTGCACGAATAAAAAATATGCTGCAAATCGCCTAGATACATACGGAGATTATGGTGAAAACCAACGGGGGGGCATCACATACAAAGGATGTAACGCTACAATCGCTGTTGCTTGCAGCGTTGTTGGTTGTTGTTCTCGCAGTTGGTGCAGGTTTTACGGTTCGGGAGACGAATCAATATGCTGTGCAGGCGCTCGAGTGCTTCCGCGGCGGTCAGGAAAAGCTGCTGACCCAGGTGCGGCGGGACGTCGAAGCAGGCCTGTATGCGGATCAGGCGCAGGCGATCGAAGCGCTGAAGAGAGCGGATGCCTCCGGAAGTCGTCACTGGTTCCTGTACGATTCCGGCGGCGTTTTATTTGAGAGGAGCGAGACCGTCACGGCGGAGGTCTCCGACATGGCGCTCAAGCAGCTTGCGGACCTGTGGAAAATCAGGGGCGGCGAGCGCGTGGACGACTTTACGGACTATATGTACGAAAAGCGCAGCGGCAGCCTCGTATTTTCCAAAGACGCGAAAGAAGGCCCGGGGCTCGCGTCGGTTGCGCGCTTCGAGGTGGAAGGCGAACCGTATTATCTCGGGGTCTTTACGCTGGAAACCTATATCCTCGAAAGTTCGGGCGTCAACGAGCGCGTGCTGCACCTGAGGATTTTCTCGGCAGCCGCGTCGGTTGCGCTTCTGATTGCGGGCCTTGCGCTGATCAACCGGATCCGCAGGCACAGCAAGGAGTCGGGGGTGCTGCGGCTCGACATCGAGGAGCGCACGCGACAGATCGAGGAGCTCTCCGAACGGCTCAGCAGCAAGGTCGACACCGTCGAAGATGTGAGTATCTACGATGTGCTTACCGGGGTCTACAACAAAATTTTCTTCGACAATCTGTTAGCGCGGATTCAATACGACAGAGTCCGGCCGGTCAGCCTGATGGTCGTCGACATCAACGGACTCGACCGGCTGAACGAGCGCGTCGGCTACGGAGCGGGTGACGATCTGCTCAAGTGGACGGCGTCGCTTCTGGAGAAGTTCTGCATTACGTCGGACCTCATCGCGCGCACCGGGAGCAGCGAGTTCAGCATCCTGATGACCAACGCCGACGAAGAGCAGGCATACGGGACGATGGAAAACATCCTCCGTCAGTTTGCAAGCACGGACACCGGAGGGCTTACGCTGTCGGTCGGCGTGGCCGAAATGCCGGAGTCCGACGAGCGGATTCTGCCGACGATGAAGCAGGCCCGAAAGAATCTGATGCTCGACAAGATGCTCGATCCGGTCAGCTGCAGCTACAGCACGGTCAACATGCTCATGGAGATCCTCGTCTCCTTTTCGAAGGAATCGGTTGCGCAGAGCAACCGCATGCGCCACATGGCGCAGGAATTCGGCCGGGAACTCGGATTTTCGCCCGCGGAAATATCCAGGCTTGCCCTCGCGGCCCAGCTCCACGACGTCGGGAAAATCGGCATCCCCATGAACATCCTCTACAAAACCGGGCCGTTGAGCCCGGAGGAAAAAGAGCTGATCAAGTGGCATGCGGAGATCGGTCACAGCATTTTAAAAGCGATTCCCAATCTGGAGGATGTCGCGGAAGATATACTGCAGCACCGCGAGCGTTACGACGGAACGGGATATCCGCAGGGGTTGATCGACGGCCAGATCAACTTGAATGCGCGCATCATCAATCTGCTGGAAAGCTACGATGCCATGACGCACGAACGCGTCTATGCGAAGACGCGGACCGGCTTCGAGGCGTTAGAGGAGTTAACGCTGCAGAAAGGCAAGCAGTTCGACCCCTATCTCGTGGAACGGTACGTTGCCTTTATGAGCGCTAAAATGCAGGCCGGACAAAGGATGGCTCTGTGAAACTGTTTTTGTATTTGTTCTACTCGGTTATTTCGACGGTTGTCGATTCGGCCATCGTCTGGATTCTGGTTCGAAACGACCTGATCGGCCTCGTGGCCGCCAATACGATCGGAGTCGTTGCAGGATTTATCGTGCACTACGCGCTGTCACTCAAATCCGTATTTAAGACAGAGCACGGGACAGGCAGCTTTCTGGTCTATTTTGCAACATTCCTCGGCGGACTTGCGCTGGCAAACGGGCTGATCTACTGGAGCTACGAATACGCGTTTGCAGCGGCAGGCGAGGAGATGCGCCTGATCGCGAGCAAGGGTGTGTCGATCGTCATCCCGTTTTTTATCATGTACTACGTGCGAAAATACCTGTTTGCACGCCTGCAGAGAAAAAGAGAGGAAGAGGCGTAACATGTTAAGCGGTCAGTATCGGTTCAGGTTTTATATCAACGCCAGCCACGGGATCTACATCGACGGAAAGCTGGGCGAGCTCCACCCTCACACGTGGGAAATTATCCTGACGATGATGAAGGGGCAGGAGGGGTTCGCGCCGTTCCACGAGATCGAAAAGCTGTGCGAGTCGAGCTTTGCCCGCTATCAGGACGGCATCCTCAACGAGATTCCGCCGTTTACGACAGTCAACCCCACGCTCGAAAACATCACCGCCGTTCTGCGCGACGATGTGCGCGATTCGCTGCGCGCAGGGCTGGCTGCTTTTGACCATCGAAGTGAGCGAGACGCCGTCGAGATCGTTCATCATCCACACGACGTCCGACTATACCGAACGAAGTCAGCCGGTTTCTGCCGGAAACGAAGAAGAGATTCAGCGGGCGCTCGACCGTCTGTCGAGAAAAAACCCCCATATCCAGTCGTAACCGCAATAGTGTCGCTTTTCGCATTCGAAAACCTCTGTTTCTGCATATTTGCAGGGGGCGCTTGAAATGTACTTATGGAGAGGGTAAACTACAGGAGTAGCCTGTGGGTGTCCGCAGGCAAGGCAGTTTTACATCATAAAACCAGGAGGGATAACCATGGCATTCAAACAGGCGGATCGACTGGACAAGGTCCACCATTCCCAGATGAGAAGAATTTTCGGACTCTGCAATCAGCTGAAAAGTCGCGGCGAATGGGTCGGAGATGTTACGATCGGCCAGCCGAACTTCCCGACTCCACAGTATATTAAAGATGCCTGCGTCAAGGCGCTGGAGGAAGGTCATACGGGATACGAGGCGACCGACGGTATTCCTGAGCTCAAGGCGGAAATCATCAAGAAAATCAAGAGAGACACTGGGTTGATCTACGATCCGAGCGAAATCATGGCGACAAACGGTGTAGCCATGGGTTGCTTTGTGTCGCTGATGGCGTGCTTAAACCCGGGCGACGAAATCATCATTCCGGATCCCGTATACTTTATCTACGACAACTGCGCGAACATCGCAGGTGCCACGATCAAGAAATACACGCTGCGCGAAGAAAACGAATTCCAGGTCGACATCGACGAGCTGAAGAGCCTGATTACGGAAAAGACGAAGATGATGGTCATCGTCTCCCCGAGCAACCCGCTCGGCGCAAGCCTTACGACCGACAACCTGGCCGAGATCGCAAAGATCGCGGTCGAAAACGACCTGCTCGTCGTCACAGACGAAATCTACGACATGCTCGTGTACGAAGATCCCAAGCCGGTGAGCATCGCCACATTCCCGGGCATGAGAGAGCGGACGATCATCCTGAACGGATTTTCGAAATCGTTTGCCATGACCGGCTGGAGGCTCGGCTGGGCGGCGGCTCCCGCGGACATCATCGATGCGATGAACCGTCTCGGGTTCTACATGACGTCCGGTCCGGTTTCGTTCGTTATGCACGCGGCTGCGGCGGCGTTGCGCGACGAAGACGGCTCGGTCGAGATGATGCGCCAGGAATTCAACAAGCGCAGGATGTATCTCGTCGAAGAGATCAACAAGATGAAGAACTTCTCCTGCCTCGCTCCCAAGGGTGCATTCTACATCTTCCTGAACATCAAGAAGACAGGCATGAGTTCGCACGACTTCTGCGAGTATCTGTTCGAGAAATATCGCGTCGCCGTCATCGCCGGCAACCTGTTCGGCTCGAGCGGTGAGGGGTTTGTAAGGATTTCCTATGCGGCTTCCGACGAAATTCTGCAAGCGGTTGTGGAAGGTCTGCAGAAAGCTGACAAAGACTTTTAAGGAAAGGCGATCAGTGCAAATCGATGGATTTTAAGAAGAAGAGATGGATCAGCCTGTACGCGGGCTTTGTCATCGTAGCGCTGGCAGGAAACGGCTACGCGTGGAGCGTCTATCAGATGCCGCTCGTCGAAAAATACGGATGGACGATCAGTCAGGTGTCCATATCCTACACGACGGGGTTCCTGTCGGGCATGTTTATATCGCTGTTTTTCGGAGCGAAGCTCCGGAAGATGTTCAAGACGCGCACGGAAGTGTTCATCGGCGGTCTGCTTTACGGCGGAGCCATCTTTATGCTGTCGCAGATGACGGGCCAGCTCTGGCAACTCGTCGTGCTTCACGGCATGGTCGGCTCCCTGGGCGTGTCGATGTCCTACCCAGTGCTCATCGCTTATTCGCAGGAGATCTTCCCGGAAAAGCCGGGGTTTTCGGGCGGGATCATGGCGGCCGGCTACGGGCTGGGCGCTGTAATCTGGGCGCCGCTGGCGACGAAGATTTACACGTCGACCGGCGACATTTCTTCTGCATTCTTCTACCTGGGCATTACGTTTATGGTCGGCATGGCATCGATGTCGCTGCTGCTGTTTACACCGCCCGAAGGTTTTAGGGAGCGGATGATCAAAGAAGCCGCCGAAACCGGAACCGGCGAAAAGGTCCGGACGGCTCGGGTGCGCGAAGTCGTGTACGACATCGACAAGCCGGAGCTGATCCGCACACCGCTGTTCTACATGATGATGGTAACCGTCACGCTGGGCATCGCCTGCGGCGGCATGATCATCAACCAGGGTTCCCCGATCGTCCAGCTGAAGTTCGGCATGACCGCGACGGAAGCGGCGACGGTCGTCGGCAGCGTAGCGGTGGGCAACACCATCGGGCGCTTCCTGTGGGGGACGGTATCGGACCGGATCGGCAAGGTGGAGACGGTCAAAATTCTCCACGTTCTGCAGATCATCTTTATGTCCACGCTGCTGATTGTAAGCAGCAAAACGCTGTTCGTGCTGGCGCTGATGGGGACGACGTTCTGCTACGGCGGACTGGCGTGCCTGCTGGCTCCGGTGACGGGCGAGCTGTTCGGAAACGCGAACATCAGCGCGAACTACTCCGTAGCCTACAGCGCGTACGGACTGTCCTCGCTGCTCGGACCGCTTGTGATCGCCAACATCCGCCAGACGACCGGCGAGTACACGCTTGGCTACGTGGTCGCGATCGTGTTCTCGTTCGTTGCGCTCGCAGCGGCGCTGTTTATCGAGAAGCGCGCAAACCAGATCCGCAAGGAGAATGTCGCAGGGCAGTTCGAGGTCGAAGGCGCGGAATAGGTCAACTGCAGCTCGGTGGCAATGATCGGGTAACTATCGTCTGACCGCTGCCCGGTAGAACGGTGCATCGGAGCAGAAATCGGTCGGATTATCTGCACCGGACCGCTGCTGGCCGAAACGGAAACAATGGAGTGTATACGTAAGTGGAGCGCAGGAAACTGCGCTCCGTTTTTTTGTGCGCTCGTTGACCCGCTATGCGAAAACCCGTATAATGCAAGCATGTAAAGTCGGCCTGCACATCCGCCGGCCGCCCGTGCGGCATACCCTGCCGCTGCTCTTGTATAGAAAGGATCATCCATGCACACCGTCCGGCGCCTGTTCTTGCTTACTGTAACTTTCGTGCTTCTGATTGGAGCGTTGCCCGGATGTGGATCCACCAAGGCACGGGCGGAGGCCTGTTGCGAGCCGCCCCGCGATTTAAAAACGGAGAAAGCTGCCGCCGGTGCGCCGGCCATCCGCCGGGTGCGCTGGGACTCGCATGCGGCATCGCTGCCGGCGGAGCCGATCGACGAGGTGACGGATGACTGGCTGCTCCTCGTCAACAAGACGCATCCGCTGTCGGCGGACTATGTGCCGACGGACCTCGTACGCATTACGTATTTAGTGGGAGACCATGCGGAGTCCATGCGCTATATGCGCAAAGAAGCGGCCGAGCATTTCGAGCTGATGGCCGGTGCGGCCGAAGCGGCGGGGCATGAGATTGGCATCCGCACGGCGTACCGCTCCTATGCGCAGCAGCGCGATATCTTCAACAGCTACGCTGCGCGCGACGGCGAGGAGGCGGCGAACAAGTACAGCGCCCGCCCGGGGCAGAGCGAACATCAGACGGGTCTCTGCGCCGACGTAACCTCGCCGTCGGTCAATTATCAGATGACGACGAAGTACGGCGATGCGCCGGAAGGAAAATGGCTGGCGGAAAACGCGCATCAGTTTGGATTTATCATCCGCTTTCCGCTCGGCAAAGAGCATATAACCGGTTATCAGTACGAACCCTGGCACGTGCGATACGTCGGCATCGAAGCCGCTACGGAAATCGCAGCGCAGGGCATTACGCTGGAGGAATACCTCGGCGAGGTCGATTGAGGATCGTTGGGATTAACCTGCATGCAAGGTGCCTTGCGGGCATTACAATAGAGCAATAGCAGTTAGAAGTAGATTTACAGCTTAGGGATATACATTCATTGCTATAGAGCGACGATTGGAAGAAGTCGATTGTCAGAACAGGGAGGAACACCATGGCATTGTATTACGAAGAGCCGTCCAGAACGTTTAGCGAGTACCTGCTGATACCCGCGTATTCCGACGAAAACTGCACGCCGGACAACGTCAGCCTGCAGACGCCGATCACAAAATTCCGCGTCGGCGAAGAGCCGACGCTCCGCCTCAACGTTCCCCTCGTCTCGGCGATCATGCAGTCGGTCTCCGGCGACCGCCTCGGCGTAGCGCTTGCGCGCGAAGGCGGCACGGCCTTTATCTACAGCTCGCAGAGCATCGAAGACGAAGCCGCGATGGTGGCGAAAGTCAAAAGCCACAAAGCGGGCTTCGTAACTTCGGACTCGAACGTCCGCCCCGATCAGACGCTCGCCGACATCCTGGCGCTCAAAGAGCGGACGGGTCACTCGACGACGGCGGTCACCGACGACGGGACGCCCGAAGGCAAAATGGTCGGTCTGGTGACGAGTCGCGACTACCGGGTCAGCCGCATGTCGCTGGACACGAAGGTGTCGGAGTTTATGACGCCGCTCGACAAGCTGATCGTCGCGCGCGAAGGCGTAAGCCTCTCGGCGGCCAACGACATCCTGTGGGACCACAAGCTCAACGCGCTGCCGATTCTCGACGACCGCGGGCGGTTTAAGTATTTCGTGTTTCGCAAGGACTACGACGCGCACAAGGCGAATCCGATGGAGCTTCTGGACGAGCAGAAGCGCTACATCGTGGGCGCGGGCATCAATACGCGCGATTACAAGGAGCGTGTTCCGGAACTGATCCGTGCCGGCGCCGATATTCTGTGCATCGACTCGTCCGAAGGGTTTACGCAGTGGCAGGCGAATACGCTCGACTGGATCCGCAGCGAGTACGGCGATACGGTAAAGGTGGGCGCGGGCAACATCGTGGACGGTGACGGATTCCGCTTCCTGGCCGATGCCGGCGCCGACTTTGTGAAGGTGGGCATCGGAGGCGGGTCGATCTGCATCACCCGCGAGACGAAGGGCATCGGGCGCGGGCAGGCCAGCGCCGTGATCGAGGTGGCTGCAGCGCGCAAGAAGTATCTGGAGGAGACGGGCGTGTATGTTCCGCTGTGTTCCGACGGAGGCATCGTGCATGACTATCACATGATTCTGGCGCTTGCCATGGGCGCGGACTTCCTGATGCTGGGGCGCTACTTCTCGCGGTTTGACGAGAGCCCGACGGCCAAGCTGATGATCAACGGAACCTATGTTAAGGAATACTGGGGCGAGGGGTCGAACCGCGCCCGCAACTGGCAGCGCTACGACTTAGGCGGCGATGCAAAATTCCGCTTTGAGGAAGGCGTGGATTCCTACGTGCCCTATGCCGGCACGCTGTCCGACGGCGTGCGCCAGACGCTCGCCAAGATCCGTTCGACGTTCTGCAACTGCGGCTCGCTCACCATCTCCGAGCTTCAGGAGAAAGCGAAGCTCACCCTCGTGTCGTCGACGTCCATCGTCGAAGGCGGCGCGCACGACGTAATCCTCAAAGAATCCCTGCAGGATGTGTGGAGATAGGGTGCAGAGGGTCAGGGTGCAGAGGTAGCGCCGGATCGCGTAGGACAACTGTAGAATTTGCATAGCCGTAAGCTGCAGAGCACCGGGCCGCATAGGACAACTGCAGAAATTGCATAGCCGTAAGCTGCAGAGCGCCGGGCCGCATAGGACAACTGCAGAATTTGCATAGCCGTAAGCTGCAGAGCGCCGGGCCGCGTAGGACAACTGCAGAATTTGCATAGCCGTAAGCTGCAGAGCGCCGGGCCGCATAGGACAACTGCAGAACTTACACAGAATCCGATGACTTGCACCCCGGGCTGTGCGGAAGAATGCAGCAACCGCCTGCCAGTCGACCGAAGCCGGCGCGGATTGATAGGCATAAGGTGCGCCGGCCTGCGACAAAGCTTGCCAGGCGACCGAAGCCGGCGCGGATTGGTAGCATAAGGTGCGCCGGCCTGCGACAAAGCTAGCCAGGCGACCGAAGCCGGCGCGGATTGGTAGCATAAGGTGCGCCGGCCTGCAGCCGGCGATTCCGTGCAGGCGGCTCGGCAGATTGTGAGCTAAAATCGCTACTTTGCACGATTTCGCCGATATTTCGAACCGGTGTGGGCAGAAATCGCTGCTTTGCACGATTTTTTTGAGAAAATGGTCAATTTCGAGCAAAAAATGTCCGTTTATGCATCGATTTGCCATTATATGTAAATAATATCGTGCAAAACGGGCAATTTGGCTCAGAGATTCTTAATTTTAAGGCGAATTCGTGCACTTTAGGCATTTTGTCCCACATGCAGCCGCTGCCCCGGTCCAATTGCCACCGCCGCGTAGCACAACTGCAGAAATTGCACAATGAGAAGCTGCAGAGCGCGGGGCCGCACAGCTGCAAAGGGCACGCGCCACGATGCCATCAGGCCGCCAGCCGCAAAAGGTACGCGGCACACCGCCTAACCCTACTTGCTTTTTAGAAAGGAAACCACCCGTGGATAAAACAACACCGAAAAGAGAAACGCTGGAACAGCGCACCGGGTTTGCCGGTACGCTGCAGGAATACGTGCAGGCGAGCATCGAAGATATTCGCAAAACCGTCGGGGACCGACGGATTCTGCTCGCGCTGAGCGGAGGGGTGGACAGTTCCGTGTGCGCCGCGCTCGTGCACGAAGCGGTGGGCGACCAGCTCGTATGCATCTTCGTGGACCACGGCCTGATGCGCAAAGGCGAGCCCGAAGCCGTTCAGCAGATCTTCGGAGACCGGATGCACATCCGGCTGATCGCCGTCGACGCATCCGAGCGGTTCCTGTCGAAGCTCGCCGGTGTGGAAGAACCCGAAGCGAAGCGCAAAATCATCGGCGAAGAGTTTATCCGCGTGTTCGAGGAAGAAGCCGCCAGGCTCGGCGACATTCCATTCCTCGCCCAGGGCACCATCTATCCGGATATTCTCGAGAGCAAGTCCGCCACGGGCGGCATAAAATCGCACCACAACGTCGGAGGTCTGCCGGAAGAGTTCGATTTCGAACTGGTCGAGCCGCTGAAGTTTTTGTTCAAGGACGAGGTGCGTGACGCCGGCGAATTGCTCGGACTTCCTCACGAGCAGGTCTACCGGCAGCCATTTCCCGGGCCGGGGCTCGGCGTTCGGGTCATCGGTGCGATTACAAAAGAGAAGGTCCACATGGTCCGGGAATCCGATGCTATTTTGCGGGAAGAAGTGAAGAACGCCGGTCTCGAGGGCGAGATCTGGCAGTACTTTACTGCCTGCCCCGGCTTCCGGTCGGTCGGCGTTGTCGACGGTCGGCGTGCGTACGGCCAGGCCATAGCGATACGGGCCGTCACGAGCCGTGACGCCATGTCCGCCGGCGTCTACCCCATGCCTCACGACCTGCTGCAGCGCATCAGCAGCCGCATCACCAGCGAAGTGCCCGGCGTCAACCGCGTCGTGTACGACGTCACGCCAAAACCCCCTGGGACAATCGAGTGGGAGTGATTGAGATGGCTACACATTCCATATATCAGTTTTGTGCGGAACTTGATGACTATGAGCCAATTATTTGGCGACGCTTTCAAGTTACAGACAATATTACCCCGGCGCGGCTGTGCTACATCATTCAGGTGCTATTTGAGATGACGGCAAGTCATTTGATGGCTCTTGAAGTGCCGCTTGAGATGCCGTCAAATGCGCCCGATGTCATTCTGCGCTTTGAAATCATAGACGATCATTTTGACGACTACTCTGACCCGCATCGTGATGTAAAAGTTTACGATGCCACAGAAGGAACCCTTCGCAGAATCGGGTTGTACCCCGGAAGCACGCTGAACTTCAACTATGATTTCGGAGACGATTGGTGGGTGAAGCTGACCCTCGAAGAAATATTTGAGGATAAGGCTTTACCGGGCAGTGAGCTTCCTCGTGCGTTGGGCGGCGCAGGCTTCGGTATCGTCGAGGATGTCGGCGGAACCGCTGGCCTAAAGGACTTAGTTAAAGCCTTCAAAAAGAAGAAAGGCGCGGACTATAAACAGTTCAGCGAATGGCTCGGTGTGGACGAGTTTGACATGGACGCGTTTGATTTAGACGATATGAATTTCCGTTTAAAAAAGATACCTCGTATTTATAAGCAATGCTACGAGGACAGATTAGAGCCGACGCAACGCTCCATTGACCTAATCGAGCGCAAATATCTTAAAAAGTAAGATGGATAAGAGGGATAGAATTTTGAGTACATATGCGCCTCTTGAACAGATGCTATTGCTATCAGCTCAAGATAATGTGAATATGGGCTTTGGGGAAATAGAGACAATATTGGGGTTCCCTCTGTCCGCAAGTGCTTATACACATAGATCTTGGTGGGCAAATGGAGGGCATACACAAGCATCGGCGTGGCTTAATGCCGGATACAGGGTTGTGCAGGGCAGTGATACACGAAAGCTGTAATGATGATGCGCGAAATGCATAAGAATGCCAATTGGATAGGAGCATATCGTCGTGATATGCGTCGAGTCGGACCTCCGGAGGAATTTCGCGAAAAAATGCCAAAATTTGCGATAATGAGTGGATCCTCTTTGGGTTTAGGCGAGATAATGAACAGATTTGCGAAAAGTGTCTAGTAACTCGATGTAATTCCCATATAATGCCAAATAAAGTACTCAAGAGCGGCTTTTTTGCCACTTTCCCGGGCAAAACGCAAAAGTCCTCAAACCCGTACGCAAGAGCGACTTTTCTGTCATTCCCCGGACAAAACGTACATTGCCACTGCCGTTTTGATTGATCCAAACAGCAGCAACCAACTTCAGGCCCTGGTCAAAAGATCAGGGCTTTTCGTTAGAATGGATGGCTTTTATATTCGCTCATGATACAATGTATACAAATAAAACAATGGGGTGGTAAGAAAGAACGAAGAGATTATTGCTCTTTTACTCGGCACGGACTGTACGAATAAAATACGGGCTCAAATGCTGTAAACGCGGGGTCACATGAAGCAGCTCCAGTGGCTGCCTATGGGACGGGTCCGCAGAAGCGGTGACAATTCAGGCGCAGGATCATATGAAACAGCTCCAGTGGCTGCCTATGGGACGGATCCGCAGAAGCGGTGACAATTCGGGCGCAGGATCAAGCCTTATGCGAACAGGAGGAGGTCAGCATGCGTGAAGAAGGTACAACAGCCATAAAGTGTCAAGAGTGCGGCGCTCCTTCGTACTTCGATCAGAAAGCCGAAGGATTCGCGTGTCCTTACTGTGGAGCTTTTACTCCGTGGGCCTCTGCGGACTACAGGTATACGCTGGATATGATTTTCCGTCACCGCCCGATTCCGGTGATCGACGGACTTCTAAAACTCACTCACGTGGGCCTGGGCGAAACCGCCTTAAAATATGTGAAATTTCCTGACGAGATGACGCAGAGAACGAGCAGCCTGGACGATCTGCTCTATGAGCACGATAGGGGAACGTACGAAAAGTGGCACAACCGGGAAGAAAAATCCTTTGACTGCCCGTATTGCGGTGCTCAAATTACAGGATTTTCGACACAAAGTGTGTTCACGTGCGGGCATTGCGGCAATAAAATTATGTACTCCGAGGTGTTTGAAACCGGCGCATATGGCGAAAATCTCGTCTACGGCTACGACCCGAACATGTACGATCTGGTGCTTCCCTCGAAGGTCACGAAGGCACAGGCCATCGCGCAGATGCTTCGCCTGGCTGCAGAGAACCGGAGCCACTTCGAAGGGCAGGATATCGAAAAGAGGATCAGATCAGAGGTACAGGCGATTTGCCTGCCGTACTGGGTCGAGGATATCAGCGTAAAAGCGACGGCGGACACCGAGCGCGGGCGGTTCACTTTTTATCACGATCGAATCAACTGGGCAAGGCCGCAGTGCTCCCTTTTTGACATCTACCTGCTCAACGAACTGAACCCCTGGGATTACGGGGAGTCCGCACCGTTTACGCCGGCATTTTTAGAGGACGATGTGCGCATTTTTGCCCCCATGAACAACGACGAGCGCGTGACGGCGCCTTATCGAATCCTGCGCCGGGATTTACCTGACATGCTCAAGTCCACTTTTGGCCTCAGCGATGTTAAGGTGCTGGGATGGGTGACGGATTTGAGGCGCCACAAATACGCATCTGTCAACCTGCCCATATGGTACCTCGATAAACCAGACTGGGCGGGCGAGTCGGATTTACAGACCCGGATGGCGGTCAACGCTCAAACAGGGAAAGCAGCGGCGTTATTTTTGGAGGCCGGCAAGAAGGACTACACGATTACACTTGAACCGTATCCGCAGCCGAAAATGTCGGATGAATGCACCATGTTTTCTCCGCCTGTGCCGGTCAAATATGTAAAGTCGCCTTTCCTGTTCCAGACATTTCATATAGACGAAGTGCTGGGTAAACCGAGAAGTAAATTCAGAAGGCTGTTTAAGGATTAGGTCGGTATTCAACGACTGTATCGCAAGCTTTAATCCATAAAGCGTTGTCCGTCGAGTGGAGGGGTGAGGTATGAAATTCAGAACTTTTATCGCTCTGTGCGTGCATCTCGTGCTGGCCGTTGTGCTGAGCGTTTATCTGGTCTTTTTCCATGTGGATTCAAGCGGCAACGATTCACCCTGGTCTGTGGTCGGCGGCGTTTTCTTGCTGGCCGCCATCTCTTTTGGTGTGACGGTAGCGATTCAGAGAAAGTTCGGACGCTTTAGCAGGTATTGATTTTACGTATTGCAAGGAGAGTCTCATGAAAAAATATCTATGGTCCTATGTTCTTTTGCTGGCTGTTGTCTTATGCTCCTGCACCGGCTGCGGGCCGGGAGGCGGGGATAAGGAAGAGCCTGACGGCGCAGAGGCGGTGTCGATCGCATTCATGGGGGAGAGCATTGTCGCGCCCACATCGTACCCGAACGTTCCAGCTGACTATACGCCCGTTTTGTCTGACCTCTATCTGTACGGCGAACTTCTGCGGCGGTGCGAACTCTTAGAGCGTGAGGGCAAGAATACGCAGGAAATTCAGCTCGAATGCGAAGCGGTTGCGGAAACGATACGGCAGAGGGGGTATGTTGCATATCCGCATGGAAGCATCGAGGGAACCTCCGGTTACGCGCTGGTCGATCTGGATGGCGACAAGTCCCCCGAGTTGCTGTTGCTGAACAACTCTTCCCGGGACACTCTGCGCGGTCAAGCCCTCTCCATCACTGCTGTCTTTACGGTACGGGGTGGAGAGCTCGTGTGCCTCGAAGCGGACTCTTACGAACTGCAATACGCCACCGTTTTATCTGCGGACGGCACCTTTTATCGATGCATCGACTGGCACGGTACGGGGTATGTCAACGTAAGCGCATTTCGCCTGGAAGCCGGCCGGTCGGAATTTACGGTCGTTTCGGATGCGCGCTCCGCACTTTCTTTTGGTGACAGCGAAGTCCCCGATCCATACTGGACAAAATATGAAAACGGGAAAGAAATCGAGATTGTAGAAGATGAATTTTATGCGCTGCTCGAACAGTATAGTCACCCGAAAAAACGGATGAACCTTGACTTCGTGCCGATTCACCCCGACGCGGTCGACCTCTCCTCCGTCACGCGACACGACGAAGGATCTTCAACACCGGTTGAATATCCCTCGTCCTACCGGGACGCGCCGGGCGAATACCGCTCCCTTTTGAACGATTTCTATCTCGTTTCCGAATATATGCGCAGGGACGAACTCCTCGACGGCGATCTCGAAAGAATCGGTTTTATGGAATATCCCTATCCCTCTGATGCGAAGCTGGCGTACGCTGTCATCGATATCAACGACGATAAAACTCCGGAATTATTGCTCGGAACGGTGGACGGGCTGAAGAACTCCGCACCCAACTCGATCTTTACGCTAAAAGACGGCAAGCCTGTTTTGCTGACGTCGTTCTGGAGCAGAAATTACGGAGTGATCTCCGCCGACGGAACCATTTACTCCATAGGATCCGGAGGCGCGGCGCATACGTATTTATCGTCATTCAGGCTGGATAAAAAAGCAGATGTTCTAACTCAGCTGACGGACATCCATTCCGATTTCTCAGATTCAGAAGGCAGGCCCTACTATGTTCAGGTGGTGGGTGGTCGAAATCATTACATTGCGGAGAAATCGTTTTGGGACTTCTACGAAGAGTACGGCAACCTGCCGGAAACGATGGAGCTGACCATTATTCCTATTGCAAATTGAGCAAGAGTCATTAGGAGGGAGTGTTATATTCGGATGGATTCCTATGGAATCCATCCTGCCTTTCTTTGCAAATTGGATCCGCTGGCGCGGGATTGGATGGAAATCGGCGTTTAAAAGGCAAAATTTCCAGTTTTGTGTGAAGCCGATTTCCATTTAAGGGAGATATCGAACACTTTTGGCGAAAGTGTTCGATATCTCGTCCGCCTCTCGCTGACTTTCACTCAAGATCGCAAATTTTGTACTCAGAACGGCAATCAGCTCCGGCGATCCACTCAAGATCGCAAATTTTGCATCCAGATTAGCTATCTGCGCCAACGGGTCACGTGGCTCGTTTCCTTTCCCTAAACAAACGCCGCTTTATGTCGATACATAGTAGTGAGACCTGACACAACGGACGATTGGGAGGCGGCGACGTGGACGAACATCTGGAACATACAAAGAAGCTTGGGGGTCACGCGTACTCGACCCGGGAATTTGCGAACCGGGTCGTGGCAACGCTTACTGCCCTCGTCGTTATATCGTCGGTTGCGGTTGTCCTGCTGATCTACCTGCCGCTTAAAGCGGAGCTGCAGCAGAGCCTGGTGGAAAACTTCGGCAAGCTTGCCTACATCCGCTACGCCGGGCTGCAGAACAGCATGGAGCGCGGAATGGAAGGCGCCAGGAGTATGTCGAGCCGGTCGGTCATCCGCGATGCGATCCTCGACTACAAAAATGGCCGGCTCGATCTGGACGGCCTGATCGAGGCGACGCAGAATAAGTACGAGGACGGGGCGGGCGCGCTCGAGTACCTGCTCAAGTCGGAGCGACTCGTGGACGACACGGTGATCGCGCGCTACACGGCGCCGGGATACGAAGGTTCGGCGTGTGACGGATGGGACGGCTGCGCAACGCTCGATGAAGCTTCGTCCGTGCTCTGCCTGGCGAGCGGCCACGAGTACTTTGCGGTTCGGTCTCCGATCGTCGCCCAGGGACAGGTGCTCGGCTACGATCAGCTGGTGTTCGACCTGAGCGGGCAGATCCACGCGCTGTGCTCGGAGACGATCCGGGCGGAGCTCAACAGCCGGGAGGTCTATAGCGCACTGCTTGAAGGCGCCGACGTCGTTCGGACCGACGACTCATACGCTCTGTTTTATAAAGACGACAGCTATCATCTCGCGTACCACATGCAAAACGACACGCATTTTATCGTGCGTCAGGACAAGGCATCGCTGCTGGAGCCGGTGTCACGGGTGGGGCAGCAGGTGCTGTTTGCCGGCATCGTCATCCTGTTCGTCTTTGCGCTGGCGATTGACTTTTTCGTGATCCGCCACGCGAAAGATCAGTTGGAGGACGGGCACAGCTCGCTGCAAACGGCCGTCACCGAGGCGAACACGGATGCCCTCACCGGCGCGGGGTCGCGCCGGTACGGCGAGGTGCTTTTAACCGGCTTGTTTGAGCGATTTCGGTCGAACGGGATTTCGCCCGCGGTGATGCTGTTCGATGTGGACGGGCTCAAGCGGATCAACGATACGTACGGCCATCCCGTGGGCGACCTGGCCATCAGTGCGGTGGCGGAGGCGGTTCAGAGGTGCGTTCGCAAGGAGGATGTGCTGCTGCGCTGGGGCGGCGATGAGTTTATCGGAATTTTTGACGGGCTTGACGAAGAAGACGCCATCCCGTTTGCGCACAAGCTGCGCGACGCCGTGTCGGATGTGGAAATCGATGCGGGTGCGGGAGCCATCCGGCCGTCCATATCGGTTGGTCTCTCTTATTTTATGCGTGACGACCGCGGTTACTCCGACGCGGTGGACCGTGCAGATCGGGCGATGTATCTTTCGAAATCTGCAGATCGGACGAAGGTGCACAAGCTGTAGAGGCATCGGTTTGTGCAGTTAGTCAAACATATCGATCAGGCGAATTTTAACGACCGCATCGTCTTCGAAGTAGAACAGCAGCGCTGCGCCGAATCCGTGCTCGCGGTTGCCGTACCACAGAAAGTCACCCTCGAAATCCCAATAGGGCGTGTCGTTGATCTCGGGATAAGCGGCGAGGACTTCCGCCCGGCTCGCACCCATCCGGATGCCCCGGTGCGTCTCCACATCGGAGCGCGTCGTCTTCAGACTGCTGATTTTGTAGACATCCTCATAGGAATTGTAGTAGCACAAGGCCGAAAGGTCTCTGTATTCGAACAGCCACCAGGCGTCGCCTTCGTTGTAAATCGGCTCGTAGTTGCCCATCAGCGTGCGAACTGGATCCTCGTTGAGCGGAATGACATTACCCCCGATGCCCACGTACTGCGGGTAGCCGTCGAACGTGATCGATGTGTCGATGTCCCAAATTCCGTACGTCACCTGGATGACGATTTCGTCGATCGTCCGGTCGGGGTCGATGTAGTCGGTTTTCCCGATGACGCCCTGCCAGCTGTCGTCGTATCCGCTGCGGCTGAGCACTACGTACATCGGCTCGCCTGTGTGCCAGTCGAGCGACCCTTCGTCATCCGCATCCATCCGCGTAAACCAGTACCTGCTGGATTCCACTCTGTAGGCGACGCCGTACGTCTCGTACAGAAGGCGCTCCCCGGCGTATTCGATGCGATCGATGCGGAAGTCTCCATCCTTTGGTTCAGCCGGCTCGTCTCGGGCGAAGTACACATCGCCGGCGCCGATCGTCTCCTGTATGTCGCTCAGATAGGTGAGGATGAGGCCGCGGACCTCGGCAGGCACATCGTCTTCCTCTGGCGGAGTCTCGCCGCCGCCGCAGCCTCCGGCTATCAGGGCCAGCGTGACAGTGAGCACCGCGATGAGTGCGAGGCGTAGTTTGAAATTTCTCTTCACCGGTCTTTCCTCCTCTTCCTGTGGGCTATTCTGTAAAGCTCTATAGATATATTGTTCCGATCATCCGAGTCCTTCTGACAACCTCTCGTGTCGTACCGCTTTCAAATTGAGCAAGTCTGCATGCCTGGTACGGCTGCCTTCATGATACAGGGCAACGCAGCGCCGCGCAACCGGATTCTGGCAGCGCGGAAGTGGAGAGTTATACAGAAAACCCTTAAATCCGGCCTTCCCGTATAACTCCGTCCGTTCAAACCGAGTCCGGCGCATGCCCGCTTGCCGGATCCAATTACGAATCATATTGCAGATGATGAAATGTCTGTGGTAGCATAGGGGCGTGCGCTAAAGACAGATGCACACCTGCAGGTAGGAAAATTGTCACAGAGTTCGGTTACAGGTACCGGAGCAGAAGGAGCGAAAATGATTATAACGACAACACCCGCCATCGAAGGCAAGAAAGTTGTAGAATACAAAGGCATCGTGTTCGGAGAGGTCATATCCGGCGTCGATTTTATTAAAGACATCGCGGCCAGCTTTACGAACTTCTTTGGCGGACGCTCGAAATCCTACGAAGGCGAGCTGATCGAAGCGCGCGAGGCAGCGCTGAGAGAAATGGAAGAAAGAGCGAGAAATCTCGGCGCCAATGCAGTCATCGGCGTGGACATCGACTACGAAGTGCTCGGCCAGGCAGGAGACATGCTGATGGTGACGGCATCAGGCACCGCGGTTATAGTTGAATAGTGTTGACCGCATGTTGAATAGCGTCGCCGGCGCAAGGTGTGGTGCGGAGGCGCCGCTCAAAATTTGCAACTCGAAGTTTGCAAACGATAAGGTACAAAACCGTCTCGCATCGCCGGTCGACGAATCATACTAAAGTTACCAGAAAGGAAAGAAGTTGGAGTCAGCAAAGTTAACGTCACGCGAATTCAAGTCGCCCGTGCTCTTGACGCTATCCCTGTTGTTGGCCGGTATACCGGTCGCCATTCACCAGTTTAAAGTGCCGCCAATCATGATCGAGGTGGCCAACTCGGTGGGCCTGACCGACGACAAGGCGCCGTTGCTCATGTCTGCCTTTATGCTGGCGTGCTTCGCGCTCTCGCTGCCAGCCGGACTGCTCGTGGAAAAAGCAAAAGTGAAACACGCCATCGCGCTTGCGGCGTGCTTCTCGGCCGCGGGTTCGGGCGTGGGCTCGTATGCCGGAAGCGCCACCGTGCTGCTGATCAGCCGCGGCCTCGAAGGTGCGGGCTTCGTGCTGATGTGCATCGCGATTCCCGTGGCGGTTTCCACCTACGTCAATCCCAAAGACCTCGGTCTGGTGATGGGCATCTGCAGCGTGTGGATTTCGCTCGGCTCCATCCTCGCCTATAACACGGTCCCGCTGCTCGGGAATTCCTACAGCTGGGGCGGAATCTGGAAGATCTATGCGGTGCTGACCGTCGCAGGCATTGCGCTGTTCTGGATCCTGTTCGGAAGCGACCCGGCCAGCGGATCTGTCAAGCGGGCTGAAGCGGTTGATCGCAACTCGTTGAGCGGGTCTGCCAAACAGATGGAAGCGACCACGGGCAGCGCATCTGTCAAACCGCTGGAAGTGACACCGGGCGCCGCAACAAAAATCTCTGCAACCGGAGAACCTGCGGCCAAACCAAGCCTCGCGGCAGCGTTTGGAAACCGGAACCTCATCCTACCGTCCATCGGGTTTATGGCGTTCAACATCAACATGATCGCCATGTTTACATTCTTTCCGGTATCCGTAACAGCCGCCGGGCTGATGACCATCGAAAAAGCGTCGTTCATCGCGTCGCTCCCGATGATCCTGTCGCTGGGCAGCTTGCCGCTGTTTGGAAAACTGGCCGACCGGGTCGGTCATAAATCGCTGTACATGCTGACGCTGTTTGGCGGCGGCGTGGGCGTCGGGCTGATGTTCGTCAAGTCGGTGCCTGTGATTCTCGCCGGCGCCGTACTCCTCGGCCTCGTCGGATCGGCCACACCGGGTCTGATCTTTTCGTCAATCGGGAAGCTCATCCCCTCGCAGGACCTGGTTGCGCAGAGCAACGGCATCGTCATCCTGTTCCAAAATGCCGGCCTGTTTATCTCCACTGCGCTCTTCGGCGTTCTGGTGACAGCGCTGGGCGACAACTACACGATTGCCGGATTGCTGCTGATTCCGATGACGCTTTTTGCCGTCGGACTCGTGTCTGCGGCGAAGTACAACGAGTGACGGATTGAGACTGCGGTCTTGGATGACGGACGGCGGACATACGTCCGCCGTTTTATATATGGAGGGAACACAGGCCGGATTCCTCCGGCCTGTGGACAGATGTGAGATGGAGATTTTGAGCAAAAATTTGAGATATTTTGCTTATTTCGCGTAAATTTCGATTATTTGAGCAAAATTTGGAGCTATTTTAAAACAATCGAAAGAAATTTGAAACAACTCCAAATTTTGCACGACGCCAGCCGCATAAGGCATGATTTATTGAAACAACTCCAAATTCTGCACGCTGGGCAACTCTTTGTGCTCGCTTCATTGAAATAGCTCCAAATTCTGCACACCGAATAACCAATCAAACACGAAATCCACATGACACAGAGGCAAAATACAAATACTGTACCAAATCAATGCACCAGTCCATCTCCTTAGATTCTAAAAGTTTTATTGACAGCCCATAATCGCAAGCGTATAATCAACATATCAAATAATTTTGATATGAGGATCCGATATGAAAAAAATCTACAAAGAGCACGCAACTATTTTTAAAGCTTTCTGCGATGAAAACCGTCTGCAGATTCTCGACCTGCTGAGCAGCGGCGAGCAGTGTGCCTGCGTCCTGTTAGAACAGCTGGATTTAGGGCAGTCCGGACTGTCGTACCACATGAAGATACTGGTCGAATCCGGTGTCGTCGCCAGCCGGCAGGAAGGAAAGTGGACACACTACAAAATCAGCGAGGCAGGCCGCGCGCGCGCATTGGCGCTGCTGGCAGATCTGACCGAAACCGATGCGCGCCAGGCCGGCTGAAGCTGTGCATAATACAGTAGCGCTATTTGCAGATCTTACAATAACAGATGCGCGCCAGGCCGGCTGAAGCTGTGCGTCACGCGCAGTCGCGATACCCTATAGAAAGAAGGAATATACATGCAATCAATGCAATCAGTCTGGAATTTTTTCCAACACCAAATCCTCGGCATGCGCTGGCTCAACGACCTCGTCGGCCGGATGCTGACTGCCGCCGGCGCGGATACGTCGAGCCGCCTGGGCGGGAGCATACAATTCTTTATTTACGACGTCATCAAAATTGCGATCCTGCTCTGCGTGCTCATATTTACGATCAGTTACATTCAGAGCTACTTCCCGCCGGAGCGCAGCAAGAGAGTTCTGGGGCGGTTTCGCGGCCTCGGAGCCAACTCGGCGGCGGCGCTGCTTGGGACGGTCACGCCGTTTTGCTCCTGTTCGTCGATCCCGCTGTTCATCGGGTTTACGTCGGCCGGCCTGCCGCTGGGCGTCACGTTTTCGTTCCTGATCTCGTCGCCCATGGTGGACCTGGCGTCGCTCGTTTTGCTGATGAGCATTTTCGGGGCCCGCATTGCGATTCTGTACGTGCTGTTCGGTCTGATCATCGCGGTGGTCGGAGGCACAGTCATCGAAATAGCGCGCATGGAACGGCATGTCGAAGCGTTTTCGGCATCGGATGGGAGCATCGGTGCCGAATCCCCCGATCTTTCGAGGCGTGACCGACTCGCGCTTGCGGGCGAGCAGATGCGGGCGACGTTTACGAGCGTGTTTCCGTACATTCTGGCCGGCGTCGGCATCGGGGCGGTCATACACAACTGGATTCCGGAAACGTGGGTGACAACCCTGCTCGGGAGCGACAATCCTTTCGGCGTCGTGATCGCCACACTGGTCGGTGTGCCGATGTATGCGGATATTTTCGGCACGATTCCGATCGCCGAGGCGCTGCTCTTTAAGGGAGCCCGGCTCGGGACGGTGCTCGCCTTTATGATGGGCGTGACGACGCTGTCCCTGCCGTCCATGATCATGCTCCGCAAAGTCGTGAAGCCGAAACTTCTCGCGCTGTTCATCGCCATCTGTACGATCGGCATCATCATCGTGGGGTACGTGTTCAACGCCCTGCAGACCGTGTTGATTTAAGGAACACAGGCCGGATCCCTCCGGCCTGTGACTGTTTTATGATATAATGCTCTATATGAAATACCCAAATCCGATGCATCGAAAGCTGAAGAACACCTACCTACGGGGTCATCCGGGGTAAGATCAATACACGCAAGGTGCGTTGAGAAGTATGGAACAATGAAAGGCGGGGCAGACATGAAAAAACGATTGATGGCACTACTTGCCGCGTGCGCGGTAGCGGTCACGCTTGGAAGCTGCGGGGGAGAGGATCCCGGACCAAAGCCGAACGACGAAATCACAACGGCTACAATCGAGATCCAGGTAGCAACCGATGAGCTTCTCAGCCGGTACGATTCCTTCTACGAGTATACCGAAAATGAAACCGGCGAGCTGCTTTTGCTGACCACCGATGCAGCCGTACAGGATTTTGCATTCATATCCGTCACTTACGAAGAAATAGACGGTGAGCTGATCATGATGGACGCTGGTCCATTTTTCCACATAGGCGAGCTGACGCCCGAAAAACCGTTCGTCGTCAGGATGCTTCCCATCGGTTCCCTCCCGGCGCACGGGGTTTCCTATGTGGACGTGGACGGTACAGAGAAGCAAATTGCGATTTATCAGAGCGGACAGGATCCGGACGAAGCTCCTCCGTACTATTTAGTCGAGTTCGAAGATTGAAGTTGTTAAGCGCAACAGCAACCGATGCCCTTGAGGAGGTATGTCTATGAAATTCGTCACCGCAGAGCACAACGGTGTCCGCTTCCCCGGCCTGCAGACCGAAACGCACGTCATCGATCTGAACCGGCTTCCGCTGAGTCGTACGTTTGCCGACCTCAACGACTTTATCGCCAGGCATAGCGCAAGCGATCTTGCGGCGATCAACGCGGAGGCTGGACCGACTTCGTCAGACAGACCACAGCGTTACGCTGAACCGCCTGCAAAACCTGCATCTGAACAGCTGGGGTCTGATGCAGAGGATGTGGTTGCAGCCTTCGCTTTTCCGCTCGAAGACGTCCGCGTCCTCGCACCGATTACCCGGCCGGTTCACGACATCCTCTGCGTCGGCCTCAACTACCAGAAGCACATCGAGGAATCCGAGACGATGCTGAAGAAGCAAGGCGATATCCCGAAGCACCTCTCGTATTTTTCGAAGCGGGCGCACATCGTGCTGGGTCACGGCGACCGCCTCGCGCTCGACGCCGGTCTGGACAATGCGCTCGATTACGAGGTGGAGCTCGCTGTCGTCATCGGCAAAGAAGGGAAAAATATCAAAGCTGAAGACGCACTGGATTATGTCTTCGGCTACACCATCCTCAACGATTTCTCCGCGCGCACGATCCAGGCGCAGCACGGCCAGTGGTTCCGCGGAAAGAGCCTGGATGGCTACACGGCCATCGGCCCGGCCATTGTGCACCGCAGCAGCCTGCCGCATCCGCTCTCGCTTTCCCTCAGTCTGTCTGTGAACGGCGAGGTGAGGCAGAGTTCGACCACCGACTATATGATTAAAGGTGTGGCGGAGCTGATCGAGGAGCTGTCTTCGGGCATGACCCTCGTCCCGGGCGACATCATCGCAACCGGTACGCCGGAGGGCGTGGGCATGGGGTTCGATCCGCCCCGCTACCTGCAGCCGGGTGACCGGGTCGAATGCCGGATCGACGGCATCGGCGCGCTGGAGAATTATATCGTTTAACTTGTCTGCAGCCGATCAACCGCTGCGATCGGTATCCGCTTGCAGGCGGCTCAGCCAGACCTGCAACCGTCCAGCCGTTGCGATCGGCGTCCACCTGCATGCGGCTCGGCCGGACTTATGCCGACCCACCGCTGCGATCGGCGTCCACCTGCAGGCGGCCCGGACGATTGTGAGCCAAAATCGCTACTTTGCACGATTTCGTCGATATTACGAACTTGAGTGGGCAGAAATCGCTGCTTTGCACGATTTTTTCGATAAAACGGCCGATTTTGAGCGGAAATCGCCGCTTTACGCGGCGATTTACCATTATATGTAAACATAATCGTGCATATCAGGCATTTTGGCTCAGCGATTCCAAATTTTAAGGGGAATTCGTGCACTT
>DUTT01000035.1 GCA_012841925.1 Clostridiales bacterium | reverse complement strand
CCGTATCTCTGGTGAAGCGTCTTGGTGATTGCCGCCGTCAACGTCGTCTTGCCGTGGTCTACGTGGCCGATCGTGCCGATGTTGACGTGAGGCTTCGTCCTCTCAAATTTAGATTTTGCCATTTTACTTCTCCTTTTCCGCCGCGGCTTTCTTCCGGGAAGCGCCCGGCACGCTTTTCTTCCTCCGCCCCGCTTTGTTCGTTGGAGCTGTTGAGCAGGTTCGAACTGCCTACCTCTTCCTTACCAAGGAAGTGCTCTACCTACTGAGCTACAACAGCATACAGCAGCTATACATCGCCTGTCATTATACTGTGCTTCAATCGGCGGTGTCAACCGTTTTGTGCCTTCTCTCAGTCGCTTTCAGCGAAGAAGCTGCGGAGCTTCCGGCGGATCCGCTGAATGGCGTTGTCCACCGATTTTTCGCTCTTTCCGTGCTCGCGGGCGATGTCGCGGTACGACTTGCCTCCGATGAGCTCGCCGAGCACGAAACGCTCGTACTCGCTCAGGAAACTGTCCCGGTTCGAAAGCAGCACCTGCGCCATCTCGCCGAGCAGAAATACAGCTTCCGGATCGGTATCCGTGCCGGCGGACAGCGTCTCGCCCAGCGTCTTGGGCGACTCATCGGTGTCGATCGGACGATCCAGCGACAGCGATGTGTTGAGCGGCACGTGTTTCTGACGGCCCGCTGCCTTGATCGCCGTGATGATCTGGCGGTTGACGCACAGGTCGGCAAACGTGCGAAACGATGCGCCGCGATCCTCGTCGTAGTTGTTGATCGCCTTATAAATCCCGATCATGCCTTCCTGGACGATGTCGTCCCGGTCTGCGCCCAGGATAAAGTACAGGTTCGCCTTTGCCCAGATGAGCTCCGTGTGGTTGCGGATCAGCTGTTCGGCGGCCCGGTCGTCTCCTTCGCGGGCGAGAGCGACGAGCTCCTCGTCCGTCCGATTTTCGTATCCGTTATTCACCGGTTCCTTCCTTTTTGCCAGCATTTTCCGCAATTGTCCGCTGACGCCGTATTTCGAAAAGCAAAACGGCCGCCGCGTTCGACGCGTTGAGCGATGCGACGTGGCCCCTCATCGGAATCGACACGATCCGGTCGCACTTTTCTCGCACGAGGCGGGACAGTCCCTGTCCTTCTCCTCCCACGACGAGCGCCATCGGGCCTGTCAGATCGGCCTCGCTGTACGGAATGCCGTCCATGTCCAGTCCGGTCACCCACAACCCCTTGCCTTTGACAACATCGATGGTCTGCGCCATGTTGCCCACCCGGGCCACCGGCACGTATTCGATCGCTCCGGCCGACGCTTTGGCGACGACCTCCGTAAGGCCGACCGACCGCCTGGCCGGAATCACGACGCCGTGCGCACCGGCGCCGTCGACGCTCCGGATGATCGCGCCGACGTTGTGCGGATCCTCGAGCCCGTCGAGCAGAACCGCAATCGGGTCCTCCCGCGCTTCCCCGGCGCGCCGCAGGATATCGTCGATCGATGCGTATGTGTGCGCGGCCACCTGCGCGGCGACGCCCTGATGCGGCCGGCCGGGAGCGAGCCGGTCCAGCGCCTTCTTGTCGACATACCGAAGCTGGATGCCCTGCTCTTTGGCCATCGCGACGATTTTTTTAACCGATCCTTCGGCCTCGCGCTGAATCAGGATCTTATCGATCGTGCGGCCGCTTCGAACGGCTTCCATGACGGGATTTCTTCCGATGATCAGGTATTCGGCTTCCTGCGTGTGCATAGCGTGTCTTCCTGCCGGTTTCCCCGGCCTGCAATTAAATCTTGCGATAGCGGTTGATGCGGTAGCGGTAGCCGTTTTCTTCCTGCAGCGGTCCTTCTTCTGCGAGCGCAAACCGGTTGCGGAATTCCGGGAAGTGTGCATCGGCACCCGGGAACGCGTGCTCCAGCTCCGTGAGAATCAATTCGTCGCAGCGATCCAGAAACAGGCGGTAAATCTGCTCGCCGCCGGCGATGTAGACCTCCTGTCCCTTCAGCTCGTTTTCGACATAGTGAATCACCTCTTCGGGCGAAGAGAGAAAGAATCCGTAAAACTCCCCGTCTTCGTAAAAGCGGCCGAGGCGCGCTTTCCGCGAAAGCACAACGGTGTTCCGCCCCGGCAGCGGCTTTCCGCCCGGCAACGACTCCAGAGTCTTTCGCCCCATGATGACGGTTTTCCCCTGCGTCATATTTTTAAAGTGCGAAAGATCGGCCGGCAGGTGGCACAGAAGGCACCCCTCGATGCCGATAGCCCGGTTTTGATCGATGACGGCGATGGCTTTCATAACAGCACCTCTTATTTTCTGTTTGTTCCGCATTTAGACAGCGACCGGAATCCCAGTCACCTGCGGTCCGGCTTGATAGTTTTCGAATTCGAAATCCTCGACCTTAAACGCATAGAAATCTTCGACGTCCGGGTTCATACGAAACACCGGGGCCGGATAGCGCGGCCGCGCGATCAGCTCTTCGATGATCGCTTCGTGCCGGTCGTAGATGTGCGCATCGGCGATGACGTGCACCAGCTCTCCCGCTTTCAAGCCCGACACCTGAGCCATCATGTGCACCAGGACGGCGTATTGCGCCACGTTCCAGTTGTTCGCCACGAGTACGTCCTGCGAGCGCTGATTCAAAATGGCGTTTAAGCGGTCGCCCGTCACGTTGAACGTGACGCTGTAGGCACAGGGCTCCAGACCCATTTCGTGCAGGTCTTCGAAGTTGAACAGGTTCGTGAGAATGCGCCGGCTGGCCGGCCGGTTCTTCAGCTGCCACAGCACGTTATCCACCTGATCGGTGATGCCGTGGTCAAACACGTATTTCCTCCCGAGCTGATAGCCGTAGGCTTTTCCGATCGTACCCTCTTCGTCCGCCCAGGCGTCCCAGATGCGGCTCCGGAGATCCGCGACGCGGTTCGATTTCTTCTGCCAGATCCACAGGAGTTCGTCGATGGCGTTTTTCATGGGCGTCGGGCGCAGCGTCAGCGCCGGAAACTCCCCGGCAAGATCGTAGCGGTTGACGATGCCGAATCTCTTTTTCGTGTGCGCGGACGCACCGTCACCCGCCCACTTCGCTCTCACATCCTGCCCGACGGAAGAATACCCGTTGTCCAGGATGTCCCGGCACATAGTTACGAATAAATCGTCTGCTTTGCTCATGCGCTGTCGCTCCTTTCTGCGTTGACTGTATCGGGGGAATTGACCGACCGGTCCCAGCGGTACACCGCGTACAGACTCAGTCCGATGACCAGGCACGCCAAACCGTTGATGACCCAGGCCTGCTGATAGTTTAAACGGTACAGTAACAATCCAAACAGCGGCGGCCCCAGCCCCCGGCCTGCCGAGCGGGCCATGTCGTACAGGGACTGAAAGCGCGCGCGGTGCGTCAGAGGCGCATTGGCGGCGATGAACACGCCGGCACCGGTCGAAATCATGATTTCTCCCGCCGTCCAGACGACGACCGCAACGAAGAACATCGGCACGGCGCGCACAAATGCGTACATGCCGAATCCGACGCAGTACAGCGCAGTCGCAAACGCGGTCGTCCGAAGCTGATGGCGTTTTTTCGTGTAGCCGATGATAAACGGCGTGCCGAAAACGACGCACAGCGCGTTGGTCGTCCAGATGAGACCGGAGTAGCGGGACGCTTCGTACATGCCGAAGCGGTCGGCCAACTGAAGCGGAAGCATAAATCCGGTCATCTGATAGCACATGCTCAGCAGAACGAGCGCCGTGATGAACGCGAACAGCGGCTTGCGCTCATACAGGAGGCGGAATGTGTTGCCCCGGGCACCTCTGCCGGGCTGCGTGATGTCCGCCGCTTCCGGCGCGACGCCGAACTCTTTGCCTACGCCGTGTGCGTACATGTCCGTCGTCGCGAACTGAAGGAAGAGACCGCCGGCCATGTAAATCGCTGCCTGTACGAGGAACAGGATGTCCATGTGATTGTGGAACAGCAGACCGCCGATGGCAGGTCCGACGGCAAAGCCCAAATTGTTTGCCAGATACAGGAGAGAAAAGCTCTCCGTGCGCCGGTCCTCCGGTGCGCTGTCGGCGACCATGGCCGACAGGATCGGAAACGCTGCGCTTCCGATGATGGACGAGATGTACAGGTAGGGAATCATCGCCCGCGTCCCCGCGACCGTCGCTGTGAGCGCGTAGAACACGGCCGTAAGCGTGTTGCAGACCATGTACACGCGCTTGCGCCCGTAGTGATCAGCCAGCTTGCCGCCTGCGATCGCTCCTACGACATTGCTGAGCGCCAGGGCCAAAAATCCGAGGCCCGCCTGAAATTCGCTGAATCCGAAGATGCGCGTCATGAGCAGCGAGTAAAATGTAAAGATCATGCTGCCCGTACCGATGATTACCCGGACGATACAGATGTAGTACACCTGCTTCGGCAGACCGCGAAACTGATTGATGTGGCTCAATGCGCAACTTCCTCCTGTTCTGTGATGCAGGCCGCCTGTTCCATAATCCCGTTCAACCTCGCTTCTTCTCCGGCGAGATACAGGTAGCCCACGAGCGCTTCGAATGCCGTAGCCCACTTATAGGTGAGGGCATCCGCGTGACGGGGCCTTGAGGCCGACCGGTGGTTGCGGGCGCGCCGCACCAGGTTTTGCTCGTCGACGCTGAGAGAGGCATACATCGCCTTGACCGCCCGCGCCTGCCCTTCGGCACACACGTAAGGGACGGCTGCCCGGTGCAGCCGGTCGGCGTGCTGCAGACCCGTTTCGGTCACCCGTCTCCGGACGAAGAGTTCGTACACCGCATCGCCTACGAAGGCGAGCGTCGTCGTATTGATACGCGCCGGGTCTTTCATGATTCCTCCGGATAATAAATCGTTGCGGCAAACCGGTCTGCGTCAATCTCGAGCATCGCATAGCTCGGCCGCCCGAGAGCGGGCCGGGTGAGGCTGCCCGGATTCAGCAGATAGACGCCCTGTTCGCATGTGAAAACCGGTACGTGCGTGTGACCGAAAATCGCCGCCCGGCAGCCGAGTTCCAGCGCGCGGTACAGCAGGCGGGAAAGGTCGCGCTTAACGCCCTGCCTGTGTCCGTGTGTCAGAAGGACCGGTCCGTACGGCGAATCCCAGATTTTGTGTTCGGGCACGGACGTCAGTCCGTCCATGTTCCCCGATACCGCTTCGGCGTGCAGGCCCAGCCTACGGGCAATCCGCTGCGCGTCGTCTGCGAAGTCCCCCAGATGGATCAGACCGTCCGGAGGGGACGCCTCGCAGAGAAGCTGTCCGATGCGCACGGCCTGATCGATGGAGCCGTGCGTATCGCTGATCACGAAGTAGCGCACGTCAGTTTCGTAAAATCTGCACACCCTGCGGCGTATCCTTGAGCGTAATGCCGCGGGCAGCCAGCTCGTCGCGGATGGCGTCGGCGCGGGCGAAGTCTTTCCGGGCTCTCGCCTGCTGCCGTTCGTCGATCAGCGCCTGAATGTCCTGGTCGACGCCGTTTTCCGCCTCCGTCCGAAGCAGCCCGAGCACGGCGGTCAGCTCGTCCAGCATCTGCCAGGCCTGCTCTGCAAATGCGCGGGAGGCGCCCTGCTTTGCATCGGTATTGATATCGCGGATCAGCTCGAACACCGCGCTGATGGCATCGGCCGTGTTTAAGTCGTCGTCCATGGCGTCGATGAACTTCTGGCGGTACTTTGCATACCCTTCAAGCGCGCACTGCTCGCTTTCCGTCAGCTCGCCCGTGCCGGTAGCAGCCAGGTGCAGCAGGTTGGCCTTAGCGTTTTGCATCCGCTCCAGCGAGTTTTTCGACTGCTCCATCAGGTCGCGGCTGAAGTTGATCGGTCCCCGGTAGTGTCCGGAGAGCAAAAAGTAGCGCAGCACCTCACCTTCGTATTCTTTGAGGATGTCGCGGACGGTAAAGAAGTTACCCAGCGACTTGGACATTTTCTCGTCGTCCACCGTAATGTATCCGTTGTGCATCCAGTAGCGCGCAAACGGCTTGCCCGTGTAGCCTTCCGATTGCGCGATCTCGTTTTCGTGATGCGGAAACTGCAGGTCCTGTCCGCCGGCGTGCAGGTCGATGGTCTCGCCGAGGTATTTTTTCGCCATCGCCGAGCACTCGATGTGCCAGCCGGGCCGCCCCGGGCCCCACGGTGAATCCCAGGCCATTTCCTCGCCTTCCTTCTGCGCTTTCCACAGCACAAAGTCGAGCGGGTCGTGCTTGCGTTCGTCCACGCCTACCCGCGAACCGGCTTCCAGCTCTTCGATGTTCTGCTTGGAAAGTTTTCCGTAATCGGTAAATTTCCGCGCGCTGTAGTACACATCGCCGTTCACCTCGTACGCGAGGCCGTTGTCGACGAGGCCGCTCACGAAATCGATGATCTCAGGGATCGTCTCTGTCACCCTCGGGTGGACCGTGGCCGGCTCGACGTTCAGCGCCCGGACATCCTCGAAGTACGCATCGATGTATGTCTGCCCGATGTCGAAGGGGCTGACGCCTTCTTCGCGGGCCCGGTTGATGATCTTGTCGTCGACATCGGTAAAGTTCTGAATGAAGCGGACGCGGTTCCCCCGGTATTCCAGGTATTTCCGGAGCGTGTCGAACACGACGAACGGACGCGCGTTGCCGATGTGGATGTAGTTGTACACCGTCGGCCCGCACACGTAGATGCGATATTCATCGGGATTGAGAGGGATAAACTCTTCTTTTTTGCGAGTCAGTGTATTGTAAACTTTCATGTTGCCTCCTTTCGGGACGTCCCTGCAGAAGGAAAATCGAAAGCTTCCTACAGGTAGTCCATGGGGTCCAGTGTGGCTCCGCCCAGGCGGATTTCAAAATGTAAATGCGTTCCGGTCGTGCGTCCGGTGCTGCCGACGGTGCCGATCCACTCGCCCGCCTGCACGCGCTGCCCTGCGACGACGCTGACCGACTGGCAGTGCGCATAGTACGTCTGCACGTTGCATCCGTGATCGATGACGATCAGATTGCCGTACGAACCGCCTCCGCTCACCTGCGACACGATGCCGTCAGCTGCCGCTGCGATCGGAGTACCGGCGAGATGATACAGATCGACGCCCATGTGATAGCCCGTCGCACTGCGTCCTTCACCGTATGCGCACGTGATGTTCAGGCCGACCGGGGCGATGAATTCAATCGTCCGGCATACGAGCCCGTCCTCCGTAAAGGGCAGACCCTTGGCGCCGTTCGGCACATCGGCGGTGAGCACCAGCTTCTTGTTCGACAGCCCGCGCCCTGTCACCCGGGCGTTTTCCATCGTGAGCACGATATCGTACTCCCGCGCGCCGCTGTAGCTCTCCGAGCGGATTTTCCCCTGCGCTTCGAATGTCAGAAAGCCTTCGGGATATTCGGTCCGCCCACAGACGTCGCGCATCCGGCTGTAAAGCTGCCTGGACCACACCGTGAGCAGCGGTGTTTTGCGGTTCAGAATGTGGCGGACGCCTTCCTCGACGTTCTTCATATCGTCGAGGCGGACTCTCGCCGGCTCGACGGTGACGCGGCCGAGAAATTTCATCTCCAGGATGCGCGCGCCTTCCAGCCGATATTGCTGTTTGACGGCTTCGAGGACCGCTTCCGCATCCTCGCTTGTACGCGTCGCAACAATCCGTACGCCGTTTTGTAGAATCTCGTACCCTCCCGTGCTGCACGTCGCTTCGACCGGCTTGCAGGCCATCGAAGAAAACAGCAACAGCAGCGCCAGCGCCAGCGCTCCGGTCAGGGCGCGGGAATTGTTTTTACGCCAACATCGGTCCCGTGCCGAGCCGAAGCGTGTGCGTATTTTATTCAGCAGACTCATCGATCGTAACCTGCTTCATCCGCTGATCTTCGTTGGGACGGTCCTGCCTGTTGCGCGGCACCGCCACGATTTTTCTGGCTGCGTCGAGCCCTTCGATCAGGCGGCCGAACGCCGCATACTGACCGTCGAGGTACGGCGCATCGTCGACCATGATAAAAAACTGCGATCCCGCAGAGTCGGGACTCGCCGCCCGGGCCATGGACAGAACGCCGGCGGTATGCTTCAAATCGTTTTTAAACCCGTTCGATGCGAACTCGCCGCGGATGTGGTGACCCGGGCCGCCGGTACCGGTGCCGGACGGGCAGCCGCCCTGGATCATAAAACCGGGGATGACGCGGTGAAAAATCAATCCGTCATAAAACTTATCTTCAATCAGCTTTTCGAAATTCGCCACCGTCTCCGGTGCGATGTCCGGATACAGCTCCGCCTTCATGATATCGCCGTTTTCCATTTCGATCGTTACGATTTTCTTTGCCATTTCGATCCTCTCTCTTCGTTTCTTATGAGTTCGACCGTGCGCGCAATCGCGTCTTCGGCGCTCAACTCCACAAAATCTTTCTCCCGCCGGAGCTTCCATTCCACGAGACCGTCTGTCGCTTTTTTCCCGACCGTAATCCGCACGGGGAAACCCAGCAGGTCGGCATCCTTAAACTTGACACCCGGCCGTTCGGCCCGGTCGTCGAGACACACTTCGACCCCGGCGTTTGTCAGTTCGGCATACAGCGATTCGGCCAGCGCCGTCTGTTCTGCATCCCGCCCGTTGACCAGCACGATCATCGCGTGATACGGAGCGACGGAGACCGGCCAGATGATGCCGTCTTCGTCGTGATGCTGCTCGACGACGGCCGCCAGCGTCCGCGTAACGCCGATACCGTAACAGCCCATCACGATCAGGCGATCCTCCATGTTTTCATCTTTATAGTAAGCGCCCATGGACTCGGAATACTTCGTACCGAGTTTAAACACCTGACCGACTTCGATGCCGCGCGCCGCCTTGACCGGCGTGCCGCACACGGGGCAGGGGTCGCCTTCCTGAAGCAGTTTAAGATCGGCGATGATATCCGCCTTGTAGTCTCTTCCGTAATTGACGTTCAGAAGATGATATCCTTCTTTGCACGCACCTGCGCACATGTTTTTTGCCTCGATCAGCTCGCTGTCCACGACGATTGTGCAGTCGTGCAGGCCCACCGGTCCGGTATATCCTCCGACGGATCCGGTCGCTTCGTGCATGGCTTCCTCGTCGGCAAATTCCACGGCAAACTCGGGCACGCCGAGCGCGTTCACGAGCTTGGTCATGTTCAGCTGCCGGTCGCCGCGCACGAACACCGCCGCATAATCCGGCCCGACTCCTTCTCCGCGGTACACGGAGAACAGCAGCGCCTTGATCGTCTTATCCTGCGGCAGACCCAGGTAAGTTGCCACCGCCTCAATCGTCTTTGAATCCGGCGTTTCCACTTCTTTGATCGGAAGCTCGTCTTCGGCCGGCATGGGCTCGTCGCGGAACGCCGCCCGCTCCGCCGTCGCGGCCATGCCGCAGGCGTCACAGTAGAGGATCTCGCTCTCCCCGACCTCTGACAGAGCGCAGAACTCGTGCGAGTTGCTGCCGCCGATGGCGCCTGTATCGGCTTCGACAGCGCGATACTCCAGACCGCAGCGGTCGAATACCTTTTCGTAGGCCTCGTACATTTCTTGATAGCTTTTCGAAAGCCCGTCCTCGTCGAGGTCGAAGGAATAAGCATCCTTCATGATAAATTCGCGGCTCCGGATCAGACCGAAGCGGGGCCGGGCTTCGTCGCGGTACTTCGTCTGGATCTGATACAGGTTGAACGGAAGCTGCCGGTACGAACTGATGTTCTGCCGCACCGTGTCCGTAAACACTTCCTCGTGCGTCGGCCCCAGACAAAACTCCCGCTCGTGACGGTCCTTGAGCCGCCACAGCTCGGGTCCGTAAGCGTACCAGCGGCCCGACTCCTGCCACAGCTCGGCCGGTTGTACGGCCGACATGAGGATTTCCTGTCCTCCGGCAGCGTCCATCTCCTCGCGCACGATCTGCTCGATTTTGCGGAGACTGCGATAGCCCAGCGGGAGGAATCCGTACACCCCCGATACGAGTTTGCGGATCATGCCGCAGCGGAGCAGGAGCACGTGGCTTGCGATTTCCGCCTCGGCGGGGACTTCCCTGAGCGTATGCATATACATCCTGGATGCTTTCATGTGATTCTTCCTTCTATTATCTTTCTATATCTCTGCGGTCTGTGGATTTACCGGTCCGGCTCGCACACAACTGCAACGGCCATAGCGGACAGGCCTTCGCCTGCGCCGACAAATCCCATCCCCTCCTGCGTCGTCGCTTTGACGCTCACATCGGCTTCTGCGATACCCAGAGCACAGGCCATCCGCGCGCACATCTCCTGCCGATACGGGGATATTTTCGGTTGTTCGCAGGAAAGTGTAGCATCAACAGAGGAAATTGTAAAGCCGGCGTCTCGCAGGATCGATGCCGTACGGGTTAAAAGCTCCGCTCCGGACAGGCCCAGGAAGCGCTCGTCGTTGTCGGGAAAGTGGAATCCGATGTCTCCAAGCGCCGCTGCACCGAGCAGCGCGTCGGCTACGGCGTGCGCCAGCACGTCCGCATCGCTGTGCCCCTGCAGCCCCTTTTCGAACGGTATCCGCACGCAGCCGAGCCAGAGCTCCCTGCCTGCGACCAGGCGGTGTGCATCGAATCCGATGCCGCTGCGCATCTTCATGGGCAGATCCTCCCTCGTCGTAACTTTGATGTTTGCGCGGCTCCCCTCCACGATGTGTACCTCGACGCCGAGCAGTTCCATCAGCGAAGCTTCGTCCGTGACGGTCAGGCTCTGCTCCTGCGCCTGCGCAAATCCCTGTTCGAGCACCGGTTTCCGAAAACCCTGCGGAGTCTGCACCTCGTACAGCGCCGAGCGGTCCAGCGTCTTTCCCTTCGTCCGGATCGTCGAGATGGGCTGCACACAGGGAATCACCGCATCGGCAAGCGTCAGACCATCTAAAACCCGCCGGATGACACCGGAATCCACAAAGGGGCGCGCGCCGTCGTGCACCAGCACAAGTTCCACATCATCGTCCAGGCAGCGGAGTCCGCTCTGCACGGAATCCTGACGGCGGGGACCGCCCGTGCAGATCCGCACGTCTTTCCCGGAAAATCCGAACACCCCGCGCGATACACCAGCGCCCTCTTCGGCGACGTATACGAGGCAATCGATGTCTTCGTGCTGCAAAAACGCCCGGGAGGCCCTGATTGCGAGCGGCACGCCTCCTATATCTATGTACTGTTTCAAAATGCCGCCGCCCATTCGGGTGCCCGAACCGGCAGCGGCAATGATGACAGCTGTTTTTTTATGATTGTTCATGGATGGCCTCCGAACCGCTACGCCCTCGGCTTCGCAAAAATCATCCGGCCGGCCGATGTCTGCAGTATGCTCGTAACCGTCGCATCGATGTTCTTTCCGATGTGTTTTTTCCCGTTTTCGACGACGATCATCGTTCCGTCGTCCAGGTAGGCCACACCCTGGTTCTCTTCTTTTCCTTCTTTGATGAGAAAGATCTGCATGTCTTCGCCGGGAAGCACGACGGGCTTGACAGAATTCGCAAGCTCGTTGATGTTCAGCACATCCACGCCCTTGATACCCGCTACTTTATTTAAGTTGAAGTCGTTTGTGACGACGACGCCCTTCATAATCTGTGCCAGCTTCAGAAGCTTGACGTCGACTTCGGGGATGTCGTCGAGCGACTTTTCGTCGTCCGTGTTGTAGATCTCGATGCCGTGCTCCGACTGGATCCGGTTGAGCACGTCCAGGCCGCGGCGGCCGCGGTTGCGCTTAAGCGAGTCCGACGAGTCGGCGATGTGCTGCAGTTCGCCCAGCACGAATTCGGGAATGACGATGTCGCCTTCGATGAATCCGGTTTTCAGGATATCGGCAATCCGGCCGTCGATGATGACGCTCGTATCCAGAATCTTCGGCGCCCCCGAATCGCGCTTTCCTTTTCCCTTGCCGGCTGCGTCGCGCATCGCAAGGCCTGCGAGAAAGGAAGGTCTGGCTTCTTCGCCTTTTTTTCGCGAAATATTGACGCCGAGCGAACCGAAAAACAGATACATCAAAATCGACAGAATCGTGTTGATATACGCCGTCTGGAGCACTTCGATCCCGTTGATGAGCTGCGACACCAGATAGGCGATGATCAGCCCTGCAATGAGGCCGATCGTTGCGGGCAGCATCTCCTCTGCCGGAATCTTAAGGATGTCTGACTCGATGCGTTTAGCTACTTTCTCTCCCCGGTTGCGGAGCGCTGCATACATATAAAAGAACGCCAAGCCGAACGTCCCGGTGATGACGCTGACAATGAGCGTTTTTTCGCTCGGCGCCATCGCCCATTTCGGGCCCAGGATTTCTGCAAGGTTGAGACTGGTCAAAAATATAGATATTCCGTAGCCGAACAACATGCCACACAACGCAAAAATACCGCGGAACACCTTATTCACAACAGATGGATCTCCTTTCCGGGACTGCGAAGTGCGAACCCGACGAATGAAATTCCGGGTTACACCATTTCTTCGAGGATATCCTCGACGGTATCTTCGCTCAAATCCAGCACCAGCACAATTTCGCTAATCAGAATCTGCCGGGCGTTTGCCAGCATCTTCTTTTCGCCTGTGGATAGCTTTTTGACGCGTTCCACACGCATGAGGTTCCGCACAACCTCTGCCACCTGTGCGATGTCGCCGCTCTTGAGCATCTCCATATTCTCGCGGAATCTTCGATTCCAGTTCTCGTCCATCTCGGACGATTCGGCTCGAAGCAGTTCGTAAATTTCGTCGACCTTGTCCGCCGTAACGATGGGGCGGACACCGGCCTGCTCGGCATTGCCGACCGGAACCATCACCTGCATGTTCCCGTAGGGAATGTGCAGAATGTAATAGGGTCTCGTCTCACCGAGCACCTCTTTTTCTTCTATTTTTTCGATGATTCCTGCGCCGTGCATAGGGTACACGACTTTATCTCCAATCGCAAACATATTCCCCTCCTGATTTTATTATATCTTCCGGAAGAAGAATAGTCAACTGACTAAAAAGTGAAGTTTATCACACCGGTTTAGCTCTGTCAACTTTGTTTTACCTTGATTTTTGCGCCGTCTGCAAGCTCCGGAGCCGGTGCGCAGACGACGAGATCTCCCGCCTCAAGTCCCGCTGTTATCTCGGTGTATTCGTCACCCGAAAGCCCTGTGCTCACCGGAGTTTTTACAGCTTTGCGGCCCTGGATTTTGAAGACGAACGACTGACCGTCCTCGTCGAATACCGCGGAAAGCGGCACGGACAGCACCTGCAACGCTTCCGCAGCGACAATGCGCACCTCGACAGCGCTACCCAGGCGGATGTCGACCTCTTCGGGGAGCAGTACCTCGACCCGCACGCGCTTTTGCGCGATGCCCAGCGGCGATATATAGTCGACCGCCTTCAGTCCGATTTTTCCGACCTGCGCGGCATCGGTGACCGCGTCTCCGCTCCGGTACACCGATGCGACCATGCCTTCCTGCAGGCGGTCGGCATCGGGTGCCATGACGTTGAGCAGGACGATGCGATCGTCGAGCCGGCCGACTTCGGCCAGCACGCTGCCCGGTGCAACCGATTCGCCCGCCCGCACGAACAGCACGGTGAGCGTGCCGTCGATCGGCGAGATGAGGCCGTCTGCCTGCGTCGCGCTCTGCGCGCCGTCGGCCGCGTACCCAAGCGATGCCAGCTGAGCGGCGAGCTGCCTCGTCTGTGCCAGCGAGTCGGCGTACTGGCTGTAGCTGATCGCCCCTTCTTCGTGCAGGATACGGTTGGCATCCGACGTCCGGCGAGCCGCTTCGTACTGCGCGTACACGCCCTGCGCCTGCGCGCGGAGGCCGTCCGCTTCCGCCCCCTGGGCAAAATCCCGGAACGTCATCAGAACATCGCCCGCCCGGACGGGATCTCCTTCCTGTACCGAAATCTGTCCGACGGTTCCGGTACCGCGCGCCAACAGCGAGACGGCGCTTGCCGACTCCACCACACCCTGCTCCTTTACGGTGGCCTGCACATCCCGCGCGGTTGCCGCAACCGGTACGACTTCGATCCCCGATGCGCGGAACGCCACCGCCCAGACGAGTGCAGCGAGCAGCAGCGCGGCCGGAAGAAGGACGCGCTTTTTCATCATACGTTCCCTGATCGTGTTCATCGGTCCATCCTTTCGAACTGAGCCGCTATGCGCCGGCCCTCTCTGTATTCATTCCCGGGCACCGCCCGTCAGGAAATGCGGTCCTTGAGCGCCTGCAGAAAATCCAGCCGTCGGATTCTGCCGTACGTCGCGATACCCGCTGCCGCCAGAAACAGCAGCGTGAGCACGGCGGAGTAGAAAACAGCGGAAGGCGTCGGCGCCATGTACAGCGTGTACATGTCCGTGCTGAAGGCCTTTTCGCTGTACGCAGTCATCATCCGGCCGAGCGGCACGCCAGCCGCAAAGCCCGCGGCCGAGATCAGTACGGTCTCGGCAAGAATCATTCCGAAGATTTCGTCTTTATAGAAGCCCATCACCCGCAGCGACGACAGTTCCGTCTTCCGTTCACCGATCGATATGACCGTCGCGCTGTACACGATGGCGAAGCCCAGAATGCCCGACAAAATCACCATCGCCGTGATCATCACGCGCGTCAGCCGCATGTACTCTCCGAACATCGCACCCATATCCCCCGACGACGAGACCGACGACACGCGTTCGATCTCCTGCAGGGCCTGCACCGCATCCGGGTCGCCGGTCCCGATGTAGGCTCCGTTGACCGCGCCGCGTTCCAACAGTCGCTCGCCCATATCCTCGAGATCCATGTAGGCGTTGATGCCCAGCATCTGCCGGACGATGCCGCCCACGACGAGCGTCGTCTCCCGCTCGTCGCTGGCAAGCGACCGCACGGACAGGCGGTCGCCCGGTACGACGCGAAGGGCGTCGGCCAGATTCTGCGACAGGAGCACCTGACCGGGTTTCGCCGCGACGGGACGCTGGTCGAGATCCTGCAGATGCACCATGGCGCTCGGACTGGCGAGACCTGTGACCGTCGCGGTCTTGCGGCGATGGCCGGCCGACAGCTCAAACACATCCTCGATGCGCCCTTCCGCGCGGCTGCGTCCGGCGAGCTCTCCGGTCAGATCCGCGACGGCGTACGAGGCGACGGGTGCGGAGAACCGGACTTCGTAGTCCATCGTCCGATGTTCTTCGTACTGCTTGATGAGCATCTCGTCGACGACGCCCGGCAGTGTCGTTGTAAACAGCAGCAGGGCGAATGTGAGCGCCACGCCGGCCATCACAAACGCGGAGCGCTTCTTGTTGCGGAACACGTTTTTGACGACGAGCTTCTGGCTGAACCGCAGCCGCTTCCAGACGACCGGCAGGTGTTCGGCCAGGATGTGCCGCCCTTCCCGCGGCGCTTCGGGCTGCATGGACACCGCCGGTGCGATCCGCTGGATGCCGCGTGCACCGTACAGACCTGCGGCCGTGCACAACGCGCACGAGAGCAACAGGCCGCCTGCGATGTAGGACAGGTCGATGTTCAATCCGCTGCCCGGTATCTCGAAAAACTCCATCAGCACGTCGTTCAGCGCCAGCGCAAGGCCGTATCCGAACGCGATGCCCGCCAGCCCGCCGATCAGGCCGGAGGCGGCGGCATACTTGATGTAGTGCACGAGGATGGCGCGGTCTGAATACCCGAGCGCCTTGAGCACGCCGATCGACACCCGGTCCTTTTTGACCATGCGGGAGACCATCATGGCGATCATCGCAGCCGCCACGAACAGGAACAGCACCGACACGCTCCCGCCCATGCTCTTGACACCTTCGACTTCTTCGTTTACAAGCGCATGCGAGATTTGATCCGCTCTTGGAACCGTCGCTCTCAGACCGTACGGCCTGAGGATGTTCTCGATCTCCTCGATGACCGCTTCCTCGTTCTTTTCCGAACCGGCTCCCGTCGCGATCCCATTTTCGTACAGAACCAGCGCCTCGTTGTACGCGCCCTCCGTACCCGGCAGCAGCGCCGCGAGCCGCTCGTCCGCGTACAGGATGCCGTAGCGTTCGCCGGCCGGCATCATCGAGCGGATGTCTTCGATCAGATAGATGAACTCCGGGCTTCGAACGATGCCTGCGACGACGAGGTCGATGCGGTGCCCTCCGGCGCGGACGGCGATCTCGTCGCCCGGCCGGATGCCCCTCGCATCGGCAAACTGGGCGATGACCAGAACGTCCTTGTCCGGGTCGCGGATCAGACGCCCTTCGCGCAGCAGCAGCCGGTTGATCGAAGGACCACCCCCGGGCACGGAGAGCAGCCTGACGTTGGCGCGGTCACCCGGCTCCGTGACGAGCGACAGCTCGACGCTGATCCGTCCCTCGACCTGCCGGACTCCCTCGATGGATCGTACATCGTCAATGACCGATGCAGGCAGGTGCTCCACGTAGAAACCCGCGTCGGCGAACGACTGCTCGAGGTAATACTCCAGCGTGGAATCCTCGAGGTGCTGCCCGACCGGAGCGAGCGCCGTAAACAGGGACACCCCGAGCGCAATGACGACGAGCACAGCTGCCGCCTGCCCTTTCGAACGGGTGACCATGCGCCACAGCATCACATCCAGCTTGTTCATCGTCCTCACCACGTGATATCCACAGGGGAAAGCGGGTCCGGGTTAATCCGGTCTTCTACGATTTCGCCGCTGCGCATGCGCAGCACGCGGTCGCCGATATCCGCGATTGCGACGTTGTGGGTGATGACGATGACCGTCTTATCCAGTCGCTTGTTGATATCGCAGAGCAGGGCGAGGATGGAGACGCCCGTCTCGTAATCGAGCGCCCCGGTCGGCTCGTCGCACATCAGGATGTCCGGATTCTTTGCGACCGCCCGCGCGATCGCAACGCGCTGCTGCTCGCCGCCGCTCATCTGCGAAGGAAAGTGATCGGCCCGGTCCGTCAGGCCGACTGCGGCCAGCACTTCGTCGACATCCAGCGGGTCGTCGGCGATCTCTCGCGCGAGCTCCACGTTTTCCTTCGCCGTGAGGCTGGGCATGATGTTGTAGTACTGGAACACAAACCCGATGCTCGTGCGCCGGTACTCCGTCAGCTCGCGTTCGTTCATACCGGTGACCATCTGACCCGCCATGATCACCTCTCCGGAATCCGGCGTGTCCATGCCGCCCAGTATGTTTAAAAGCGTGCTCTTGCCGGAACCTGAAGGGCCGAGGATGACGACGAAGTCGCCCTGCTCCAGCGAGAAATCCGCATGCACGAGCGCGCGCACCTCCACTTCGCCCCTCCAGTAGCTCTTTTTTAAATTTCTCGCTTCCAGCAAAGCGGTCACGGTCGGCTCTCCTTCCCGGCCTGCGCCTCTCCGGCTTCTTCGATTCCTGACGCTATCCGCGCCGGGCGCCGAGCGACGATATGGCTTCGGATACGGTCGTTACGCCCACCAGCTTCGGGCTGTCGTCTGTACGCTTCAGCTTGTCGGCGTTGCGCCTGGGCAGCAGCACCGTGTCGAACCCCATCCGCTGCGCCTCGAGAACCAGCTTGTCGGCGTGCTGCACGGGACGCAGTTCGCCCGTGAGCCCGATCTCGCCCAGTGCAAGCAGGCTCGAGGGTACAGGCGTGCCGGTTTCGTTCGACCAGATCGCAAGCGCGCAGGCGAGGTCCGCCGATGTCCCTTCCGGCCTGAGGCCGCCCGTCACGTTGACGTAGACGTCCCGGTTGATGAGCGCAAGCCCCGCTTTTCGCTCCAGCACGGCGATGATCATGTTGAGCCTCGCGTTGTCGATGCCGATGGCGCTTCGCCTCGCAAACCCGATGTTCGTCGGTGCCGTGAGCGCCTGGATCTCGAGCAGGAGCGGACGGGTGCCTTCGTACACGGCGGTCGCCACCGCGCCGTCGCCGCTGTCGGCGAGGCCTTCGAGGAACATGCCGGAGAGGTTTTCAATTTCGACGAGTCCCTCTTCTCTCATCTGAAACGCCCCGATTTCCTGCGTCGTTCCGAACCGGTTCTTCAATGCCCGCAAGATCCGCAGGTCCTGGTGCCGCTCTCCGCTGAAGTGCAGCACGGTATCCACCAGGTGCTCCACGATCTTCGGACCGGCCAGCTCGCCGCTCTTCGTAACGTGCGCCACGATGAACACCGGGAGATTGCCGGTCTTACCCACGTTCATCAGCATGCTCCCGCACAGCCGGACCTGCGACACGCTGCCCGGCGCCGAGTCCAACTCTTCGGAGTACAGCGTCTGTATGGAGTCGATGATCAAAAACACCGGATCGATGTCGCGGATTACCGGAAGGATGCTCTCCATGTGCGTTTCGGCCAGCAGATACAGGCTGTCCGGCGCATCCGGACAGACCCGGTCGGCCCGCATGCGAATCTGTTCAGCCGATTCTTCGCCCGAGATGTACAGCACGTTGCCGTAGCGCGCGGCGATGTGGGCGGCCGCCTGCAGAATGACCGTCGACTTCCCGATTCCCGGTTCGCCGGAAATCAGGGCCAGCGATCCTTTGACCAGGCCGCCGCCGAGCACCCGGTTCAGCTCGCCGATTCCGGTGTCGAACCGGTCGTTCGTCTCTCTTTGGACCTCCGAGAGCCGGACCGGCGGGTTGCGCTTTTTCTCTCCGTTCGAAGCAATCGCAACGCTGCCGCGCCGCCTCACATCGTCGTCGGCGCTTTGCACCCGTTCCTCGACAAACGTATTCCACGCGCCGCACACGCACTGGCCCAGCCACTTCGCACTTTCGTACCCGCATTCCTGACACACGAACACGGTCCGCCCCTTTTTTGCCATGGGTATCCTTTCTTCGCATCCGCCGGCTCTCCGCCCGGCCTATAGGTTTCCGTCCAGCTTTTCTTTGATCAGGGCCGCAGCCTCGCGGACGAAATAGTGCGGCTCCAGGTAGCGCATGGACGGACTTCCCTGCCCGCTCACGTCGCGAAAGCCGACGGATCCGGCCAGCTTCACCGCCCGATACAGATGAAACGACGACGAAATGATGACGACGGATTCTTCGGCCGAACCGCCCGCCGCCTCGATGACCTGTCGGGCAAACAACACGTTCTCCTTCGTCGTCGTGCTCGCTGCCTCTAGCAGGATGCGCGCAGGATCGATCCCCAACCGCACCAGTTCGACAGCGATGGCTTCGGCTTCGGATATGTCCTCGCCCGGCCCCTGTCCGCCGGTGGCCACGGCGATCGTGTCCGGATAGCGCTGCAGGTAGCCGGCCGCGCTGCGGATGCGGCGGGAAAGCGTCAGCGAGGGCGTCGTACCGTCCACGCCGGCGCCTAAGACAACCGCGTAGGAAGCGTCCGGCTCAGGCCCGGCAAGCGCTGCCGACACGATCAGGGCCTCGAGCAGCAGAAAGGCAGTCAGCGCCAGTGCCAGCGCGATCCGGCCGATCCGTGCGGTGCGCAGGTGACGGCAAAGAAGCGGCCAGGCGGGCCCCGCAATCGACAGACAGCCGGCGCCGGCCATCAGCCAGATGCCGTCAAACCAGTGCGAAAAGCCGATGATGCCGAGGACGCCGAGTCCGTAGGCGACGCAGATTGCGCCGGCGATTCCCCACGCGTACCGCGCGGGGCCGGCCGGCGCCGCACATCGCTTGCTAATCAGGACTCCGACCCCGGCGCCGGAGCGTTGAACATGTAGCCGCCGTCGATGAGGCCCATAGGCTTCCGCTTAATCTGACTGTTTTTCGTGCCCAGTGCGTGAGGGCAGATTGAACGGCAGCGGACGCACGTCACCCGCCAGTCCCCGCCGTTCGGCTCGCCGAACGCGTAATCCTTGCACGCAAACTGATCCATCGTCGGCTTGCCGTCCGGCCCGAGTTTGCCCGTAGCGTTCGCCGGGCACACGTCGATGCACAGCGTACAGTCGCCGCAGTAGTCCTTCTCGACGACGGGATCCGGCTCCAGTTCGATCTCGGTCAGCACGACGACGAGCCAGAGCATATTGCCGTATTCCTCGTTGATGAGCAGCGTGTTCTTTCCGATGACGCCCAGTCCCGCCGCCTGCGCGCTGTGCTTGGCCGACACGACCTGACGCATGCGTCCGGTGGCGACATCGAAGTTCGTCGGATCGATGGCGCCTGTCGTAATCGCCACGATGCCCTTTTTCTCGAGCGCTGCGATGTAGTCGATCGACAGGGCGTCCAGCATGTTCGACAGCACGTTGCGGATGACCGTGTAGGGGACCGCCGGGTCCGTGCACTGCAGGTAGCCGGCCGGGAAGCTGCGCCCCAGAACGATGACCGACTTGCAGCTGGGCATTAAATCCGTCGGTGCATACCCTTCCGGTGCACCTCCGAACCGGTCGATGCTTGCGATGCCGCACAGGTCGGCACCCATTCCATACGCGAGCTCTTTGATCTCTTTCGACGTCATTTGTTCCATGGTGTTCCTCTCTTCTCCTGATTTCTATTGACCGTGCCCGTTTCCGGACGCAAAGCGTTCGACGAGATAGCGATACGTGGAAGGCGGCACGAGGCCTTCCGTCTCTTCCACTCTGCCGGCTTCGATGAGTGCGCGCACGAGGCTGGCGCTTACCGGCTTCCCGCCGATCTCTTTCCTCTGGATCTCGCGGACCTGCACGCCGAGCGGCGGGAGCAGCTCGTGCATGCATCGATTGTAGGCCGCCGTTACGAGGCAGTTCGGTTCCGTGCCGGCGAAGCGCACCGAAATGCCCATCTCCTTTGCAAAGACCTTTGCAAAGATCTCCAGATCCAGCCGGCAGGCTATGTCGCCGGCCTGAGCCTGCTCCTTGAGGAAGTACGTGGGGAACGTGACGGCGGAGATCATGTAGGGCCCCGTCTCGTGCACGCGCACGTTGACAAGATCCTCCGTCCCCTCCCTCACGAGCCGGATCCGGTCTGCGGCGGGAAAGTAGCTGCGGTCTTCCGTCAGCACGAACACGTGAAGCAAATCGCAACGGGCGGCGGCCGTTTCGATGAGATAGCGGTGCCCCAGCGTAAACGGATTGCAGTTGACGACGGCGGCTGCAACCGTGCCGTCGCACGCTTCGGCCAGGGTGCGCGCGTAGTCGCGGGCACCGTTTCTCCGGTTTTCCATCAGAAGCGCTTCGGGCGTGGAAGCGACCTCGTAGAACCCGAAGTCTGCGAACATGCGGATGTTTCCCGGTTTCGTAAACAGGAATAAGTGCTTGTGGCCGCGCCGCACGGCTTCCTTCCGCAATTCCGTCAGCACCTTGGCCGCAAGGTCCTCTCCCTGACGGTCGGCCCGGACGGCGATGCACTTGAACACGTTTCCCTCGAGGGATCCGGTGGCGACAAGCTCCGTTCCGTCGTACAGGCAGGCCGAAAACTCGATGCCCTCTTCGTACGACAGGCCGGATTCCTGCAAAAATATCTTCAGTTTCGCAAGCGCTTCTCCCTGAAACGGGGCGCCGGTTTCGATGTACATGCTCGGTCCTTTCCGGTTGTGCGTTCCTTTTAATTATAGACCATCCGTTTGCAAATGAACAGGGCGGCAGCCGCATTTTGTCAATTCCTTCCTGTTGAAATAAAAACGGAGCGCCCGATTTGCCCGGAACGCTCCGCTGTACTTCTTTTTGTTTTATGCATTCGATTCTGTATTTTTGCTTTTCCCCTGCACAGCTCTCGCTTTACTCTTCGTCTTCGCCCTTGTGCGCGGCGACGATTTTTTCCGTCAGGTTGCCCGGCACTTCTTCGTAGCGTTCGAAGTTCATCGTAAAGCTTCCACGAGCCTGCGTCATCGAACGCAGGGCGATGGAGTAGTCGAACAGCTCCGCCTGCGGGGCTTCTGCGTTCAGCTTCTGCTGACCGTCCCGCTGCGGCTCCATGCCCAGGATGCGGCCGCGGCGCTTGTTCATGTCGCCCATCACATCGCCGGTGTATTCGTCGGGCACCAGAATCTCGAGGCGCATCACCGGTTCCAGCAGGCAGGGCTTCGCTTCCACGATGCCCTTTTTGAAGGCGAGCGATGCGGCGATCTTAAACGAAATTTCGTTCGAGTCGACATCGTGATACGATCCATCGTGCAGGATCGCCTTAAAGTTGACGACTTTGTAGCCGGCCAGCGGGCCTTTTTCCAGGCTCTCGCGCAGCCCTTTTTCGACGGCCGGGACGTAGTTCTTCGGTACGGAACCGCCGAACAGGTCTTCGCCGAATTCGAACTCCTCTTCTGAAGGACTGAAGCGAATCCATACGTCACCGTACTGACCGGCGCCGCCGGACTGCTTCTTGTGACGGCCCTGGACGTCGGACGTCCCCTTGATCGTCTCCCGGTAGGCCACTCTCTGGGGCACCGTCACAACTTCGACGCCGTAGCGCTCTTTGAGCTTACCGAGGACGATGTTCATCTGAATATCGCCCTGTCCGCCGAGGAGCAGCTGATTCGTCTCTGCGTTCCGCTCCAGCGCAAACGAGGGATCTTCTTCCATGAGCCTCCGCAAGCCGGTT
>DUTT01000034.1 GCA_012841925.1 Clostridiales bacterium | reverse complement strand
GGCAGATCGACAGGCGGTCCCACCCCCGAGCACCCTGCTGCCCGTATGGTTTGCAGCGGACGAAAGCCGCTGATATGCTCGCCAACCTGTAGGAGCGTTTCGGCCGGAATCAGCAGCATGTCTGCAACGGCCTCCGCCTCGGCGCAGTTTCCGCGCGGCAGGATGACCTGACGGATGCCGCGCTGTCTCATTCCGATGACAAGCGGCAGCACGCCGTCCACCGGCTCCAGCCGCCCGTCAAGCGAAAGCTCCCCGAGGAGTGCGGTACCTTTCAACAGTTCCGGCTGCGGCACAACCTGCGCACTGGCGATTAAAACACCGGCGGCAATCGGCAGGTCGAAGTGGCTGCCCTCCTTCTTTCGGTTTGCAGGCGACAGGTTGACAGTGATGCGCTTTTGAGGGAATCGGTACCCGCACCCGTCGACGGCCGAATGAATCCGCTCTTTCGCCTCCCGAATCGACCGGTTGGCCAGACCGACAACCGTAAACGACGGCAGACCGCGCGCCACATCAATCTCGACGCGGACTTCTTTACTTTCCAGACCGTACAGGCTTGCTGTGGTCACGCTGGCATACATACAATCCTCCCTGTTAAAATGCACCTTTCACATGTCGGATATAACGCCCGTGCGGCAAAACGAGCAGCTCGATCACATCCAGGCTCCATTCGAACTCATCCATCTCGGGATATCGGGCCAGAAACGCCTGAGCCGTCCGGCGAATGCGCTGTTTTTTCCTTTCGCCGACTGCCTCGCAGGGCAGGCCGAACTCTGTGGAAGAGCGGGTTTTAACCTCTGCGATGCACAGCACCCGCCCCTTCGAAGCGATGATGTCGATTTCGCCGGTTTTGCAGCGGTAGTTCCGGGCGAGGATCTCGTACCCGTGACTTTTTAAATATTCAGCTGCTCTTTGTTCACCCCACCGGGCGAGGTTCTGCTTATACATCGCGCCCTCCTGAGCGATCTATATAATACCATAATTTCTATATTTTGTAAATTAATATTTCTTCTACTCTTCCTTTTACATCCCAATGGTGGTATGCTCATTAAAACACTGTAAAAGGGCCGAACCGGCACTGCACGAATGACGGAATGGAGGATCGCATGCTCACACGAGAAGAATTGAATGAATTTGCTCCCGAGACGGTACAGCTATACGCCGGCTCGGGAATGCCGATGGAACTGGAGGGAGAAGCGCCGCCGCTCTATATGACAACGGCCTTCGTGCTGCCCGGAGATATGGACGATATCGACGAACTGTACAGCCGGAAAGAGTTTACGTACGTCCGCACGCGCAATCCGAATCGACGCATGCTGGAAGAGGCCATTTCGGCACTGGAAAACGGAGAGCGCAGCCTGATTTTCTCTTCAGGTATGGCTGCCATCCACACGCCTCTCATGGCCTGCCTAAAGTCGGGCGATCACATCCTTGCTGCTAAAACGCTGTACGGAGAAAGCATCGAACTGTTTTCACACTACAAGGAGCAGTTCGGTATCGAGACGGATTACGTCGACTTTACGAATCTGGAGCTGGTGCGGCAATCCATCAAACCCAACACGAAGCTGCTGTATGCAGAGACGATCAGCAACCCCAAAATCGTGGTAACCGACATTGAAGCTATAGCGGATATCGCACACGAACACGGCGCTCTGTTGTTTGTCGACAACACATTTGCCACGCCGTATCTCGTGCGCTGCCTGGAGAAGGGCGCCGACATCGTGATGGAAAGCCTCACGAAGTTTATGAACGGTCACTCGGACGCCCTGCTTGGATCGATCAGCGCAAGCGCCGACCTCATCGATCGCATCAAAGCCCTGCAGCACCTGTACGGAGGAAGCGGAGGGACGTTTAACTCCTGGCTCGTGCTGAGAAGCCTGCGCACCTTCGATCTGCGCATGAGCCGTCACGCATCAAATGCTCATAAGCTGGCCTGCGCGCTTGTTGAACACCCCCGCATCCGGAAAGTCAATTATCCTTCCGTGCCGGGTTATCCTCAGCGGGAACTCGCCGACAAGCTCTTTGGCGGTAAAGGGTATGGTGCCATGATGAGCTTCGAACTCGATCCGGACTGCAAGCCTGTGCTCGGCCGCATGCTCAAAGAGCTGAAGCTGGCACGCTATGCGCCGACGCTGGGCGGTTTCCGCACGACGCTGTCGCATCCACCCACTTCGTCCCATGCGGATTTGACGCCCGATGAAAGATGGGCGCTGGGCATCCACGACGGCATGATGCGCATCTCCGTCGGACTGGAGGACCCCGACGATCTCATCGCCGATTTTATGCAGGCCCTCGATCGAGCGTTCGTATAACAGGTCGATATGCACAAAAACTCCCTTCTTGCGAATGAAGGGAGTTTTTTTATAAAATCGCAAAAGGCTTATAATTCGTCGCGGGGACGGATCGCTTCCGTTTCGAGTGACTCAAGCGCCTGGCGCATCCACGTCTCTTCGTCGAGAAGCGCCTCTGCGCTGAGAACGTGTTCCAGCGCCGGCTTCGTGGCGGGACGCTTTGGCAGAAAAACGGAGCAGCAGTCGTCGTACGGCAGGATGGACGTCTCGTAGGTGCCGATTTGCCTCGCTGTTTCCATGATGTCCACTTTGTCCATTGCAATGAGCGGCCGCATCACCGGACGGTCTGCCGCCTGGTCGACGACGACAATGGATTCGGCCGTCTGACTGGCCACCTGACCCAGGCTTTCGCCGGTAATCAGCATAGCGCAGTCATTTTCGGATGCGATAAGGTTGGCCAGGCGAACCATGCCCCTGCGCACGAGAATCGTCGTGTATTCTTCGGGACACCGCTGGGCAATCTGCTCCATCAGCGGCAGAATATTGATGCTGTGGACCCGTATCGGCCCGCAGTATACGGACAGGATGCCGGCCAGCTCGCGGACTTTCTCCTGGGATTGCCGGGAAGTATACGGGTACGAATGAAAGTGGACCGCTTCGATGAGCATACCGCGGTGAGCCATGAGAAATGCGGCTACCGGCGAGTCGATACCGCCCGAAAGCAGCACGAGCCCTTTGCCGTTCGTACCCAGGGGCAGACCGCCGAATCCCGAAATTTTCTGCTCATACACGTAGGCAAAGCCGCGCCGCACATCCGCGTGCAGGCGCACATCCGGGTCGTGGACATCGACGCGCGTTCCCGGACACTCGCGCAGAATCCGCCCCCCGATCCTCGAAGCGATGTCCGGCGACTGGATGGAAAACTGCTTGTCCGCACGCTTGGAGACGACTTTGAACGTCAGATCGCCCCGGTCGGCGACCGCTGCCTTCATCCACGCGACGGCCGCGTCTCCCAGCATCGAAAGCGCCTGCTCGTCCGTTGTGCCTCCGATGTCGACTTCCTGCGCCGGACTGATTGAATCCACGCCGAACACCCGGCTCACGCGCCGAAGCACATCTTCCGCCCGGACCGTGTCCAGGGTGCGCACAAACAGCAATCCGTCTGAGCGTTCGACTTTCGTTTCCGGAAAGCCGGACAGCACCCTTCGGATGCGCTGCGCCAGCGTCCGCTCGAAGTACGGTTTGTTCTGCCCTTTAAGCGCTGTTTCACCGCAGCGCACGATGTACACGTGCTCGCCCTTCATCTCCTCCGCCCCTTTCCAAAGGATTCCCGCAGTTTTCGCTGAGAGTCCACGGCGGTTTTCAGCACCTCTACAACGCGGTCCATCTGCTCCCGGCTGTTCTCTTCAGCAAAGCTGAACCGAAGCGCTCCTTGCGCGGATGCCGGTTCCAGATCCATTGCGGCCAGCACATGGCTGTTCGCTTTCTTTGAGGAACAGGCCGAGCCGGTCGATACGTATATCCCCTCCTGCTCCAGCATGCGCAGCAGCACTTCGCCGCGGCATCCTGGAAAGCCCGCGTTTAAAACAGAAGGGATGCTCTCCTCCGGCGTGTGGATGGATACATCGGATATTTCTTCGAGCAACCGTTCGCGCAAGTAGCTCTTAACGTCCGCCAGATGTCGGCGCCGTTCTTCCGGATGGTCCGACTGCTCGCGAACCGCCTGCGCAAAGCCTGCGATGCCGGGCACATTCTCGGTGCCTGAACGAAAACCGCGCTCCTGTCCTCCCCCTGCGAGAAGCGGCGACAGCTTCGTTCCGCCGCGCACATACAGAGCGCCGACGCCTTTTGGTCCGTGGATTTTATGTGCAGACAGGCTGGCGATATCCACGGGCAGACGGCGCATATCCAGATCGATCTTTCCGTACGATTGGACGGCGTCCGTATGAAATACAGCGGCACTGTTCTGCTCGCTCAGGATGCGTCCGATCGCTTCGATCGGCATCCGCGCTCCGGTTTCGTTGTTGGAGTGCATCAGGCTGACGAGGATCGTGTCGGAGTTCAATGCATTTTGGAACGCTTCGGGTTCAATGAGCCCCTGCCGGTTGACGGGCAGGTAAATCACCCGGGCTCCCTGCGCTTCGAGACGCTCGCAGGCGCGCAGAACGGCCGGGTGCTCCACCGCACTCGTGATGACGGTACGACCCTGCCGTTTCGAGGCTTCCCATATGCCGAAAATCGCCTGATTGTCGGCTTCTGTGCCGCCGGAAGTAAAGATGATTTCGTCCGGTAAAGCTCCGATAGAACGCGCAATCGTGCTTCTGGCTTCCGAAAGAATGCGCGCTGCATCCAGCCCCATCGCGTGCAGCGACGAGGGATTCCCATAGCAGAGCTCCATCGTCCTGCGTACCTCTTCGATGACACCGGCTGACGGCTTCGTCGTTGCGCTGTGATCCAGGTATATACTCATGATACCTCCGAAAAAACAGGCCCGCAAACACTGCTGCGGGCCCTGCATACTGCGTGTGCCGAACGGTTACCTGGCAAAGTCCACGGCTCTGGTCTCCCGTATGACATTGACTTTGATCTGCCCCGGGTATTCCAGTTCGCTTTCGATCTTTTGAGAAATCTCGCGCGCCAGCAGCGCCATGGTATCGTCTTTAACGTCTTCCGGTCTTGCGATGATCCGGATTTCTCTTCCCGCCTGGATGGCAAACGATTTGTCGACACCCGGCGTCGTGTTGGCAATTTCTTCGAGCTTCTGCAGCCTTTTAATATACGTATCCAGCGTCTCTCTGCGTGCGCCGGGCCGTGCGGCCGACAGCGCATCCGCTGCGGTGATGAGCACCGCTTCGGCGCTTTTAGGTTCGTAATCGCCGTGATGCGAGGCCATGCCGTCGATGACCGATTCCGACTCTTTGTATTTTCTGAGCACATCGATGCCGATGTCCACGTGCGTCCCCTGCACTTCGTGATCGAGCGCTTTCCCGATATCGTGCAGAAGACCTGCGCGCTGCGCCAGCTTGACGTCCATACCGAGCTCTCCGGCCATGAGTCCGGCCAGGTGTGCAACTTCGATGGAGTGCTTCAGCATGTTCTGTCCGTAGCTCGTGCGGTACTTAAGCCGCCCCAGAAGCCGGACAAGCTCCGGGTGCAGGTTGTGAATACCGAGCTCAAACGTCGCAGCCTCTCCTTCTTCTTTGATGATGGTGTTGACTTCGCGTTCTGCTTTTTCCACAATCTCTTCGATGCGCGCCGGATGAATCCGGCCGTCGACGATGAGCTTTTCCAGGGAAATTCGCGCAATCTCTCTCCGGACCGGGTCGAAGCCGGACAGAATCACGGCCTCCGGCGTATCGTCGATGATGAGATCGACACCGGTGGCAGTTTCGATGGCCCGGATATTTCGTCCTTCGCGGCCGATGATGCGGCCTTTCATTTCGTCGTTAGGCAGCGGTACGACCGAAACGGTCGTCTCTGCCACGTGATCAGCCGCACAGCGCTGAATGGCGAGCGTAATGATCTCTTTCGCCTTCTTATCGCCTTCGTCTCTGGCCTGCGCTTCGATATCCCGGATCATCGCCGAGGCCTCGTGGCGAACCTCTTTTTCGATACCCTCCAAAAGCAGCTGCTTGGCCTCTTCGGCCGTGTAACCGGACACGCGTTCCAGCTCACGAATCTGCTTTTCGATAAACCCGTCGACTTCCTTTTCTTTTTCTGCGAGCGATTGCTGCTTTTGCGCTATCTGCTCTTCTTTCTGCTCCAGACCTTCGAGCTTCCGGTCGACGCTCTCTTCTTTCTGAAACAGCCTTCTTTCCGATTTCTGTATCTCGGCTCTGTGCTCGCGGAGATCTCTCTCTGCGTCGGTTCGTATGCGGTGAGCCTCTTCCTTTGCTTCGATAACGATTTCTTTCTTTATGGTCTCCGAACGGTTTTCAGCGTCCAGAATCAGATTTTTCGCCATCGTCTCGGCGCTTCCGATCGTTTTCTCCGCCTGGTTTTTACGGATGAGATAGCCGATCAGCAAGCCTGCGAGCAACGCGGCGATTCCTATGATGATGCGAATTGCGTCTATCGTAACACACCTCCTCTGTGGTATCGTATAAGCCTGATGTCAGGCAAAACAATATATTATAGTATGCATCGTGATTTTGTCAAGGCGACACTCGTCGCTGCGCCCTATCCAAACAGTTTTTGCGCAATGCGATCGAAATTCCCGGCGATGTACGAGTCCCGCGCAGACACGATCGGATAACCCCGATTGTTGGCGATATGCACATTTTCGTCGTAGGAGACGACTCCGGCCATCGGCGTTGCAAATACGCCGGCCATATCTTCCAGATCCGGAACGATGTTTCGACCGAACAGCTCGGGAATCACTTTGTTGACGAGATAACACCGGTTCTCGACGCCGATTTCCTGAAGCTTTTTATCGACCATATCTCCGTTGCGAAGCGAGCTGTGATCGGGCGTCACGACAACGATCGCCCGGTCCATATTGACAGCTGCGCACCTCAGGTGCTCAGGAACGCCCGACGGGCCGTCGGCGAGCACAACATCGAACCTTTTTTTCAGCTGGACGATCAGCGCCGCCATGTGTGCTGGCGTCAACCCGGCGACTTCCTTGCACTGTGCACCGGACAACAGATACAGCCCCTGAAAGCGCGGGTCCCGGACCAGCGACTTTGAAATGCTGCACAATCCGGACAGCACATCAGCCATATCGAACAGAATTTCGTTTTCCAGACCCAGGTACAGATCCAGATTGCGAAGGCTCATATTTAAATCAACTAAAACAACGCTGGCGCCGCGCAGCGCCAGCGTGGCTCCGAGATTTGTCGCAATGGTCGTTTTGCCGACGCCGCCTTTTCCGGAAGCAATCAGGACTGCTTCTCCCATATCCGTTATCTACCTTTTCTTTCTTGTCGTATCACGTATTTGCATTTTACCATCTTTTGAGTGGAATTCATAGTGCAATGCCCGGCCGTTTACAGTATTTTTTCCTGTTTAAAACTTATATACCGTCCATCGCCGATCACGATGTGATCCAGCACCCGGATGCCCAGGATCTTCCCGGCCTCGATCAGTTGATCCGTCGTCTGGCGATCCGCGCGGCTCGGCGTCGGGTCGCCGCTGGGATGGTTGTGAACGAGGATGACGGCGTTCGTACCCTTGCTGACGGCGCTTTGAAATACTTCTCTTGGATGCGCTGTCGCAGAGTGCAAGCCGCCGACCGACACATCTTCCTTCATGACCAGTTCATTTTTTACATTGAGGTGAGCAACGCGAAACACTTCTTTTTTAAAATACCGCATCTCTTCCATAAAGAGATCGGCGACCTTTTGTGGCGTGTCCAGCTTCGCGCGCTCGGCGACAGGGCTTGCCGCGATGCGGCGCCCCAGCTCCATCGCCGCTACAAGCGTGCACGATTTAGCTGTGCCGATTCCCCGGATGCGCTGAAACTCCTCGGGCTGGCACATCACCAGCCGTGGAAGACTTCCGTTTTCCATGGAAAGTATGCGTCCGGCCAGCGACAGAGCCGACTCTTTTTCCGTGCCGCTTGCGAGCAATACGGCGATCAACTCCGCGTTGGACAGGCAGGTGACACCCTCAGAAAGCATTTTCTCCCTCGGACGTTCGTTTGCGGGCAGCTCCCTGAGCATGGGACCCTTATCGGTTGTATTTTTCATCGGTTACTCCGTTTCCGAAGCTCCCGTTCCCTGTATGTTAAGCGATAGACCCAGCGCTTCCAGCTCATCTCCGATGGCCTGCATAGGAAACCCGATCACATTGTCGCGCGGACCGTCGAGATGCCGGATGTAGGGAGCAAACCCGCCCTGAATCGCATAGGATCCCGCCTTATCCATCGGCTCGCCGGTCGCGATATAGCGCCGGATGTCCTCGTCGGTATACTCTGTAAACTCTACGCGGGTCCTGCAGCTGAAAACGCGGCGGAGACCGCTTGCCGGAAGCGACAAACAGACGCCACTGTATACATCGTGCGCGCGTCCGCGGAGAGAGCAGAGCGTCTCAAATGCATCCTGTTCGCAACGCGGTTTGCCGATGACGCGGCCCGCATATACGATCGTATCCGCTGCGATGAGCAGCGCCGATTCCGGTCGGCTGCCTGATTGTTCCGCGCGGCGTTCCGCATCGAGCGCTTTTCGGAGCGCCAGGCACATGACCATCTGCGCAGGCGTCATGTCCAGGTGGATGCTTTCGTCCGCTTGCGGAATCACGACTTCCGGATTGTATCCGGCTTCGCGCAGCATATCGATCCGCCTGGGTGAGCCAGAAGCTAATATGATTCGCATTCCATATTTTACCATTTTAAAGTCGATGTGCCAAGTCCTTTGTAGCCGGATAGAGCTCGTCGAAAATAGCCTGATACTTCCGGTACATCTCGTGCCTCTTCGGATCCGGCGCATAGGACGGCCCTTCGCTGATCAAATCCGCCAACTCTTTGTAGCTCGAGAAGTAACGGATGCCCATCGCTGCCATCATCGCATCGCCAAAGCTCGCTCCGATCGTGTTCTCCGGCGTGCGGATGACTTCTCCGGTGATGTCTGCGATCATCTGCAGCCACAGCGGATTCTTCGTTCCGCCGCCCGTCGCCATGATTTTATTCATCGGGGCGCTGTGCTCGCGGAATATTTTAAAATGCTGGTTGATGGCAAAACCGACGGACTCCAGCGCGCTGCGATACAGGTGCGCACGCGTGTGCTCCAGCGTAAGGCCGAAGATAATCCCTCTTGCAAGCGGATCGTTGATCGGTGTCCGCTCGCCGGCAAAGTATGGCAGCGTAACGAGGCCGCCGCTTCCCGGCGGGATATCTTCGATGCCGCGCATCATAATCTCATATGCATTCGTCCCGGTCTTCGCTTCCTCTGCGAGCGCATCGGCAAACAGCTCATCGCGGTACCAGCGCGTCATCGTCCCGGCTGTATTCGTGCCGGCCGAAATGTCGAACGTACCCGGTATGATAAACTCTTCGCGCCAGACCCGGTCGTCGCTGATGAGCCGGTCCGTACATAAAAACATATACACCGAAGAGCCGATCTGAAGCATCATATCGCCCGGCTCGAGCACGCCGGCGCTGATCGCCTCCGCACCCGAATCGTCGGTGCCGACGATGACCGGTGTGCCTTCCGCCAGCCCGGTCTCCGCAGCTGCCTGCGCCGTAACATGGCCGGCGATGTCGATGGTCGACAGCACTTCCGCAAGCTGATCCGGACGGCAGATGGGCCCGCACAGCACTTCGTCGGGCGTACCGTCTTTGCGATACAGCGGATTAAAGCTCGCAAGGCCCAAAAAGCGATCCACCGTATAGCGACCGGTCAGCTTCGCCGTGATGTACGACGAACCGGTCAGGAATTTATGCGCTTTTTCGTACACGTGCGGCTCTTTGTTCTTGACCCAGAGAATCTTGGGCATCACATCGCTGGAGCAAAGCGGACGTCCGTACCACTCCTTTATCTGCTCCGGGCCATATAGTTCCGTCAGCTGCTCCATCTCATCGATTGCCCGCGCATCGATGCCGTACAGAATCGCTTTCCGGAGAGGACGGCACTCTTCGTCAACCGGAAGACAGTCCGCTCCGAGCGCACTTGCGCCGACCGCCTTGATGTCCCCGGGATCGATGCCGCTCTGCGCGAGCAGGTCGTTGCTGATGGCGCAAAAGTCGTGCCACCACACCGCCTCCGCATCGTGCTCAAAGTGACCGGGATGAGGGTTTTCCATACCGTGCGGATGCACGGAGACTGCGATTACGTTGAACTGTCCGTCGACGAGCACGCCTTTACTTTCGAATGTGCCCGTATCGATTCCCATAAAATAATCCATGTCGCCTCCTATCCAAGCATGGCGCGTACATTGTCGATCGCGCGCTTTGCATACAACCTGGGTTCCCGGATATACGCCGTCACGAGTTCGATCGTGGCGGTGCCGTCATAGCCCATGTACTCCAGTTCCTCCATCGCCTGTTTAAACGGCATGATTCCTTCTCCGGGCATCACATGGGTCTCGTCGGCTCCGTTGGAGTCCACGATGTGCAGGTGCTGCATCTTCGGACCCAGCTTGTCGAAATACGCAAAGATGCTCTCGTCCTGTACAAACGGCGCCACGATGTCCAGCATACCTACGAGGTGATCCGAGGGAATCCGCTCGAACAGCTGAACGAGGTCGTTCGCGCTTTTCAGCACGTTCGTTTCCCAGGGTGTCGTCGTCTCCATCAGCACTTTGTGACCGATGCGCTCTGCGTGCTCCGTCAGCTCCCGAATCGTTCGCACCAGCCGGTCCCAGATCTCCTCGTACGTCACATAGTACCCTGCGTGACCGGTGCTGACAAGCGTCCACTCCGCGCCCATCGCTTTTGCCATATCGAAGCACAGCTTCAGATAATCCACCGCATCGCGGCGCTGCGATTCCGAGCCGATCATATAGTTGTACGGGTAATTGTTCGCCTCGGGTGAATATCCGATGACCGGCATTTCGTAGTGGTCGATAAGGCGCCGAATGTCGTCGATTCCACCGTCTTTCAGGTCCGGCGCAAACGCGCTCGGCCGTCCGCCCCACAGCTCCACATAATCATAGCCGAATCGCTTTGCATCTTCGAACGCATGTTCGAGCGGGTTTCTCTGGTACCCGGATGTAAACAATCCGATCAACATGTCCGCCCCTCCCTTTCCGCCGCTTTTTACTGCGACTCTCCGACCCGCCGGCTTTCCGGCACTTTGATTCAGTATAGCATACGGGACGCCGGACGGTACAGAGCAAATCGGGCGTGACTCTTTCGTTGGAGCAGCGGATGCGCTATAATGGCAGCAGCATCTGCTCGAAGGGAGGCAACATGGCACGATTTGAACCATTTTCTGCAATACGACCCCGCGCGGAGTGCGCGCAGGCCGTATGCGCACCGCCATACGATACGATGGACCGGGAGGAAGCCGCGCGCATCGCAGACGATCAACCCCACAGCTTTATCAGGATTACCCGCTCGGAGGTCGAACTCCCCGACGAAATCGATCCCTACAGCGACGCTGTGTACGAACGGGCTGCGCACAACCTGAAGCGGTGGCTGGAGGAAGGCATACTCGAACAGGAACCGGTAGACTGCTACATGATCTACCGACAGACTGCCCAAAATCGCACGCAGACCGGCATCGTCGGTCTCGCTTCAGTCGACGACTACGCAAGCGACATCATACGCCGGCACGAGCTGACGCGCGAAGAAAAGCAGCTCGACCGGACTAGGCACATAGAGGCGTGCAACGCGCACACCGAACCGGTATTCTTGACCTATCGCAGCAGTCACATCATCGATGTAACCGTCAAAAAATGGATCGCTGAGAACGAACCGCTGTTCGACTTTACCGGACCTGACGGGACCATCCACCGCATGTGGCGCGTCGATAACCCGCATGCGATCGATGTGCTTCGCATCGGTTTTGAAGCTGTACCGCTTTTATACATCGCGGACGGTCATCACAGGGCAGCTTCGGCCGTCGCTGTCGCAAAGCACCTGCAGGGAAGTCCGGCAGGCGAAAGCGCTCAATACTTTCCAGCCGTCTGCTTTCCCTCGTTTGACCTGGAAATTATGGACTACAACCGGGTCGTAACTGATTTAAACGGCCACACGCGCGAAGCGTTTATCTCATCGCTTGAACGTGCGCACTTTCGCGTGCGACCGGTCAAGGGGGTCATGCGCAAGCTCACCCGCAAAGGTGTGTTCGGCATGTACCTCGGTGGAAACTGGCACATACTCGAGCAGGAAAAGCAGACGTTGAGCGGCGACCCGGTCGACGATCTCGATGTGTCCATCCTGCAGGACCGCATCCTGCATCCGATTCTGGACATTGAAGATCCGAGGACGGACGGACGCATCGATTTTGTCGGAGGCATCCGCGGGCTTGCGGAGCTGGAGCGCATCGTCGATTCCGGCCGCGCAGCCGTCGCATTCGCTCTGTGCCCGCTGAGCATGGACGAACTGCTGGCCGTCGCCGACGCAGGGCGGATGATGCCGCCAAAGTCCACCTGGTTTGAGCCGAAGCTGGCCAGCGGACTCGTGATCCACGCCATTGAATGAGGAGGCACAAAGCCGAACAGACAAAGGCCGCCGCATCCAGCTGACTGGAGTGCGGCGGCTTTCTGTTCATAGCCGTATAATATCCGGGTTGTATCCCTCTGTTAAGACGCTTCGTATACGACCTCGCCGCCTACAATCGTCTTGAGGACCGGGATGTCCTTGATGTTGTGCGGATCGACCGTGCAGATGTCCTCACCCAGCACGACGAGATCCGCCAGCTTGCCCACTTCGAGCGTTCCTTTCTGATGTTCGTCGAACGAAGCATAAGCCGCTTCGTAGCCGAACATCCGCAGCGCTTCGTCGACGGAAAGCCTTTCCTCCGGCATCCATCCGTTTTCCGGACCGCCTGTCAGCTTTTCTCTCGTAACCCCGATCTGTATGTTCTCCAGAACATCGAACCGCTCGACCGGAGCGTCGGAGCCGCCAGACGAGTGGATACCCATTTTTATGAGCGTCTTCCACAGATACGACGTGCTCTCGCGTTTTTTCCCGACGCGGTCGGCGACGATGTCCATGTCGTATCCGCTAAACACCGGCTGCACCATCGCGGTCATGCCGAGCTCTTTCATGCGCTCGAGGATATCCATGTCCGTAATCTGCAGGTGGACGATGCCGTGCCGGTGGTCGGGCCTCGGATTCTCTTTCAGCGCGTACTCGACGGCATCGATCATCATATCAGCCGCTTTGTCGCCGATGCAGTGCGTAACGGCAGGGAGCCCCGCATCGTGCGCCATGCTCACCATGTCGTTCAATTCGTTCTGATCGTGCATCATGATGCCGCGTTCGCCCGGATAGCCTTCGTAGTCTTCGCGAAGCAAAGCCGTTCGGGCGCCCAGCGATCCGTCCTGGAAAATTTTAATGCAGGCGATTTTAAAACGATCGCCTTTCGGCTCCTTGTAAAACCCGGTGTCAAGAAACGCCTTCAGCTCTCCCGGCGTCGCAAAGCTCGCCTGGTTGTTGATGCGCATGTTCAACTTGCCCTGTTTCTCCAGATTCTGATAGGCGGCGGAGATCGTCTTCCAATCCTTGCCGGGCAGCGACATAAAGTCGTCGGTCTGAACCGTCGTGAGGCCGGCGCGGTTCATGTGCTCCACACCGTAGAGAATCATGTCTTCGATCTCCGCCTGCGACGGCGGGGCCATAATTTCGTAGCTGATTTTAAGAGCCGCTTCTTTAAACAGGCCGTTTTCCGGCTCGATTTTATCCATCATACCGGGCGCTTTGGGGTGCGCGAGCATCAGCTCCGTTGCCAGGCTGTTGGCCGCAGCAATGTGTCCGCATACGCGAATGAAGATGATCGGGATATCCGTCGATATTTTATCGAGGTCGTGACGCGTGATAAACCGCTTTTCGTCTTCGAAAAATTCGTGATTCCACCCCCGTCCGAACAGCCATTTGCCTTCCGGCCACGGCTGGTTCTCCGCGACGTAGGCCTTTGCATTGTCCAGGATTTTCTGCAGAGAATTGACCCCGAGCAGTGGAAAAGCCCGGTTGATAAACGAATAATGGAGCAGGTGCATGTGAGAATCGTCAAACCCCGGCAGCACGAACTTCCCCTCAAGGTCGATTTTTTCCGTTGCTGAAATCGACTTCGCTTCTTCATTCGTACCTGCGAACGCGATGCGCCCGTCTTGAATGCCGATCGCCTGCACGACATCGCGGTTGTCATTCATCGTGCGGATCGTGCCGTTATAATACAGATAGTCCATGATTACCTCCCGTTGTTGAAATATATGTGCCATCATGCGGTCTACGACGTCCTGCGCGTCGAGTTCCGTCGAGTCGATGAGTATGGCATCGCCGGCCTGCGCAAGCGGATGGTGTGCGCGTGTGCTGTCCCGTTCGTCGCGGGCCCGGATATCGGCCTCGATTGTCTCCCGGTCAGCCGTGATTCCTTTCGCTTCCATTTCCAGCGCACGCCTCTCCGCGCGGACCTGTACGGAAGCCGTCAGGAAAAATTTGAACTCCGCATCGGGCAGAACGTGCGTGCCGATGTCTCTGCCGTCCATCACGACGCTTTTCTGCGCAGCAATTCCTCTCTGCAGCGCACTGAGCTTTTCTCGGATCGCCAGCACGGCCGAGCTTTCGGACGCGAGGCGAGATACCTCGGGCGAGCGAATGAGTTCGTCGACGATTTCCCCGTCGAGCAAAACGTGTCCGCTGTCGAAATCTACGTCGGTATGAGCAAGCAGGTTCGTCAGGCCATCCGCGTCCTGATAGCTCACTTCGTTGCGAATCAGCTTCAAGGCGACCGCGCGATACATCGCGCCGGTGTCGATGTAATCGACCCCGAGCACTTTGGCCAGACCCCTGGCCGCCGTACTCTTCCCGGCCGCCGCCGGACCGTCGATCGCAATGCGGATGTGGTCAGTTTGAACCATGTCCGTCCCTTTCTTTTCCTTTCACCGCCCCGACAGGCCCAGAGACTGCATCGGCCGGGCGGCTCAGGAGTTTTTCGATCTCTGCAACAAACGTATTGACGTCTTTAAATTCACGATACACCGAAGCAAACCGAACATACGCCACTTCGTCCAACTCCTTGAGTTTATCCATGACGATTTCGCCGATCAGCGCACTGCTGATCTCCTTTTCCATCATATTGTTTAAACCGCGCTCGATATCGGCGACGAGCGCCTCCATCTCTTCCATGGAGATCGGCCGTTTCTCGCAGGCGCGAATCACTCCGTTTAAAACCTTGTGACGGTCAAACGCCTCCCGGCGTCCGTCGCGCTTCACAACCATAAAAAAGACTTCTTCCACCTTTTCGTAGGTCGTAAATCGCTTCTGGCACATTTCGCACTCCCTGCGTCTGCGAATCGCCTGTCCTTCGTCGGTGGGCCGGGAATCGATAACTTTCGTATCCGGATTCTCACAAAACGGGCATTTCATGTACGGGCTCCTCTCTCCTTCCGATGTGCGAAGCACACTCTCCGCGCGACTTCGTTACAGCCGGTGCGCATCACTCCGAATCTATGAATCGCTTTTTTGACGCAATCAGCCGCTCCAGGCCCGCGCTACGACCGCGCCCCAACTCCTCAAGCTGCGCCTGCAGACGGATCATGTCGTGATAGGTAAGATCCGGGTAATCCTGTCGGTCGAATGTCCCTTCCGGCGTATATCCATAGTGAAGATCTCCGGAGGGTTTTGTCCAGATATCGCTCGTCATTTCGATGCCTTTGAGCATCGTATCCGCAAGCGCGAGAGCTTCCGCATCGTCGAGCGCATCCCCGGCCAGATATACAAACAGCGTTTCCTGCACCTGATGATTCAGCGCGGAGTGCACCGGCTCGTAACCGCCGTCGCGATGCCAGTAATCCTCAATGAGCCAGCCTTCGTCGGTCCCGTCGCTGTAGAAGGAATAATGGTGATCTGCAGCGAAGCCCTTAAAGAAAGCAAGCATGCGTTCGGCCTGCCTGAGAAAGTGCGGCTCGCCGTACTTTTGGTAGGCCTTAATCAGAGCAACTCCCATATCCGCATTAAAACGCGTATCGTAGTAGCCGCCGGGAATGCCGTACGCATCCTGCAGCCAGGCGCTCTCCGGCTCCGTCTTAAAGTATCCTTCCTCTTCCATATTCAGACTTGAGAGGTACAGTTGAATGTATCCCAGGTCGTAGGATGCCCGATCGTTGCCGTAAAGGATATAGTTGTACGGTATATGCACACCGGGATTGCGCCAGAAGGCATTTTCCTGATATCCCGAATAGCTCTCGGGCGTGCGGCTGTAATAACCGTCGATCAGAAAGCGATGATTTTTTCCGTACGCGCAGCGTTGCCAGAACTCGGAGCTCGTTTCGCCGGTTGCAAACGTCGCTTCCGGATTGTCGAGGTCGACGAGCGGCTCTTTGCTCTCCAGCGTCCACATTTCAGAGCGCACGCCTTCCTCCATGGCATAGCCGATCAGAAAATCGAATCCGTAGCCCCGGTGACTCACGAATATGCGCCCCATAGCATCGTCGCGCGCAATCACGTTGCCATCTTCACCGTCGCTGTAAGCATAGGTCTGGTCGAATACGAGGTATGTTTCGTTTTCGATATTGACGAAGGCCATGTTCGTCGGGAACGAGATGCCGCCGCGCAGCCGCTTGTTGTATACCCACTTTTCGGTCTCCGGATCGAAATACGTCACCCAGCCACGCTTAAATTCGTAGTGGATGACGAGCTTATACTTATTGTACGCATCCAGATATTGAGAATGAGGAATCAGTGTATGATGAAACACGTCTCCATTTTCCAGTTCAATCTTCGTTTCCGTAACGCTCATGTCAGCTCCGGAAAACGTCTGCGCCGTCAGCGTTGCGCTTCCCAGCGAAACCGTTCGATCGGGATCTGTGATCTCCCGTCTGATGTAACGGTCGCGGACGAACATCTGCTTTTCCAGAAGCGGAGGTCCTTCACCCCGGGGCTTTGGCGTACCCCACCCCTTGATTCCGTTTACAAGAGATTCGCGTGCAAAAAAGACGATCAATATCAGCGCTATAAGCGGAACAAATCCGATGTACTTCGAAATAAATCCCTTTGAGCTATTATTTTTCCTCATTATTATCTCCCAGGCCTCCTATCGTGGACTGCACAAGAGCGTTCACGGATAGTCGAACGCACCTCTATGATACTATCAAACTTCCCGTGATCCAACAAGCTATTCCGTAAGAACGTTCTGCCAGCGCTTCGAGCGGTAACGCCAATAAAATTGAACGGCTTTGAAGCATTCCGACAGGTAGCGCATCAATACTGCCTGCCAGAGAGAAAAGTCCAGAAACAGCACACCGATCAACATGGCCGGTATGCCAAACAGCCATGTCCAGCCGACGTCAACAGCCATGATGTACTTTGTGTCTCCGCCGCTTCGAAGGATTCCGAAAATAAACAAATACGTCAAAGCGCGTCCCGGAATGGTCAGCGCTGATACGAACAATGCCGGCATCAGCACCGCTGTCGTCTCCGCGTCAAACGCGTACAGCTGAGGCACGTACGGATTGATCAGCAGCAACAGGCCAGACATCACCGCTGTCAGACCCAGCCCGAACGCAAGAAACCCTTTCGCATCCCGATCCGCTCCGCTTCGGTCGCCGCGTCCAAGCTTCTCACCCAGGAGAACGGCAGACGCGTTTCCAAGACCGTAAAATACCGACTGGGAGAATTCGCCCAGGATGTGGACAACCTGATACGCCGCGACAGCGACCGAGCTGATGAGCCCGAATCCGGATAGAAAGATCGCCGCCGCCACGCCGTAGGATCCGTCGGCCAGGACGATGGGTGCGCCGGTTCGATACACCTGATTTCTAAAAGTTTTTGAATAGCTCTGCAGCTCGGACAGACGCGCCGCAAGCGGATGATCCTGCGACCGGTAGATGTAGGTGAGCATGGCGCAAAACTCAAACGACCGCGCGATCAGCGTCGACAAAGCCGCCCCTCTTACGCCCATAACAGGAAAACCCCACTTGCCGTAGATCAGCGCATAATTGAGGATCGTATTCGTTAGGAGTGCCACAGCGTTAATGGTCGTCGGCCATTTGAGCCTCTGTGTGCAGCGGCTGGAAAACCCCATGCTGAACGACAATGCTGTTATCATATACGACAGAGAAGCGATGCGAATATAATCTACGCCGTGGCTGATGACGTGCGTCTCCCGCACGAACAGTCCGATGAGCGCAGCGCTCTTCCACTGCACGAACAGCGTCACAACCAGTCCGAACAGCACGATATTTTTACAGATAATCCCGAACGTGTGGCGGATGCTTTTAATGTCGCGCACTCCCCAGAACTGAGCGATGTACACGCCGCCTCCGGACAGCAGACCAAAGCACACCATCACAAATACGCCATAGATCTGATTGGCAGCCCCTACGGCGGCAAGTTCGTCGGTCCCCACCCGTCCGATCATCAGCGTATCTACGATGTTGAGTCCGTAGCTGATGATGTGCTGCACGGTGACAGGAAGCAGGATGGACAGCGCTCTTTTCCAGTGATTTTTTCGGTCTTGCCCGGCGATCGTCGGTTCTACCATAGAATCTCCTGAACTTTTCCTAAAAAACCCTTCCTGCAGTTCGCCCGGAGGCTACTGCTGGAAGGGTCAAAAGCAGCGTGATGCGTTTCTCGCTCCCGGTGCTAATTGAGTGCACTTTTTGCCCGGTCGACAATCTGAGAAAAGCCAGCCGGATCGTGGATCGCCATCTCCGACAACATCTTGCGGTTAATGCGGATGTCGGCCTTGCGCAGCCCGTCCATCAGGCGGCTGTACGATATATCGTTGGCACGCGCTGCCGCATTGATCCGCGTAATCCAGAGCTTGCGGAATTCTCTTTTTCTATGCTTGCGGCCGATGTATGCGGAGCGCAAAGAGCGCATGACCGCCGGATTGGCCGCCCGGAAGGTTCTGCTCTTCTTCCCGTAGAATCCCTTCGCCTGCTTCAGTACTTTTCTATGTCTTTTTCTGGCGTTTACGCCGCGTTTTACTCTTGCCATGACTTTTTAACCTCCTACTTTCCAATCAAAACGCTCTTGATACGCTTGTGATCCGCCTTGCTCAAAATTGCGGACTTGCGGAGGCCCCGTTTTCTCTTCGGCGTTTTCTTCGTAAGAATATGGCTTTTATAGGCCTTGTTTCTTTTGACTTTACCGGTTCCCGTGAGCTTAAATCTCTTCATCGCTCCCCGATGGGACTTCATTTTGCATTTCGCCATTTTGCTCGACTTCCTTCCTCTTCTCTATTTGATTCCGTTCTTTTTGTTCTTTCTCCCGGTCCTTTTCTGTCTTCGGTGCCAGGGTCATTGACATATTGCGCCCTTCCATCGTCGGGTGCTTTTCGATCGTTCCAATTTCGCTTACGACGTCGTAAAAGCGCATCATAGTCTCGCGGCCTTTGTTGACATAGCCCATTTCGCGGCCGCGGAACCGCATGCTCACTTTAACCTTATCGCCTGCTCCAAGAAATTTAAGCGCCCGATTGGCTTTCGTGATGAGGTCGTGCTCCTCCGTAAAGATGCCGAGCCGGATTTCCTTGACTTCGACAACCTTTTGCTTCTTTCGCGCTTCCTTTTCTTTTTTTTGCTGCTCGTAGCGATACTTGCCGTAGTCCATGATCTTGCATACGGGCGGAGCGGCATTCGGCGATATGTTCACCAGGTCCAGATTTTGTTCTTCCGCAATCGCTCTGGCTTCCTCGATGCTCATGATGCCGAGCTGACTTCCGTCCGAATCGATGAGCCGCACTTCCTTTGCTCTTATTCGATCGTTGATCAAATTTTCCCTGCTAATTGTTTTGCACCTCCGGTTATTAAAAAAAGCGGTAGCCGAAGCTCCGCCGAACAATCCCCCTAAGGGTACGTCCTATGACCGACCCCAGCAGCACAAGCCCTGAGGTGAGAGGCGGAACCTCTACTTATTACCGCTATAAAATATCATATTCGTTAAGCACTGTCAAGCCAGTTTCAGTAACGAATTAAATATTTTCAGCCATCACGATAAGAACATTTGTTTACATCGATGCAATTCTGTGATATAGTATGTGACGAGTGCAATTGTATTTTACTGTCGTACCCACGGGAGCAAAGCGATGAATAAACGTTCGATCCGGGAAAAGAACATCCTCGAGTACATGCGAAGCGAAATCCATAAAAAAGGCTACCCGCCGACTGTCCGCGAAGTGTGCGCTGCGCTGGGCATCCGTTCGACATCCACCGTTCACAAAGCGCTGCAATCGCTGGAGGAGCAGGGACTCATCCGAAAAGATCCCAGCAAGCGGCGCGCCATCGAAGTGCTGGGAGGTGCGGACGATGAGGCGCCTGCACGCCGTAAAGGTTCCGTGCCGGTCGCTGTGCCGGAAGTCCAGACCGATGTAACTGCCATTCCGGTCGTAGGACGCATCGCTGCAGGTACCCCGCTTCTCGCCGAAGAAAACATCGAAGACTCTATTCCTGTTCCCTCGCGCTTTCTCGGCAACGGCACGAACTTTATGCTCGTCGTCCGGGGCGAAAGCATGATCGAAGCCGGAATTTTCGATGGGGATTATCTCCTCGTCCACATGCAGCATTCTGCAGAAAACGGGGACATCGTCGTCGCGATGCTCGAAGACATGGAGAGCGAAGCGACGGTCAAAACATTCTATAAAGAAAAAGACCGGATCCGGCTGCAACCTGCGAACAGCAGCATGGCTCCGATCTTTGCCAAAGACGTCCGCGTACTCGGCCTCGTCAAAGGCGTATTCCGCTATCTGTCGTAAAATGATCTCCGCACACTTGCTTGAGGGGCTTCCGAGCCCCTATTTTTCGTCCTTTTCGTACGGTTCGCCGCTCGCCTTGGGTCCCTGCGCCTTCCCCACGATCCCGATCAGCACGAGAATAGTCGCGATGTAAGGAATCATCGCCAGGAACTCAGTCGGTGCATTGACACCAAACGACTGGGCCAGGATGTTCGCAGCCGAGCACAATCCGAAGAACAGGCAGGCCAGCATAGTCTTCACCGGGTGCCACTTTCCAAACACAAGAGCCGCAAGAGCGATGAACCCTTTACCGGCGACCATCCCTTCGCGGAACAGGCCCACTGTGCCGACCGAAAGCGTTGCGCCTGCAAGACCGGCCAGGGCACCGGAAATCAACACGCATACCCAGCGCGTCTTATATACATCGATACCGACGGTTTCCGCCGCTCTCGGATGTTCTCCAACGGCGCGAACATGCAGTCCCCATGGAGTTTTCCACAGCGTAAAATACGCGACGAACACCATGATGAACGCCATGTAGACAAACGGTGTCAGTTGCTTAAAGAACGTGCCCAGAAGCGGGATTCCCTCTAGAAACTTCAGGGGATTTGTCGTAAGCATGGCCGGAGCCGTCGGTGTCGACCCGGATCGATGCCAGATAATTTCGAGAAGAAACGCCGTGAGCGCCGTCATCAGCAGATTGATTGCCGTACCCGCTATGACCTGATTGCCTTTGAGGTTGATGGCAATCGCCGCCAGAATCGCCGAAGTAAACACACCGAACACGATGCCCGCCCCTACGCCAATCCAGGCACTCCCGGTGAGGTGCGTAAACCAGATCGAGAAGAAAGCGCCGGCGATCATGATGCCCTCGAGCGCTATGTTGACGACGCCGGAGCGTTCGGAGTACACCCCTGCAAGCGCTGCCAGCAGAAGTGGAGTCGCAAGCCGGATGGCAGATGTAAGCAGGGAGATGAAAATCGCTGTTGTCATGCTACAATCCCTCCTGTTCCGTGCGCATCGCGCGCTTGCCCCATTTCGCCTTGATGCGGTCTCCGGCCAGCTTGATGACGAGCGATCCGGCGATAAATACCAGAATGACGCCGGAAATGATGCTTGTGATTTCGCTTGGAATGCCTGCAAGCTGCATCTGTCTTGAACCGTTTTCGAGTATGCCAAACAGGAGCGCAGACGGTATGCAGCCCAGGGGGTGTGAGTTGCCTACGAGTGCGACAGACAGACCGGTAAACCCGTATCCGGGGAGCATCGGCGACTGATTGACCATGTAGACAAGGCCGATGATCTGCACCGCCCCGCCCAGTCCCGCAAGTCCGCCTGAGAGGAACATGGCGAGCATCGTGTTTTTCGCTTTGCTGATTCCCCCGTACTCTGCCGCCTGTGCGTTGAGACCCACGGTTCGAATCTCGTAACCGACTGTCGTCTTAAACAGGATATACCACATGACGACGGCCGAAATCAGAGCAATAAAAATACCGGTGTGAGCCGACGAATAGCCGAATGCAGGTACGATCGCTTTCAGCTTGGTGAGCTTTGCCACCTCGGGGACGACGACTGAGTGGCCCGCCGGCGAAAGCCCCGCACGCACGTTCGGGCTCAGCGGAATGCGCACGAGATAGTTCGCTAAGTACAGCGCAATCCAGTTGAGCATAATCGTGCTGATGACTTCGTTAATTCCCCGCTTCGCCTTGAGAAAACCCGCAATGCCACCCCACAGACCCCCGGCGCAAAAGCCGGCGGTCAGTATCAGCGCAAGCAGGAATATCCGGGGCAGGCCCTGACCGAACCACGAGATCGCAATCGCAGCCACCGACGCCACCACGTACTGCCCCTCGGCGCCGATGTTGAACAGTCCGCAGCGAAAGCTGATCGCAGCGGCCAGCCCTGTAAACAGGATCGGAGTTATCTTGTACATCGTTTCGCCGAATCCCGGAATGCTTGCGAGCGATCCTCGAAACAGTGCGATGTAGGCGACGACCGGGTTGTTGCCAGTAACGGCGATACACACAGCTCCAGTAAGAAAGCCAAATACCACCGCGATCACCGGCAGTCTGATGACGCTCCAAACGTATGTAAATTTCTCCTTCATGCGCTCTCTCCTTCAGTACGGTCAGCCGCTGTACGGCCTTCGGGCGAGCCGCCCGCCATCATAAGGCCGAGCATTCGTTCGGTCGCATCGGCCGCATCCACGATACCGACGATCCGCCCCTGATAGATGACCGCGATCCGGTCGGCGAGCTTCATAACCTCATCGAGCTCCAGCGAAACCAGAAGCACGGCTTTGTTGCTGTCTCTCAGCTCGAGCAGGCGCTTGTGTACGAATTCGATAGCACCGACGTCCAGCCCCCGCGTCGGCTGCGACGCGATTAGCAGCGGCGGGTCTTTATAGAATTCCCGGGCGACTATGACCTTCTGTTGATTGCCGCCCGAGAGCGACCCCGCAGTGACGCTTCCGCTCGGTGTACGCACGTCGAACTCCTCAATCAGCCGGTTTCCGTGCTCGACGATCTTCACCGGATCCATGCGCCCGTGTTTAGCAAACGGCGGTTTATAATGGTATCCAAGTATGAGATTCTCGAACAGACTGCTCTGCAGCACCAGACCCCGCTTGTGACGGTCTTCGGGGATGTGGCCCGTGCCGGCTTCGATGACGGTTCTGGGATCCTTCCCTGTGATATCGCATCCGCACAGCGTTACGCGGCCGCTCTCGGTGGCGATCAGTCCCGTAAGCGCCTCGACGAGTTCCTTCTGCCCGTTTCCGTCCACGCCTGCGATGGCCAGTATTTCACCTTCCCTTACATCGAAGCTCACCTGCCGCACCGCTTCAATTCCTCTGTGATCCTTGACGGTCAGCTTGTCTACGTGCAAAATGACGTTGCCGGCCTGTTTTTCCTGCTTGTCAGATGAAAAGCTGACCTGACGCCCCACCATCATCTCCGCGAGCTCGTCGGCCGTCGTATCCGACGTGCGGACGGTGCCGACGACGGCGCCGCGGCGCAGAATCGTCGTCCGGTCGGACATCTCCAGCACTTCTTTGAGTTTATGCGTAATCAGGATGATCGACTTTCCTTCACGCGTCAGATTTTTAAGAATTGTGCCCAGGTCGTCGATTTCCTGCGGTGTGAGCACGGCCGTCGGTTCGTCCATAATCAGGATTTCGGCGCCGCGGTACAGCGCTTTGAGAATTTCGACCCGCTGGGCCAGCCCGACTGAGATATCTTCGATCCGGGCATCCGGATCCACAGCGAGCCCGAAGCGGTCCGACACATCGCGCACGGCCGCCCTCGCCGCTTCCATGTCCAGGATACCGCGGGTGCTCGGCTCGTTACCCAGCACGATGTTTTCTGCGACGGTGAAGTTCTCTACGAGCATAAAGTGCTGGTGCACCATGCCGATTCCAAGCGCGATAGCATCGTTTGGACTTCGGATTTCCTCTTTTACCCCATCGATGTAGATGTCACCCGAGGTAGGTTTGTACAATCCGTACAGGATGTTCATCAACGTCGTCTTGCCGGCACCGTTTTCGCCCAGCAACACGTGGATCTCACCGCGTTCGACATCAAAATCGATGTGGTCGTTTGCTACTGTCCCGGGAAAAACCTTGGTGATCTGCTTCATCTCCACGACTCTGGACACAAATTTCCCCTGCCTTTCTTCTATAAATCAAAAGATTAAGCCCATCTATGACCTATGACCCTCATAAACAGTCTTAATCCCTCGATTCCCCCTGTGCGCGACCGTAATGACGCGGAGCCGGAAAAACCGGCTCCGCACGCTTTAGCTTTACATTTCAGGTACTTCAAATGCTTCGAATGTGTCGAGATCGTACGGCACGGCGAAATCACCGGCGACGATCTTCGCCTTCCACGCTTCGACCTGTTCCATGATGTCTTCCGGAACATTGCCTGCATTGTCGGAAATGCCCACACCGTCTGCACTCAACGCGTACTTGATGTCGTTTCCGGTGAAGCTGTCTTCCAGCACCAGCTTGATGGCATCGTATACAGCCACGTCGACTCTCTTGATCATGGAGCACAGGACATGGTCCGGTGCGAGGGATGACTGATCCTGATCGACGCCGATCGCCCAGAAGCCCTGCTCGTCCGCAGCCTGAATGAGGCCGATGCCGCAGCCGCCGGCTGCGTGATAGATGACATCCGCACCCTGGTTGTGCTGTGCGAGCGCATTTTCTTTTCCTGCGGCAGAGTCATCGAAGGACTGCGTATAGGCCACGAAGACCTGCGCATCCGGATTCGCCGCTTTGACGCCGGCCTGATAGCCGTACTGGAATTTCTCGATAACCGGGAACTGCATGCCGCCGATGTAGCCGACTTTATCGGTTTCTGTCATCAGTCCGGCAGCTACTCCGACGAGGAACGAACCTTCTTCTTCGCTGAACGTAAGCCCTGCAACGTTCGGTGCATCTACCTGCGCATCGACGAGCGCAAACAGCTGATCGGGATACTGCACGGCCATCTCAGCCAGCACTCCCTCAAACAGGAACCCTACGCAGACGATGAGATCCGCACCTTCTTCCACCGCTGCCGCGATGTTGGGCGCATAGTCGTCTGCCGTCGCAGATTCGAGCACGCTGTACTGAATGCCGAAGTCCTCTGCTGCGCGCAGGATACCTTCGTATGCCAGATCGTTAAACGACTCGTCGCCGAGTCCGCCCGTGTCGGTAATCATAACGACTTTTTTAGCCGACCCGTCCAGCGTCTGGCCGCCGCCGCAACCGGCAAGCGCGAAAACCATTGCAAGCACCAATAAGACACTGATTACTCTTCTCATGTTTTCTCCTCCTAAGCGGTGAAATAACCCTATGTTGCATTATACAATACCTGTTGATAAAAGCATAGGATTTTCATAAAAATATCTCTTCTCAACTCTTCTTAGCGCATCAGACGGCCGTGACCGGATTGAAGCCACACTGTCTCGCATGCTCAACGGCGCGCTCCATCGACGGTGCAGCCGGCACTTTAAGGTTCCGGAGATATTCTTTTCTGACGCCTTTCGGCCGGTATCGAATCAGTTTGTATCCCGTGCGGCCCACGGCGTCCGCACCGGCCGCTTCTCTGATGCGGCAGCAGACCAGTTCGATGCAGCGGAACGCTTCTTCCCCGTCGCCGGTGACGACCGTTCGCACCTCGATGAGCTTCCCTGCGCGGGCAAGCACAGTTACGCTGGCAAGGACCGGGTCAAGCGGAGCCCCCGTAAGCGCTTCGTGGGTGGATTCTCCGGCGGCTTTTACGTCGAGGAGCACGCCGTCGATGACGGGCAGAACGAGGTCGAACGGCAGGCTGCCGTTGCTGTCGAGCAGGCACGAAAACTCTGCGCCGAACCGCTGCTTTGCCAGGCTGCAGACATCGTAGACGAACGGAGCGTGCAGCATGCACTCCCCTCCGGATATCGTCAACCCTCTGATAAAAGGCACGGCCCCGGCTACGCGTTCGACGACCTGTTCCGCCGTCAGTACAGACAGAGATTCGGGGCGAGCCGACGGATCGATCGTCTCTGGATTGTGACAATAGGCGCAGTTGAAATTGCAACCTTGCAGAAAAATCGCCGCACGGTTGCCGGGACCGTCTACGACGCTGTGTTCGATGATCTTCGTAACCGGAGCGGTACGCATGATGCCTGATCCTTTCCGCGCAAACTACAGCTCGCGCACCATCCGTTCCTCCACGCGGCTTCTCTCGACGGACAGCTTGCCGAGCACGACGGTATCGTTGACGACAGCCTGCTTGTTCTTTAGCGCTTCGATATCCGAGCGTTTGACGAGATATCCGGTGATGCGGATGACGTCGCTGTCGGATGTATAGGTGGAAATGTAGCGAACGCCCACCTCCAGAGCTCCTTTGAACACATCCAGCACCGCTTCAGGATTTCGCTGCGCCGTCACTTCAAAAGGAAAGATGTCGCCGGCCCCCGAAGGGAAATACCCGTGGAAACGGCCGGTGTGACGCAGATGCTCGTACAGAGGAATCTCCTCGCCGATGGGAATCCTGGCGCCGGGGCTGATGCCCGAATCGCTGTCGATGCCGACCTGGGCGTGCAGCATAAAGCGGTTTTTGTAAAACGGGCAGTACGAGTTTTCGTGCGCGTCGACGCGCGCTTTGAGCGCATCCATGATTTCGATTCCCAGGTCGTTGGCTTCGGCATCCGGACCGAATCGGGCGTCGCTCCCCTCTTTGGCGAGCAGATCGTTGACCGCCTCGGCCAGGCCGACGAGTCCAAACAGGCCGTTGAAGCGGTCCTTTTTAATCCACCCTTCCTTCACGAGGAAATTCGAAGTAAAAAACGGTGTTTCTTCGACGAGGTAACGGATCTTGTCGTCCATGAATGCGAGAAGCGCATCGATGGCCTCCGGCAGGTTGCGTTCGAAAAAGTCCGCCCGGTTCGCCGAGTCGTACGCGACCCTGGCCAGGATGATCCGGCTGAGCGTGTAGGCACCTCCGGCGATCGGCAGTCCGTTGTAGCAGCTCGCGATACCGTAATCATCTCCGAGCTCGGAGAGGAACATCCGGTGGTTGGCAAAGCTCGGTTTTGCGCAGTCGAGCGCACTATCTGCACACAGCGCGGCAAACTCATCGCTCGTCAGCTCCGGATCGTACAGCAGCGTGATGTTCGGCGTCGAGTCCTGCAGCTCCCGCTCGGCCCGCAGGATCAGCTCGCCCGCACGGCTCGCCGCAGGTCCGATGTTCGCATGGCAAAAGCTGTCGGTCACCGTACGGTCGATGTTGCGGAGAAAGCCTTTGATCAGCGCATAGGCGCGTTCCTCTCCGCTCTGCTCGATCTCCGCCAGCACGAAGGGCTCCAGCAGCCGGTCGATCTGCCCGATGAACACAGGGAAATGCGTAACGGAAGGCACGTGGTGATAGACCGCAAGCAGGCTCATCGTCGCTTCGTGCAGATCTTTAGGCGGATCCAGGCGCAGAAACTCGCTGCCTTGATCGAACAGGATGCGATAATCCGGCAGAATATAGCGCGGCACGTAGGTGACGCGCCCCTCGTTGAGGTCGCACAGCCATCCCTTGTCTTTCAATTCGTAAAACTTTACCGCTGCCTCTCCGGGCAGGTCCAGCAGATCGCGTCCGACGGAGGACAGCGCCATCATCTGCTGCTCGTGCGTGAGCGTCTCATCTTTTATGATGCTCTGTGCGCATTCTCTTTGCTGTTTAAATCTTTCCATACCCTCTCCCCTTTTCATATACATCATATACAGTCTCAGCTGTCAGCAACGGCCTCTTACAGCGAAATCATAAGCGGCACGAGCACGGGAACAAACATCGATACGATGCTCCCGGATATCATCCCGTAAAATATAAATGCCTGGTCACCGGTGACGGCCGTCGCAGCCACAGCCGGATTCATGGCTGCCGATCCTGCCAGACTCACCAGCTCCGGAACCTGAAATCTTTTCCAGAGGACCGGCATCAGAAAGATGGCGCCCAGCTCCCGGAACAAACAGTAGACAAAGGTCGCAATCGACAGAGGCGGCGAATATTCGAACACGAGGCCGGCCGCCAGCGAATACCATCCCATGCCCGACGCGGTCACTAACGCATCCTTGCCGCTGATGGACAGCAGAGGCGCGAAAGCCCAGGCGGAAACCAGCGTACCGGCGACGGTCGCCAGCGCATAGGTAGCGATGCGAAGTCCGGCTTCCCTCAAGTCCTTGATAAAGCCCAGCTTTCCCATCTCGATGCTCGCGACAAACATCATGACGCACAGAAGCACCATAATCGCTGTTGAGCCTACCGCCTCCGGGATATCGATGAGACCGAAATATCCCGCACCAAATCCGGCGAGGATAAAGAAGAGCATGCTCTTAATCATCGGCTTTCTCCTTGATGCGGCGGTCGAACAGTGTACGCAGGAACCACACGGCCGCAAACGAAGCCGTCATGGTTACGACGGCGAGCACGACTCCGACCAGTCCCATGCGCGACATGGAGGCCACGATATCCTCGTTGCCGCCCAGCTGGTGGCCGAGAATGAACAGCAATCCGTACAGCATCACCTGCTGCAGACGCTGCCGGAAGCGGCTCTCTTGCGGTATGCCGGGCACATAATTTCCGACCAGAATGCCTGCAATCATGATGAGACCGAACACGATAATCAGCATACATGCACCCTTCCTCTGTTGTTCCCTGTAAAAAAAGGCCCTTGCTCTTTTGAGCAAAAGCCTTCGGTTGGTGGGAAGTATTGGACTCGAACCAACGACCTCTTGCTTGTCGAGCAAGCATTCTACCAGCTGAACTAACCTCCCCCGGTCCCTGACATTGTACCGTATGGAGCATACAAATGCAAGTTCAAATTCACAATCTCCGCTCCCAGAGACCGAAGCCTCCAAACGCATCGTACACTTTGACTGCAACGCGCTTGTTGGGCCCCGCCAAAAACTCTGCCCGGTCGGTCATGCCGTTTTTCGTGCGCACAAAGCAGTACGTGCTTTGAAAGTTCTCACCGTCGTAATCCGGGTCGACACACCAGTAATCCACCAGCGAAAGCGGATCGCTGTCCTGCAACTCACCGACGACTTTCCGGTCCGGAGCCGACACCGGCAGGAGAGTGCAGTCGCGCCTGTACGCACCCAGCTGCACGCTGCACAGCAGCCCTTCGGAGGCCGTTTGGCTGATGTGCGCATCGGCGGTTACATCCGCTGCACGGCCCGAAATCTCCGATTCGGAAACGCAGTAGGCAAACGGTGCATCGAGCATCGCAAGTCTCTTTCTGGTGGCGGCCATCGCAAGCGGACTGCTGTCGCAGGATATAAACTGCCGGCCCATGCGATGCGCCACAGCCGCCAGCGTTCCGGATCCTCCAAAATAATCGGCGCACACATCGCCCGGCTTCGTGCAGCTTTCGAGCAGAATTTCCAGGAGCTTTTCGGGCTTCTGGGTGGCGTACCCTGTGCGCTCTCCGGCTGTGCGGCCGACCATATCGACGTCCAGCACATCCTTTTGGTTGACCATCGTATACCAACCGAGCTCATCTTTGTATTCCCGCACGCCCCGGAAGCGATACGGACGGAACGCCCGATTGTAGGATTTTTCTTTTACCGGGTTAAAGTAATGCCGGCGGCCGGCGGCATAGTAGAGAAGCGTGTCGTGCTTTTTGGCAAACGCCCGGCTCGACGCGCCGCCCGATTTATATGTCCATATGATTTCGTTGACGAATCTCGTCTGGCCAAACAGCTCGTCCATGATCACTTTAACGTAGTGCACCGCCCGCCAGTCCAGATGGACGATGATTCCTCCGTCTTCGGCAAGCAGATCTCTCATAAAGAGCAGGCGCAGCGTCAGCATGGAGAGAAATCCCTGCATGCCCCGCCCCCATCGATCCTGATACGCATCGCTGCGGACTCCTGTCACCTTTCGATTGCCGGAGGCAATCCGCACCTCCGCGCGGTAATTGCTTTTGGAATAAAACGGCGGATCGATGTAAATCAGCGATACAGGCCTGCGATCCGGTTCGGCCAGCGAGCAGCGCAGCCAGTCCAGGTTGTCGCCGAGCACAAGCCGGTTGTCGCCGGTTGAACCCATGCGCTCGACCATCCGAAACCCCGGTGTGTCGGCGTCATTTCTCAGCCGCTCGTACTCCCGGCGGCACTCTTCAACGATTTCGGGCAACGAAGTAAGCAGACTCATGATATCCCTCCCGGCGATTGCGCGCCTGTCAAAGGACCACAGCGTACAGAACGATACCCGCAGCGCCGGAAAGAAGCATCACGACGATCGGATGCATCCGGCTCCTGAACAGCAGGTAGGTCGACAACAGGAAAATACCGACCGAAGCGGTGTCCGAAAACGACACGTCCGCAATGCCGCAACCCGCCGCCGCAATCAGCCCCACAACCGCAGGCCGGATGCCCGAAAGCGCCTGCTTCATAAAGCGGCTGTCGCGCACTTTCTGATATCCGATACTGACCGCAAGGGCGATCACAAACGGTATGGCGACGATGCAGACCGTCGTAAGGATCGCTGCGAAGGGTCCGAGCAGCCGGTAACCGACAAACGTCGACGCATTGACCGCGATCGGACCCGGAGTCATCTCGGCGATGGCGACCACGTCGGCAAAATCGCGCGCGGTAATCCAGCCGTTTCGATACACCAGCTCGCTCTGCAACATGTGCAGGATCGCGTACCCGCCTCCAAACGACAGGGCACCTGCTTTCAGGAAAAACAGGCAGAGCTTACTGAGCAGATCCACGGCCATTCTCCTTCTCCGCTTCTTTTTTGAACGAACCGGCAGCGATGCCTGCGAACGCAGCTCCGGCGATTACAATCGCGTGAGGCACGCCCAGAAAGCGAACCGCAGCGAACGTCGCGAGCGCAAGCGCAGCGTTGAATGCGCGTGAAATCTGCGCCCTGCGCGCAATGCGGACGGCGGAGTACAGAATGAGAGAGCAGACAGCCGGGCGGGCGCCTGCAAAAAATGCGCGGACCCACGCATGCTCTATCGCACCGGCAAACACCGACGAAATGGCGAGGATGACGATGATCGACGGAAGCACCGCTCCCAGAACCGCCGCGCACGCTCCGGGAATTCCCCGTATCCGGTATCCCATAAATGTCGCCCCGGTGACGACGAGCGGACCGGGTAGACCGTTGACCAGCGATATGGCGTCCAGGCACTCCTCGTCCGTTAAAAGACAGTGTTTCGTGAGTTCGGCCTGCAGGGCCGGCAGCATGGCGTACCCGCCGCCGATCGTAAACAACCCAATCTTAAAGAAAATCGCAAATATACTCCAAAGCATCGATGACCTCCCTCATTTATCATCAATAATATCACATTTTGCTTGCATCGGCTGCAGGTAGCGTCGTAATATATAGATAATCGACATTGTACCTGAGCGGCGCGCATGCGCCAACCTGCGAGGAGGAAATATGAGTAACGTACAAAACAATCCAACGATTACCGACCCGATCATCGAAACCTACCGCTTTATGATTGGACACAGGGCGCTGTGGATGTATCTGATGCTCAAGGAAGCGCAAAAAGCGGGCCTCAGCGATGCGTTTACAGAAGATGCGATCTACCGCTGCGGCATCATTCACGGAGAAGCGACTTCCGTGCCGGCCGGGACGAAAAGTTTAAAAAACCTGATGAAGGAATCGTTTAAGGAAGAAGTCGGACAGAAAGTCTTCGAAATGAACGTCGTCGAATGCACCGATGATTATTTCGCTGTCGATTTCAATTACTGCCCGCTCGTGGCCGAATGGCAGCGCCAGGGAGCGACGGACGAAGAGCTGCCCAGGTTGTGCGAGCTGGCCATGATGGGCGACCGCGGCATCGCCGAAGCGTACGGGTGCGACCTCGAACTTCCGCAGACGATCGCAGAGGGAGCGCCGACGTGCCAGATTCGCTTTATCAGGAAAAAATAACCTTACCGCAATAAAAAAAGAGCCCGCAGGGGGCTCTTTTTTATCCGTCAAATACTTTGAGAAACCAAACGATCATCCTCGCGGTAAGTCCCCATATCGTAAATCCTTCGTAATTCCAGATCGGCACGTTGCACTTGCCCTTGAGCCAGTCGTACTTCTGCGGCGCATCCACGACCATGTCGTAGGGGAAATCTTCCCCTATGTCCGGCACCACGTCGAAGCGATATACATACGGCGGATTTTCCATAAAGAAACGCACCGGAACGAGAAAGACCTGCTCGACTTCGTCCTCCTGAATATTCAGCTGCGAAAGTGCGGGCTCCTCGATGCGACCGATATACGTGTGAATGGTCACATCGGTGTAGTTGTGCAGCGTGTCGAACGCGCCGAGCAACTCGATGCAGGACTGCGGCAGGCCCAGTTCCTCTTCTGTCTCCCGCAGCGCCGTCTGCGCCGGCGTCTCTCCCCGGTCGATCCTGCCTCCCGGGAAACAGACCTCTCCTCCCTGGCGAATGCCGTTGGCCCTCTTCTCGAACAGCATATACAGCCCGTCTGTCTTCTCTACGAGCGGTATCAAAACCGAACTCGCTCTTTCCACTTCGATGATTCCGGGCGAACGCCCGCAGAGCGTCTCCCGGATATTTTTGAGATTCATGTATGACTTCCCTGTTTAGTTTAAAATTTTATATTGATGGATGTAGCTTCCCAGCGCATCGATATCCTGACTGATGCTGACCACAAAATCCGGCCCGTACTTTTCCGAGATGCTGGCCAGACGCATCAGGAATTCTTCGAGGTCTTCGAGCTTGACATCCGCGTGTTGCAGAATGCTGTCGATAAAAATCAGTTCGATGTCGTGATCCTGACTGATGATCCCATAGAGGAAACCGATGTACTCGTCGATATTCGTAACGTGTTCAAAGTCCTCCATGCATACGACGCGTATGCGGAACTTCAAATCGTACATCAGCCTTTGATTCTTGTTGATGAACACGACGCTTCCGTTCACCTTATCCAGACTGGCGTTCGCCATTTCGACCATCTTCTTCGTTTTACCGCTGCCTTTGTGACCGATAATTAACTGCACCATGATAATCGCCCCCTTCTTTGAAAAATATCTGCGCGGCGGCCTGTAGCCTGCCTCTCTTTTATTATACATGACCCACCCGCAGGTAACAACCGGAAGGCGGGAATTTACAGCGTGTTTCGGCGCAGCTGCCCGCACGCGGCGTCAATGTCGCTTCCAAGCTGTCTTCGGACCGTCGCCGGGATGCCTTTTCTCTCGAGCGTTTCGGCAAATCGGACAGCCCGGTCTCTGGAGCTGCCTGCGAGAGCGATGTCGCTGACAGGGTTGAGCGGAATCAGGTTGACGTGACACAGCATGCCCTTTAACAGCTCAGCAAGCTGCAGCGCATGCGCGTCGTCGTCGTTGGCGCCGCTGATGAGGGCGTATTCAAACGTAATGCGCCTGCGGGTGCGCTCCGTATACGTTTTGCACGCTTCGATGAGTTCCTCAAGCGGCCACGCTTGAGCGACCGGCATGATCGCCAGCCGCTCTTCCTGCGATGCGGCGTGGAGCGACACCGCCAGACCGGCCTGAGGGAAGTCGAGAGAAAACTGCAGAATGCCGGGCACGAGTCCGCAGGTGGATACCGTCATGTTGCGATAGCTCATTCCGATGCCGTCCGGGTCGTGCATCGCGTGTAAAAACTTCGACACTTCTCCGTAATTGTCGAACGGTTCGCCCATGCCCATCAGCACGATGTGGCTGACCGGTTCGCCCGTCTTCGCCAGGCACGCCGTGTACTGGTACAGCATTTCCCAGGCCGCCAGGTCGCGGATTTTTCCGTCGATGCCCGAAGCGCAGAACCGGCAGCCCATGGCGCAGCCGACCTGCGTCGAGAGGCACAGCGTGTTTCCGTAACTGTATTTCATGAACACCGCTTCGACCTTCTGTCCGTCCGGAAGGCGAAACAGAAATTTTCTCGTACCGTCGCTTTTCGAAACCTGCTCGCGCTCGACTTCAAGCGTCCCGAAGGCAAAGCACTCCGAAAGCGCATCCCGCAGGCGGGCCGGAAGATCCGTCATGTCCCCGACCGACTCCACGCCCCGGGCCATCCAGCGGAATACCTGCTGTTCTCTGTAGGCCGGTTCGCCTAGCGAGCGGAAAATCTCGCGAAGCTCTTCCCTCGTGTGGTCTTTAAGATCCTTCATTGCGTTGCAGCTTTTCATCGACCGCCTTCTTTTGTCTTGCAATCTCTTCTTCTTCCAGCTTTGCTCCGGTCGGAGTTGCATTGGCACCCATCGTGTTGAGTCGCGCACTTCGAATCGTCAGACCGACGCGCATGAGCGCTCCGACCATTTCGTCGAGAGGAATCAGCGCATCCAGGCCGGCCATAGCGGCGTTGGCGCATACGAGCGCCGTCGCCGTGCCCGTCATGTTTCGTATAAAGCAGGGCACCTGCGAAGCTCCGCACACAGAATCGCATACGAGTCCGAGCAGGCTCTGCAGCCCCAGCGATGCGGCGTCGCATGCATTTTGGGCATTTCCGCCCATGAGGCTTGCAAGCGCACCGGCGGCCATGCCGACACCGCAGCCGATCTCCGCCTGGCATCCGTACGCTCCGAAATAGTCCGTTTCCGCCATGAAGACGCCCATGAGTCCGGCGACGAGCAGCGCACGAACCTGCTGCCCGCGCGATAAATCCATCTGTTTCGCAGCGCCCAGAATGATGCCGGGCACGACACCCGAAGCCCCTCCGGTCGGAATGCACACGATGATGCCCGAGCTGTTGCTGTACTCCTGAATCGCCAGTGCGACCGGCACGGCGGTATCGAGAATCCCGCCGGGAACCTGCGAGCCGCTTTCGTAAAACTCTTTCACCTGAGGCGCCCGACAGGGCACGACCGCATCCATGTCGTTGCCCGGGCGGTATCCGCCTTCGATGGATGCAAGCACGATATCCCACAGCTTGTCCGCATAATTCAGGACCTGCTGCTGCGTCCAGCCCGACAGGGACATCTCGTAATCGACAGCCGCCTGCCACACGGGAATGCCTTTGCCGTCCGCATAGGATACGAGCTCGGCCGGCGTCAGAAACACCGGCTTGCGGTGACGGGAAATCGAAACGGCATGTCTCGGCGACGCTGTACAGACGGAGCGGACACCCTGTATGCCGCGAAGGGAGGCGAGCAGCTCCTGCGAAGGTTCGCCGGTGAGCTTGATGTCGATCATCGCGCAGCCTTCGCCCGGGCTCGACTCGATGCGCTCAAACCCGGACACGAGAGTGCGCGCTGCGCTCTCGCATGCGCTCTGTGCATCCGGGTCACAGAACAGCAAAACCTCGTGGTGATAGCCGCGCGTATAAAACGGACATCCGTCCACGGAGTCGAGATAAAATCCGCCCCCGCCGACCGAAGCGCCGCAGAACGTCATCGTCCTGCCGCTCACAGACGACGAAAGAACCAGCCTCACGTACTCAGAAGGATCCGGCGGAAGCTCATCCAAAAAACGGTATTCGATCTCGATGCCCGCCTGCTTTGCATCTTCGTAGGCGTTCAAAAAACGCGGGTGATCCGGCTCGCGGCCCAAAAGACCGCCGATAAATGCAAGGTCGCTGCGCATCCCGAAATAGGTAAACGTAAAGGCGCCGCCCGACGACATCTCGATCGCCGCCTTTGTAACGGGCTCACCGAAGAACTCAAGACAGGTACGCGCAATGCGGAACGGCCCGGCCGTATTGGAGCTCGATGGCCCCGGTGTGACCGGTGCCAGGGATTCATTGAAAATGCTCGGATAGGTTTCCATTTTTGCTCCTTTCTTTACTCTTCATTTCTTTTATTCATGCTCTCAGACGCTCATACGCAGGCGATGAACATCTCCAGCGCGACATCTGCCGGCATCCGGCCGCTTTTGATCTGTACTTCCAGCTCGTACGCACCCGCCAGATTTTTTGCAAGCGACTGCGTGCTTTGACCCTTCGCAGTTTCCAGTGCTTTGCGAAGCCGGAACGGATGGACGCCCATCACCGTTGCCAGATCTCCCGGATTCTGCCCCTCATCGATCCGTTCCCGTGCAACGAGCGTCATTTCGAGCTGAGAGCAGATCAGGGCAATCATCCGGAACACTTCGCGGTCTGCTTCGGAGGGAAGCAGTCCGCTGCGGTGCTGCTTCCAGAGCGCCAGTGCGCGGGCCTTGTCGCCCGAAAAAGCCGCTTCCAGCAGAGCGAATGCGTCGCTTTGCGATTCCGCTGCCGTAACGGCATCAAAGTCATCGGTTGTAATTTCAGTTCCGGCACTGTAGGCAATCGCCTTCGCCAGGTCGTTCATGAGGTGAGTCAGCGTGTATTCGGATCCCTTCTGCCCGTACCCCGTCCGGTCGATCAGAGAATCGATCGCCTGCCGGGAGGCGTGCTTTCCGGCGGTCTTGAGTTGCTTCTGAACAAACCCACGTAAAATCGGCCGGTCGACGGCCGAAAATTCCAAAGCGATCCCAGCCTCCCGCACCGCCCGGTACGCCTTTGTGCGCTTGTCGACAGCCTCCATTCGAAACAGCAGCAGCGTGGATTCCGGTACAGAAGGCATGTAATCCGCCAGCTGAGCGTGATCGTCCGCCTCGGTCCCCCGACCGCGCGACGTTCCGAATGCTTCGCAGTCATCCACGATCACGAGGCGTCGCTTCGACATCACCGGAAGCGTTTCGCAGGCGGCAATCAGCTCCGCCGTATCGATTCTCCGCTCTGAAAAAACGATGCGGTCCAATGCGGCCGCCGCGGGGTGAATCAACGCATTTTCGAGCTCTTCGCCTGCCCAGCGAATCAGGTAATCCTCCGGCCCGTACAGCAGCATGACCGATGGAAATCGATCCGATTGAAGCATTTTTTGAAACACGCGAAACGCGTGTTCTTCTCCTCTCATTGCGCCTCCTTCTTGCGAATGATCCAGCGCACCTCGCGGCGGGCGTTTTCCAGCACATAGCTGTCGACGGCTGCCGAACGAAGGCACAGTGCACCGTGCAGGTCCGTTCTACCGACCATTATACCCGAGTTCTCCAATAATTCAACGACGCGGGGAGCCGGATGCCCGTACGCATTGCTCCGGCCGCACGATATGACAGCGTAAGCCGGAGCGGCGCGTGCAACGAATTCCGGACCTGTCGATCCGTTGCTCCCGTGGTGCGCGACTTTGAGAATATCGCAGCGATATCCGGCCGTCATCCGCATCTCTTCTGCGCGCTCGACGTCTCCGGTCAGCAAAACATCCACACCCTCAATCGACAACAGCAGCACGAGGCTCTTGGAATTCTCGCCTGCGGAAGCCGTTACGGAAGCATCCGGCCAGAGTACCCGAAACGACACATCCTCCCCGAGTGCGACCGTCTGACCTGCTGAAAGATAGACGGTCCGGGAGCGCCGGATGGCGTCGAAGCGGTCCGGGTTGAATCGATACGGCTCCGGCACGGCGAGCACATCGACAGGCATGCGGGCGGAGAGCTCCTCTACACCCTTTTTGTGGTCGAGATCGGCATGCGTCACAAACGCCAGGTCGATGCGCGTAATGCCGTGTTTCAGAAGGTACGGCTCGAGAATCGTACGGCCGACATCGGTGTAGTAATGCCCTCCGCCATCAACTAAAATATTGTACGGACCGCTCCGTATGTGGATGCAGTCCCCCTGCCCCACATCGAGAAACACGACGGGCGGTGCGTTGTACTTCCACGGGAGCGGCGAATCGCTCAGCCCGGCTGCGTACGGAAGCAAGGCGGCCGACAGCAGGCCGGCCGCGGTGACGGCCGCAAGCGCCGCATGCTTTTTCCTGCGAATCAGGATATGCCTCATCTCCGAGAAGTAAAAGAAAAACCCTGCGTAAAATACGGCCACAAGGCCGATGGGCGGAGCCGGGCGCAAACCGGTCTCTGAAAATATCCGTCCGGGAGCGGAGAGCGCAAGAAGCAGGGATGCCAGAGCGTCCACCGTGCCGGCAGTCGCAGCAAACAATCCTTCGAACACCGCAGTCTCTGCGCCGGCGCGAACTGTCACGATGTCGGAAAAAACCGAAATGAGGAACAGCAGAAGACCCGACGGCAGCATGAGGCCGGCCAGGAAGAGCGCCGGCGGATTGACGAACAGCCCGACCGGCGAAAACATGAGGAAATGAAAGGCCGTGAGCGGTGCCATGCCAGCCTGCACGACGGCGCAGGGCGCAAGCACGCTCCCCGCCTTTCGGATCCATTCCTTTTTCCGCCGGTCCGCCAGCTCGCGGATTTTCAAATCCACAAACGGCAGAGCGACGCCCATGGAGTAGACGGCGAGGAAAGAGAGCTGAAAACCCGCATCGAACACGTGGAAGGGATTCGCCGTCATCAGCAGAACCGACACGGCAGATGCAGCGCTCGTTAAATCGTAGCGCCTCCGGAAAAGCACCGCCAGCATGGACAGGCCGGCCATACCGGCTGCACGCAGAACGGAAACAGAGAAATTTGCCAGAGCCGCATAGGCGATGATGCATGCGGACGCAATCCCGTAAGCAGCGCTTCGGCTCCGGCGTTTTACGCATGTAAGAACAACACCGTAGAGCAGACCTACATGCAGACCGGAAACGGCAAAGAGATGGCTCATTCCACTGTAGCGAAACGCTTCGCTGATGTCGTCAGCCATGGCGCTCTTTTCGCCGAACAGAAGACCGGCCATCAGAGAAAAGCGGTCGGGATCCATGCGGGCAGCCGCCAGATCCAGAAATCGGCCCTTTTGTACGGCAAGGGCGTGCATCACCGGACGCCGCACCTCGCCTGCATCGAGTCGATAGCGCGACACGCGGCACAGCGTCCGTATTCCTTTGCTGCGCAGGTAGAGCGCGTAGTCGAAACCGCCCGGATTGCGTCGGCCGGACGGCAGGGACATGCGGCCTTCGAAAGAAATCCTGCGACCCGCCATGTCGTACGCTGCAGAGCGATCTTCGCTCGTGTCCGCGGCATCGAGCTGTACGAGTGTCTTGCTCCGCAGCGGTTCGTACGGCCCTCCCGGCGGCCCGCACCGGTCGACCCGAAGCGTCAGGGCAAGCGCATGCTCCTTAATCTCAACCTTCTGCACGATGCCCGAAAGGTGCGCCACGCGTCCGTCCCATGCACACAACCCGTCTTCGGTGTCCATGTGGTGACTCATGCCCAGATATCCGCATGCAAAAAACGCCAGCATCGCAAGCGGAAACGCACTCCGCAACAACGCAGCACGATACTTCTGCACAATAAAAACACCTGCGCCGAGCAGGCACAGGTGTCTGTAATCGATGAACCCGTAGTACGCTGCCAGGATGCCGAAAGCTTCGGCAAAGCAGAAGGCGGTCAGCGGACGGCGCATGGCCTTTCCTCATAGCTCCCGTACCAGGGTATCATAATTTACATATATTGTCAATTAATGTGATTCGTCCTCTGTTCCGCCGGTACCCGGATCGTCTTCGCCCTCCGATGGGCCATCTCCATTGCCGTTGCCGTTTTCTGAACCGTTGCCATTTCCCGAACCGTTGCCGTTTTCGGAGCCGTTCGGGGTCTCCACAGGATCCATATCCAGTGGGTTGCTTCCCTTCTGTTCGGAGGCGAGCGGCGATACGGGATAGAACGCCGGGTCCGGGTTATGTACAGGACAGTAATAATCCGGCGCATCGTAAATGGCGTCCGGTATCGAGCGAATGCTCACCGAGGACATCGGATATGTCGCCAGCGTCTTTTCCCACGACATTCCACCCGGCCTTATAACGGCGAGCTTGTTGACGGTGTGCGTGCAATACGGGGTCGCAAGATATCCGGTTTCGGCACACACCGTAACGGTGACGTGCGCATCATCCTGCTCCGAAGGAACCGTTCCCTTGATGAAGATGTCGGAGACGAGCGTCCCCCTGGTGTCTGCCTGAGACAACGAGGTCGGCAGCTTTCCGGATATGCGATCCACCGTCGCGTTTACAAATTCGCCCTTCATAACGAACTCTTCGCGCGGTATGTCCGCCATCACGCGCTGCATGATCTTCGACCAGAGCGCCGTCGCCGCATCGCTTCCGCGGTTCAGCGGAATATTCACATCGTTTCCGACCCAGATAGCGGCCGAATACTGCGGCGTCAAACCGCAGAACCAGATGTTGTAGCGCTCGGATGTCGTTCCGGTCTTTCCTGCGACCGGTTGTGCGCTGATCCTTGCACCGCTTGCAATGCCGTTTGTGACCGTCGTCTGCATGATGTGCGTCATGAGCGAGGCGACGGATTCGTCCATCACCGTGCGCGTGATCGGTGTTTTTTCCAGGAGCAGGTCCCCGTTGCGGTTCAGGACACGCGTGTAACACACCGGTTCGATATACGTGCCATCGTGCCCGAACGTGGCGAATGCCGCCGTCATCTCCAGCGTCGAAATTCCTTTTGTCATGCCGCCGAGCGCCAGGGCCGATGCGTTGATATCGTTGACCTCCCCGCTTTCCACAACCGTAGTGACACCCATGTTCGTAAGAAAGTCCACGCTCATCTTCGGATCGAGCTGCATCCACGTGTTGACAGCGCAAGCGTTGATGGACTGCTCCACGGCTCTGCGGAGCGTATTGATGCCCGTGTATCCTTCGTACCAGTTTTTCGGCCAGGCCTGACCGCCGTATTTCATGGGGATATCGTCGATGGGTGACGCCGCCGTCCAGTTGCCCACGCCGTCGACGGTGCTCTGCAGAGCGACCGCGTAGACGGACAGCGGTTTAATCGCCGAGCCCGGCTGCCGCGCAGCCAGCGCCCGGTTGTACAGCTTCCTCCCCTGCATGTCGCGCCCGCCCGCCATGGCAATGATATGACCGTTGCGGTGATCCATGATGACCATGGCCGACTGAGGCTGGATGACCGCTTGCTTGAGCGTGTAATACTCGCTGCGCAGCACGAGCGTCCCGTCTTCGTTCTTCAAAAACGCTTCCGGCTTGTCTTCGAAGTAGGCAGCGCTCAGCAGGAGGTTTCCGTCTTTATCCCTGTCCTTGTACTCCGCCGCGACGTTCCACACGCCGCCGGCCCGGCTGTACAGTATGCCGTTGATGGTCTCGTACAGGTCCTTGAATTCCACGCTGTAGTCGGTCTTACCCTGGACGCTGGTCTTGTAGATGTTGAGCCGGTGGCCTTTGTATACCGTCAAACTGCCGTCGTCGTTCCACTTGAACTCGCTTGCGGACATCGTAAAGTCGCCGTTTTCGGCGAAGAAATTCTGCATATTGTACAGCAGAACTTTTCCCGTACTGTCTAGGATGTTGCCGCTCTTATCCTTCGTCGCATAGCCGATGGAAGGAAAGTTGGATGTCTTGGCATACTCTTCTTCGACGATTTTCTGTTTCTTAAGCGACAGCGTGCTGTAGATCTGCAGGCCGCCGTTGTAGACGAGGTCCAACGCCTCTTCTTCGTCGATACCGAGCTTGCGCGACAGGTCTTTTGTCACCTGATCGACGACGTAGTCCGAGAAAAATGATGAATCGTGCGCAGCGAGTATACCGGTACCCGGGTTGATGGAATCCCGGATCGACGTTTCCATCGCCGCTTCGTATTCTTCATCGTTGAGCTTTCCCTGCTTGTGCATCAGCTTCAGCGTCAGCTGCATGCGGCCCTCTGCGCTCGAGTTGTAGTATGTCGTCCAGTTGTCGTCCTTTTCGATGATATCCAGCGCCTCAAAATCCTCGACATCCTCCGTCGCGATGCGCCGGACCGGTGCGTAGCCCGGACTCTGCGGCAGTGCAGCCAGCATGGCGCTCTCCACGAGAGTCAGTTCTTCGACATCTTTTGAGAAATACGCCTGAGCGGCTGCCTGTACACCGTTGGCGTTGAAGCCCAGGTAAATCGTGTTCAGATAGGCTTCCAGTATCTGCTCTTTGGACAGCTTGCGCTCCAGGATCACCGTATAGTAAGCTTCAAGGATCTTTCGGGTCATGCTGCGTTCGCCTTTGCGATCCTGAATGTACAGGTTCCGTGCAAGCTGTTGCGTAATCGTGCTTGTCCCACTGATGCGGTTGCCGCTTTTAATGCTGTCCCAGATGGCGCCTCCGATGCGGATAAAGTTAAATCCGTTGTGGGTCCAGAATGTCCGGTCTTCAATCGCCGTCACCGCATCGACGAGGTGATCGGGGAGCTGCTGAAACGAAATGTTCGTCCGGAGCGCATTGCCCGTAAAAACATGGTCGATGACTTGTCCTTCTGCGTCGTAAATCACCGAGTTTTCGGACAGCAGATCGTAGATGTTGTCCGGGTTTATGGAAGGCGCATCCTTGATTGCAAGCAGAGCCGCACCGCCGGTCGCAGCGATGACAAGCGCCATGGCAATGAGCGCGGCGCGCGCCGTTTTTTTCCAGTTGATCCGGTGCTTCTTTTTTCCTCTCCGGCTCCGGACCGCTCGAATCCACGTCGTGGCCCGGCTCACGGATGACGGAGGTAATGAAGCTGCATCGGCTTCACCGGCCGAAATGTCTTCCGATGGCTCCTCGAACAGATCCTCCAGCGTCAGCGGGGTATCCTCCTCCGGCGACAGCAGGGCTTCTTCCCCTGTTATCTGCGGGGCTTCCTCACCCGTCGCAGGCAGGACTTCCGCCTCGGTAGCGCCTGCTCGCTTCGCGCGGAACGCTTCTTTAATCTTGTCGAATTCCTCCAACACGACCCTCTCTTTTTCTATGCTGTATTTGTCATCCATTGTTATACTCCATAAAAACATGATCTGCGAATGCCGCGGGATCGAATGCATCCAGATCCCCGATTCCTTCCCCGGTTCCGATAAACTTAACCGGAAGGTCGAATTCATCGGCCAGCGTAACGACGATGCCGCCTTTTGCCGTTCCGTCCATCTTCGTCAGGACGATGCCCGTAATCTCGGTCGCCTCGTTGAACTCGCGCGTCTGGGATACGGCATTTTTGCCGGTCGTAGCGTCCAGAACCAACAGCGTTTCTCTTCCGGCTTCCGGGTACTCCCGCTCGATGACGCGCGACATCTTGGCAAGCTCGGCCATGAGATTTTTCTTCGTCTGCAGCCGGCCGGCCGTGTCGCAGATTACGACGTTCGTGCCCCGGGCTTTCGCGGCAGAAATTCCGTCGTACACGACAGCGGAAGGGTCTGCGCCCTCCCGGTGTGCAATGACAGGAATGGATAATCGTTCCCCCCAGACCGACAGTTGTTCGGCTGCCGCCGCTCGAAACGTGTCGGCGGCGACGAGCAGGACGCTTTTCCCCTGATCTGCATACAGCCCCGCCAGCTTGGCGATCGTCGTCGTTTTTCCCGAACCGTTGACGCCTACGACGAGCACGACCAGCGGGTCGCGTTCGTCCATGAGATGGCGCTCCCCTTTGTCGAGCAGCGACGCGGTGCTGTCTCTGATTTCCCTTTTTATGGAAGAGACGTCCGTCAACCGGTTTTCCCGTATGGCCCGCCTCAACCCGTCGATGATCTTTTCGGCCGTTTCCAACCCGATATCCGACGTGATCAATATTTCCTCGAGCTCTTCGAGCATGTCTTCGTCCGGACGCGGCCGGAGCAGAAGCACCTCTTCGATCCTCTCCTGCATGCGGCCGAAGAACGACCCTCTTTTTTTATCTGCAAGCATCTGCGGTCTCCTGTGACTTCCTACATTTCGAACGAATCGCCAAGCCTAAGCGAAAGCACTCTGGAAATGCCCTGTTCGGGCATCGTGATGCCGTACAGCACATCGGCGTACTCCATCGTCGCCTTCTGATGCGTAATGAGAGCAAACTGCGTTTTTTGAAACTTTCGAAGGTAGCGAGCAAAGCGGTCGATGTTCGCATCGTCTAGAGCCGCTTCCACCTCATCCAGGATGCAGAAGGGGGTCGGCTTGGCTTTTAGCACGGCAAACATCAGCGCGATCGCCGTCATCGCTTTTTCTCCGCCCGAAAGCAGGTTGATGTTCTGCAGTTTTTTCCCGGGCGGCTGGGCCTCGATTTCTATAGCCGACTCCAGAGGGGTATCCGGATCGGCCAGCGACAGCCGCGCATGTCCTCCTCCGAACAGTTCGACAAACACCTCTTCGAAATTGTCGACCACCGCGTCGAAACTCTCCTTAAACTGTCTGCGGATTGTGGCATCCGTATCGTCGATAATCCCGGTCAGCTCGCTGATGGCCTGCTGCAGGTCCTCCTGCTGTTCCGTCAGAAACTCGTAGCGCTGGCTGACCTGTTCGTACTCGCTGATCGCACCGATGTTGACATCGCCCAGCGCGCGCATGCGCTCCTTGATCTCGCGCGACTCGCGCAGAGCCCTGGACATCACGAACTCGTCGGCTTCGAACTCCATCGCCTGCACGTGCGAGAGCTCGAACTCGTCCCACAGCCGCTGCTTGAGCGTTTCCACCTGCGTTTCGAACTTCACCTGGCGGACTTCCGCTTCCCGCTGCTTCAGCTGCAGCGCATACAGCTCTTGTTCGTGCGCCAGGCGCTGCTCTTCCAGAGCATCGGTTTCCCGTAGACACGCCTGCCTCTGCTGCTGCAGCTCCGCAAGGCGCTCCGTCAACTGTGCGTGCTCCTGCTCCAGATCCTCGGCCGGAACGCTGTCCGCATCCGAGGCCTGCACCAGAGCCTGCATCTCTTCTTCAATCCTCCGGCGATCTTCGCGCTTGCGGTCGATTTCCTCGCTCAGCTGATGCAGACTTTCCTCGACGCGCCCCCACAGCGCATCCGTTCCGCGGATGCGGGCGGCGACGTCGCTTAAGACGATCCGGGCTTCCGTTTCGGCTTCGGTCACGGCCGCAAGATCCTTTTTGGCCTGTTCCGCATCGTCGAGCAGCGCGAGGATGCGCTGATCGGCGCTTTGAATGTCCCGCTGTACGCCTTCCGTTGTGCGCTGCAGCTCCTGCAAGCTTCGATCCACGCGCTCAATTTCGCCGAGCACATCTTCGCGTTCAGACGCTCTGCGCCTGTGCGTCAAAACAGCCTGACCCGCAAATGCAGTCAGCTGTTGAATTTCCGATTCTAAAACCGCACAGTCCCGTTCGAAACCGCGCAGAGCGTTCTCCGATTCGAGGATGCCTGCTTCTCCATCGGCCAGGTTCCGCTGCGCCTCTTCGAGAAGCGCCCGGTCCAAATCGATGTGCCCTTCTTCGAGGCTGATGCTTTCCACAAGCTCCTGAATCTCACCTTTGCGCGACAGAATCTCTCCCGCTCTGTTGCGCAGGCTTCCGCCTGTAATCGATCCGGAAGGGCTGATGACATCGCCCTGCAGCGTCACGAAGCGGAACGCGCCGCCGAACGCTTTCGACATGGCCGTGGCCCGGTCCAGATCGTCGCACAGGACGACGCGCCCGAGCAGGTAATCCGCCACGTGCTCCATGCCGGCAGGCACGCTGACGCGATCTGCCGCGATACCCTGAAACCCGGCGGCCTGCGCCATGCGCGCGGGAGCGTCGGGACGACCGGCGCGCAGACTCTGAAGCGGCAGGAACGTCAGCCGGCCCGCTTGATGATCCTTCAGGACCTTGATTGCCTGTCTGGCGACCGCATCATCCTCGCATACGACGTGGCTGAGCGACGCACCGAGCGCCGTCTCCACCGCAATCTCCAGTCCTTTGGGAACTTGAAGGAGGTCTCCGACCACACCGGTGATGCCCCGCAGGTTCTGCTGCATCAAAAACCGTACGCTTCCGCTGTAGCCTTCGTACGCGCTTTCCAGCTCCTCCAGGAGCTTCAATCGCACGGCCTTCCTGCCGACGGATGCGATTCGCTCGTTCAGCGTCCGTTCGACGGCTGCGGCGCGTTCGCTCTGTTCCTCGACCTTTTGACGTCCGTCTCGCACGGCTTGTTCCGCGCTTCGGCGCAGGTTGTCTTTCTCGCTCCACGCGCTTTCGGCCCGGCTCAGATCCTCGGCGTACGCCCGGTCCTCGGAGTCCGATCCGTCCTGCTCGGAGTCGAGCAGCGACAGCCTTCTGGCGAGCGTCCCCCGCAGCTGCAGCATGCTTTCGGCTTCGGACTGCCCGGCCGCCTTTCGCCCCGTCAGCTCGAACAGGAGATCCTTTTCCTGCGTCAGCTTCTGCTCGAGTTCGGCGTACCGTTCGGCGTGCACCCGCGCAATGCGCTCCTTTTCGCGCAGATCTTCCTCGAAATCGCGCTGCTCCCGGGCGGCTTCCTCCCGGGCAGCCTGCACTTCACCTGCGGCTTCGCGCTCGCGTTCCAGGCGTTCTTCGAGCACTCTTTGCTCGTCGTCTGTGCGGTCTGCTTCTCTGGCAAGCGCCGACAGCCGCTCTCTGGCGAGCTCCCGCCTGCTCGAAGTTTCGTGCATGCGCTCGACGAGCGCCGCAGTTTCAATGCGCGCCGCTTCGCTTTCTTCCTCTAACTGTGTTGCCTCTGCCTTTGTCTGACGGAGCCGTGCATCCACGTCCTCCCGATGCGTCTTCTTCTCCTCAATGCGCCCGGTAAGCTCAGCAAGCTCCTGGTTGACCGCGTCGATTTTCCCCGTAGCGGATTCCATGCTCTTGAGAGCGATGTTGACTTCGACCTGCTGGTAGCGTTCGCGCAGGACCAGGTATTCCTTCGCCTTCTTGCTGTCTTCCTCCAGCGTGCCGATCCGCCCGCCTATCTCGCCGATGATATCGTTGACCCGGTCGAGATTGGACGAGGCGCGCTCGAGTTTTCGTTCGGATTCTTCTTTTTTTGTCCGGTATTTGACAATGCCCGCCGCTTCTTCGAATATCTCCCGCCGGCTTTCCATCTTGTTGCTGACGATGTCCGCAATCTTGCCCTGCCCGATGATGGAATATCCTTCGATGCCCATGCCGGTGTCCATGATCAGTTCGCGGATGTCCCGGAGCCGGCACGGCGTCTGATTAATACGGTATTCGCTGTCACCCGACCGGTACATCCGCCGCCCGATGACCACCTCCGAAAAGTCGATGGGAAACGTACCGTCGCTGTTGTCCAGCACGATGGCTACTTCGGCCATTCCCTTCGGCCTGCGGCTCTGCGTTCCGGAGAAAATCACCTCTTCCATCTTGCCGCCGCGCAGCATCTTGGGGCTCTGCTCGCCGAGGACCCAGCGGATCGCATCCGAAATATTGCTTTTCCCGCTGCCGTTTGGACCGACGATGCACGTGATGCCTTCCGTCAGCTCGATCGTTACGGGATCTGCAAACGATTTAAATCCATTCATTTCTATGCGCTTAAATATCAACTGCCGTCCCTCTGCCCGCCTTCGAGCGCCTGCCTGGCTGCGTCCTGCTCCGCTTCTTTCTTGCTGCGTCCTGTTCCTATGCCCAGACGCTTTCCGCCCGCGTTGACGGATACGGTAAAATGTTTCGCATGATCAGGGCCTTCCTCGGACACCGTTCGGTAGAAGGGTTCCCCCCATCCCCGGTGCTGAATCCGCTCCTGCAGCTCGGTCTTGTAATCCGAGAACAGCTTTCCTTCGAGCGCCTGGCGGATTGTCCGGTCGAGCAACCGTAAAACGACGGCTTCCGCCGCCTCCATCCCACCGTCTAAATATACTGCTCCAATTAAAGCTTCGAACGCATCCGCAACGATGGAGGGTCTCTGCCGTCCGCCGCCCAGCTCTTCGCCCCGGCCGAGCAGAATGTATTCGTTCAGCCCGAACTCCCGGCCCGCCGCACTCAGGGACTTTTCGCACACGATCAGCGCGCGCAGACGCGTAAGATCCCCTTCCTTCTTCGACCGCTCCCTGCAGTACAGATGCACGCTGATGACGGCGTCCAGAATCGCATCCCCCAGAAACTCCAGCCGCTCGTTTCCGTTGGACGGATTCCCGGTTTTCTCGTTTGCGTAGCTTGCGTGCGTAAGTGCCCGCAGTAGAAGAGCGCGGTCATCGAATGTATATGCGAGAATTTGTTCGACCGCACGGTCATTCATCGGACTTGCATTCCCCGCGTTCACCGGCCGCCATTTCCATCGCGCAGCGAATCCGCGCCGTCAGACCGGCTGCCGCGGCGACATTAGCCAGGATGATGGCATTTTCGACGGCGATCGCATTGGACGATCCATGCATTTTAATCACCAGACCGTCGATTCCCAGAATCGGTGCCCCCCCGTATGTGGAATAGTCGAACTCTTTTTTGAGTTCCCGTAGCTTGCCCGCGAGCATGGCAGCGCCCAGCTTTGCCGTCAGTCCTTCCGTAAAGCGCTTTCGGATGTTTTTCAGCAGCGACCACGCGAGGCCCTCCGTCAACTTCAATACAACATTGCCGGTGAATCCGTCGCATACGAGCACATCCGCCGCTCCGGTGGGAATGTCGCGTCCCTCCACGTTGCCGATAAAGTTCAGACCGCTCTGCTTTAACAGCTGGTAGGTTTCTTTGAGCTGAGCCGTCCCCTTCCCCTCTTCCGTGCCGATGTTGATCAATCCTACGGTCGGCCGCTCCACCCCGAACGCACTCTGCATGTACATGCTTCCCATATGGGCAAAACCGATGAGATTCGTCGGCTTGCACTCTGCGTTGGCGCCGGCATCCACGAGCAGCGAAAAGGCTTTCTTCTGACCGACGAGCGGATAGACAGACACGATCGCAGGACGCTCCACACCCTGGATACGCCCCAGCCTCAGCAGACCTGCCGCCATCAGCGCTCCGGTGTTGCCTGCGGAAAGCGCCGCATCCGCGTCGCCGCTTCGCACCAGATCGATGGCCTTGACCATGGACGAGTCCGGTTTGCCGCGCACAGCCTGGATGGGGCTGTCTTCATTATCGATGACGTCCTGAGCGTGCACGATGTGAATTTTCTCCGGGTGCGGGTACAGACCGCCCTGATCGATTTGAGCGGAAATGACCTCGCGGTCTCCGACCAGTATGAGCTCCGCATCCGTATGCGTTGCCGCGAGAAGGCATCCCCGGATGATTTCACCCGGCGCATGATCTCCCCCCATGACATCGATCGCGATTTTCATGTCAGCCTCTTTCTCCTGAAACAGCGATTTGCTACGAAAATTCCTCAATTGGAAAATCATCAAATGCTATCATAAACAGGACCGAAATGCAAGAAACGGCCGGTCTGCAAGCGCCGATCCCGCTGTGCGCTTCAGTCGAATTCGTATTTCATCAGTCTGGGAAAACAGTCCTTGTTAAACTGAGGGCAGGACAAGCAGTCAAACAGCCCTTCCGGCACATCCCGTTCCGTCAGATAACGGAATCCGCGGGCTTCGAAAAATAGCGGCGCCCGGGCCACGATCCAGATCTCTTTTTCCCCCCGACGCTTCGCTTCGTCCATGACGAGTTTTAACAGGGCGCTGGCCACGCCGGTCCTGCGGTATTCCGGCTCCACGGCGATGCCGTTGATGACCGTTCGTCCCAGTCGGCCGGCAAGCGCCACCGCGCCGATCAGACGTCCGTCGCGGTCGTCGTCGTATGCGGCGTAGGCTTTCTGCAGCGTCGTGTGACCGCCCGTAAATTCATCGTCGGCTACTTCGATATCGTTTTGTTCGAACGTATCCATCAGCAGCCGGACATCTTCGGTTTCTTCGTATCGGATGTTCATCCCTTCTCCTCCCCGCAGCGATGCTGCTCCCGGATCGAGCTGATAAAATACAGCGACCCGGCGAATAGAAGACAATCGTATGTCTCTCTGCGTTCCATCGCGTACGCCAGCGCCTGCTGCGCGTCGCCCGGCAGCACGGCATCTCCACCGAGAGAGCGAAGCACGGCGTACAGGTCCTGTGCCGCCGCCTTTCTCGGATTGTCCGGTTCGGACAGCGCCAGATCCACATCGAGTGCAAGCGCGCTCTGCAGCATGCGTGCAATTTCCTTATCTTTGAGTATCCCAAGCGTCAGCAGCGTTTTCCGGCCCCGGATCAGCGGTCGGATGCTCCGACAGAACGCTTCCATTCCATCGGCGTTGTGCGCGCCGTCGATGATGATGAGCGGATCGCGGCACAGCGTCTCCATGCGCCCTGCGTGGACCGCCTCCGCAAGGCCTTTTCGAATCGCCTGTTCTCCAAGCTCGACACCGCAGTCCCTCCGCAGTACTTCCAGCGTGCACAGCGCCGTCGCCGCATTTTCAATCTGGAAGGCCCCGGCAAGCTTTATGCGTATATTCCCGTAGAGCTGACCCCGGACGCAGAGCGAAAACAGGCTTCCCTCCAACGTAGATTCCTGCACCTGTGCAGGCGAAGTTTCCTGCTCTACATCGTAAAAAGCGCTTCCGCACGCGAGCGCTTTTTCCCGTATCACTGCGCGCGCGGCCTCATCCGCTACGCGACAGATGACCGGGCGGCCGGGCTTGATGATCCCTGCTTTTTCCGCAGCGATCTCTTCCAGCGTATCGCCGAGATAGTCCGTGTGATCCAGTGAGATCGAAGTGATAACCGACGCAAGCGGACTGGACAGCACGTTTGTAGCGTCGCCGCGCCCTCCCAGGCCCACTTCCACAACGACAAAGTCGCAGTTATTTTTTTTGTAGTATAGAAATGCCATCGCCGTGATGACTTCGAATTCCGTAGGCGCATCGCTGCCGGTACTCTCCATCACCGACACCGCCCCGAACACTGCGTCGGCGATTTCGGCCAACTCATCGCGGCCGATCCACTCTCCGCAGCACTCGATGCGCTCGCGGAAATCCGACACGTACGGCGACGTGTACAAGCCGACCCGGTATCCCTGCGCCAAAAGCGCTCCGTACACGAACTTGCTCACCGACCCCTTGCCGTTTGTGCCGCCGATGTGGACGACCGCAAGATCTTCCTGCGGATCGCCCAGCAGATGAAGCAGTTCCCGGATGCGCGTCAGCGTCAGCTTGTTCCCGAATCGCGACCGTTCGTGGATCAGCGAGAGGGCTTCTTCGTATTTCATTTACTACAGTTTCCTCTCAATATCCGGAATCCGGGCGGCGATTCGTGCAAGCACGTCCTCTGCATCGGCCAGCTTTTCCCGCTCCGCCGCGATGACGCGCTCGGGTGCTTTGGAGACAAACGCCTCGTTGGCCAGTTTTGTCTGCAGCCGCTCCACGTCGCTTTTTAGGCGTTTTTGCTCGCGCAGCAGACGTTCCAGCTCCGCGCGGTAGTCCAGCAGGTCGTCCAGCGGTACGAACAGCTCGACGTTCGGCAGCGTCGCCGACATGGTCTCTTCCGGTACCTGCGCGCGGTCCTGCACGAACCGGATATCCGAAACGCCCGCCAGCGCACGGATGTAGCCTGCGCCGGCTTCGATCCTCAGCTGCTCCCGGCCCGATGTCACAACGACGAGCGTCAGCTTTTTCCCTGCAGCAGCGTCGGCTTCTGCGCGGATGTTCCGAACCGCCCGGATCACATCCTTTGCAAGCTCCAGCGTAGCCACTTCCTCCTGCGCGTCCATCTCTTCGTGCACAGGCCAGCTTTCGTGCATTAAAAATTGTTTTTCACGGCCTTCCCCGGGCAGGAAGCTCCAGATTTCTTCCGTGATGAACGGCATAAACGGGTGCAGGAGCTTCAAGAGATCCAAAAGCACGCGAATCAGAACATAGCGCACCACCGCCTTGTCCGATTCGTCCTCCCCGTACAGCCGCTCCTTGACGAGTTCGATGTACCAGTCGCAGTATTCGTTCCAGATGAGTTCGTTCACCTTTTGAGCGGCCAGCGCAAATTCGAACTTCTCCATGTTCGCGGTGATGTCCGCGGCCGCCTCGTTTGTGACGGACAGAATCCAGCGGTCCTCCGGCCGGAGCGCCGCAGCGGCGTCCTCTTCACCTGCGATCGGATGAAATCCTTCGCTGTCCCGGAGGTTCATGACCACAAACCGGGAAGCGTTCCACAGCTTGTTGGCAAAGTTTCTGGCCGATTCGACCTTTTCGATCTGAAAGCGCATGTCGTTGCCGGGCGAAGTGCCTGCGAGCAGCATAAACCGGAGCGCATCGGCCCCGTACTGCCCGATCATATCCAGCGGGTCGACGCCGTTGCCGAGCGATTTGCTCATCTTGCGCCCCTGTGCGTCGCGCACCAGTCCGTGGACGAGCACGTATTCAAACGGGAGGCGGCCCGTCGCCTCGATGCCGGCAAACACCATGCGGGCGACCCAGAAGAAAATGATGTCGTATCCCGTCACCAGCACATTGGTAGGATAGAAGTAATTCAGATCCTCCGTCTGGTCCGGCCAGCCGAGCGTGGAAAACGGCCACAGCGCCGAACTGAACCACGTATCGAGCACGTCCTCATCCTGGCGGATGCGTGCGCTTCCGCAGGAGGGGCACGACGCGGGAGTCTCCGTGGAAACGATCAACTCGCCGCAGTCGTCGCAGTAATACGCCGGTATGCGGTGCCCCCACCAAAGCTGGCGAGAAATGCACCAGTCCTTGATCTCTTCGAGCCAGTGGACATACGTGCGCTCAAAGCGGCCGGGCACGTGCTTCAACTCCCTGCTGTACGCCGCTTCCAGCGCCGGTTTGGCCAGGGGCTGCATCCGTACAAACCACTGCTCGCTGATCATCGGTTCGATGACGTCGCGGCAGCGATAGCATTCGCCGGTAGGTATCACGATATTTTCTTCCTTGACGAGGAATCCTCCATCGGTAAGCGCCTGTACCCAGGCCTTCCTGCACGCGTAGCGATCCATGCCTTCGTAGCTTCCAGCCGCTTCCGTCATGCGCGCCTGTTCGTCGATGCATACGATCTGCTCCAGCCCGTGCCGCTGCCCGATCTCGAAGTCGTTTGGGTCGTGTGCAGGCGTCACTTTGACCGCACCCGTTCCCTTTGTCGGATCGGGATACTCGTCGGCGATGATCGGAATCTCTCGCCCCACGATGGGAAGGATGACGTTTGACCCGATGAGGTGCCGGTAGCGTTCGTCGTCCGGATGTACGGCGACAGCCGTATCCCCGAACATCGTCTCCGGCCTGGATGTGGCGACGACGATTCCTTCGCCTCCGTCAGCACCGGGGTAGCGGAAGTACCAGTACATGCCGTTCTTATCTTCGTGCTCCACTTCGATGTCCGACAGGGCCGAACCGCACGTCGGGCACCAGTTGATGAGCCTGTTGCCTCTATAGATGAGTCCTTTTTCGTACAGCCGGACAAAATACTCGGCGACGGCACGGCTGCAGCCTTCGTCCATCGTAAACCGCTCGCGGCTCCAGTCGCAGGAGTTCCCCAGTTTGCGAACCTGTTCGTTGATGCGTCCTCCGTACTCCCGCTTCCAGGCCCATGCCCGCTCCAGGAATGCGTCGCGCCCGATTTCCTCTTTTGTCTTGCCTTCGTCCTCCATCAGCTTTTCCACGACCTTGACTTCGGTCGCAATGCTCGCGTGGTCCGATCCGGGCAGCCACAGAGCCGAATAGCCCTGCATGCGCCGAAAGCGGATGAGCACATCCTGCAGGCTCTGATCGAGCGCATGCCCCATGTGGAGCTGCCCCGTGATGTTCGGCGGCGGCATCACAATGGTAAACGGACGCTTATCGGGATCGCGCCCCGCGATAAAAGCGCCGCTCTCTTCCCACTCTTTATAGATTCTGTCCTCAAACGCTTTGGGGTCGTACTGTTTGGCCAGATTGTATTCCATGCTGTTCCTCCCTGTCCTTGCTGCTCCGGTACTCCTCGCCGGCCGCAGTTCACAATCATTTTACGCACTGCCGGTCGATTGTCAAGGTCGCTGACTGCAGTCGTTTCTCAGTGCCTCGAGGCACGCATTCATATCGTCGGGCAATCCGGTGCAAAGCCGGATCGCCTGCCCGCTTGTGGGCTGCGCCAGCACCAGTCCTCCTGCGTGCAGCGCCTGGCGGTTCATCCGGTCCTCGCCCGCCTCGTATCCGTACAACGGCCCGTACAGTTCGTCGCCTACAATCGGAAGACCGATGTGCGTCAGATGCACCCGGATCTGATGTGTTCGCCCGGTCACAAGCTGAAGCTCGAGAAGCGCATAGCCGGGCAGTACCCCGTCCTGCACACAAAATCGCTCCAGCACCCGGTAGTGCGTCAGGGACGGGAGTCCCTCCGGCATCACCTTTCGCCTGGCCGCGTGTTCGGGATCCTTGGCGACGGGCAGGTCGATGGTGCCCGAATCGCGCTCCGGCTGTCCGTGCACGATAGCCGTATAGTACTTTTTGACTTCATTCCGCTCCATCTGGTCGGAGATATGCTTCTGACAGTGAGCATTTTTAGCGATCATCACCAGGCCGGATGTGTCGCGGTCCAGCCGGTTGACAAAGCGAATTTTATAATTCGCTCCGTCCAGACGCATCCGGTGTGCGAGCGCATTGGCCAGCGTACCGCTCTGATAGTTCTTTGTCGGGTGAATGACGAGCCCGGGCTGCTTGTCCACCACGAGCAGATCCTCATCCTCGTACACGACCGCAAGCGGTATATCCTCCGGCTCGAAATAACTGCTCTCTTCGGGGAAGCGCACCTGCAACACGTCGCCCGCCCTCCCCTTGTGACGGAAGCGCACGGGCCGTCCGTTCAGAAAGATGCCGCCCTCGACTTTCAACTTTCTCAACAGGCGGGAGGAAAACTGAAAGCGCCGGACGAGCAGCTCCCGGACGTACAGATCTTCGTCCTCCTTCGTCAGCTTGTAGGTCTGATGATAGGTCATTGGAGAAACTTCGATTTAACTTTGTTCCAGAAGTCGTAGTGCTGAAAGCGAACGAGCTGAACCTCCTGAAACGAGAGATCGACGATCATCTTCGATACCCCCTGGTACGTGTACTCCACGCCGTCGACGATCACCAGCACATCCCGGTCGTGCGGAAATTCGGGAACGATGTTGATTTCCAGGTCGGGCGGCAGGACGATGCTGGAAGTAAAGCAGCGAAACGCCGTCGTGTTCATCGGAGCGATCGGCGTCACCTGCAACAGGTTGAGCCGTGGGTCGACGATGCTTCCTCCGAGCGAGTAGTTGTAGGCAGTGCTTCCGGCAGGCGATGCTATCACCAGGCCGTCGCCGCTGAATTTTTCCACAAAACTGTCGCCGATCGACAGATTCAAGTGGGTGATGCGCGACACGCTCCCTTTGATGACGATGTCGTTGAGCCCTTTGTGGCAGACCGGCTCTCCGCCGTTTCGCAGAAGCGTCACCCGGACGAGCCGGTGGCGCTGGATGCTGTGGCTTCCGCCGTCGCACATGTCCAGAAGGCGGTGCAGTTCATCGTGCTGGAGCTCCTGGAAGAATCCCAGATGTCCCGTGTTGATGCCCGCAACGGGGATGTCGGGGAAGTCGAACGCATGGAGACCTCTCAGCAGCGTGCCGTCGCCGCCAACGCACACGAGCAGCTCGACCGTGTCGTCGAAGCAGGCCGGGACCCGGATTCCCCGCTCTGAAAGGAGCTGTCGAAGCGAATCCCCGACGCTGCGCGACAGCTCTTCCTCGTTGGTGTATACGTATACACACCGGGCGTTCATCTGTTTGTCCTTTTGAGTATTTCTTTCCTGTTCCATGAGCGATCCTCTCAAAGCGAAACTGTGTCTTCCAATTCTATAAGGAGTTCCCCGAACACTGTCAGGGCATCCCGAACCGCCTCGGGGCAACTCATATCGACGCCGGCCTCTGCAAGCAGGGAGATCGGATAATCGCTTTCTCCTGCGCGCAAAAATTCCACATACCGCTCCGCAGCCCCCGGGCGCCCCTCGTATATCGCAGAAGACAGCGCGGTTGCAGCAGAATATCCGGTCGCATATTTATACACGTAAAATGCATTATAAAAATGAGGGATTCTCGCCCATTCCATCGAGATCTGATCGTCCAGCTTAACGGCGGGTCCGTGATAGTCTGACAGTAGATCTGCGTACATGCTCTGCAGCCGCACGGCCGTCAGCGCCTCACCGCTTTCCACGGCCGCGTGCGCATCGCGCTCAAATTCAGCGAACATCGTCTGGCGGAACAGCGTCGTGCGGAAGCCCTCGAGGTAGAGGTTCAGCAGGTACGCTTTTCTCTGTTTTGTATCGGCACGGGCGAGAAGGTCGCGCATCAGGAGCGCTTCGTTGACCGTCGAAGCCACTTCTGCTGTAAAAATCGAATGCGATCCGTACACGTAGGGCTGGGCATTTCTGGTCAGGTAGGCGTGGACGGAGTGGCCCGCTTCGTGAATCAGCGTAAACACGTCCTCGAGCCGGCCGTCGTAATTGAGCAGCATGTACGGGTAGCTGTCGTAGCTGCCGAACGAATAGGCACCGCTCGTCTTGCCTTCGCTTTCGTACACATCGGCCCAGCGCTCTTCGAACGCGCGTTCCAGGATGCGGCCGTACTCGTCGCCCAGCGGTTGCAACGCCTGCTGGACCATCTGCTGCGCTTCTTCGTAAGGGATGATACGGTCGGATTTTTCCGTCAGCGGCACGTAGATATCGTACATGTATAAAGACTTGACGCCGAGCAGCTTTTTGCGAAGCTCCATGTAGCGGTGCAGGTACGGCAGCGCTTTGCGCACTTCGGCGATGAGGTTGTCGTACACGTCCACCGGCACGCGATCGGGAAACAGCGCAGCCTTTAGCGCAGAGTCGTGCTTCCGGATCCGCGCCATCACGGTATCCTGCTTCGTGTTGTAGCTGTAAAGCGTCGCAAGCGTGTTTTTTTGACGATCGTAGGCGGCATACATTTTTCGGTATGCCTGTTTGCGTACGCGGCGGTCGGGACTCTGCATCAGGCGGAGATACGTGCCGTGCGTCACTTCGAACGGCTGACTGTCTTCTCCCCGAATGGTTCCAAAGCGAATGTCCGCGTTGTTCAGCATCGAGAACGTGTCGTTCGTCGCACCCGAAAGCTCGCTCATCTGTGCAAGCAGCGTCTCCTCCTTCGCCGACAACACGTGCTTTCGCCCGCGCAACAGCTCTTCGATTAAATGGGCGTACACGTGCAGCGCAGGCTCCTGCTCAAGAAAGAGGTCGATGTCCTTCTTCGATATTTTTGCGAATTCCGGGCCGAAAAAGCTCACCGCTTCCGATATGCGCGACAGCACCGTCCTGGAGCGGTCGCACAGTTCCTGATAATCCGCCACGCGGTTGTCCTCGTCGCGCTTCATCCGGGCGTAGACATACGCCTTCTCCGCCTTCTGCCACAGAGCATCCCGGCTCTGCAGCGCCTGCGCGAGCGTTTGCGCGCTTTCGCCGAGTCGGCCCCGGTATGCGTCAAACGCCTGCGCCATCGAAAGAGCCTCGTCCAGGTCGGCGCGGCACGCGTCCGAATCCGGGTACATGGCTTCGATGTTCCACTTGTATTTCTCTTCAATCTCGTGTCTTTGCTTCGTGCTCAATGCTCTGCTCGCTTTCTTGTTGCGCCGCCCTGCTCACAGATATCTGCGCACCAGGTCGACGTCGGAAATCACGGGGACATAGTCTGTGCCCCGCTTTTGGTAGTTTTCTCTTCCCTTGCCCGTCAGCACGATCACCGTTTCAGGCGGTGCCGATTCGATCGCTGTGCGGATCGCATCTTCCCGGTCGAGCAGCATAGCGGAAGAACAGCCACCCCTGCCCAGGTTTCGAATGAGCTGTTCCGAAATGTCCCGGACATCCTCTTCCCCGGCATCTTCTTCTGTGATCCAGGCAAAATCCGCATACCGGGCGACGATTTCGGGCAGCTCTTCTCTCCGCTGCAGGCCTTTCCCTCCCGGACAGCCGAAAATCGCTTCAATTCTCCAGCCCGGATACTCCTCCTTCGTCGATGCATACAGACTCTCGAAGCTCATCCGGTTATGCGCATAGTCGACGATGACGACCAGCTTTTTCTCCGGGTTTTCAAACACTTCCATGCGCCCCGCGACGCGGGTGCGAAGCATGCCCGTCCGAATGCAGCCTGCGCTCAGCCCAAGCTCAAACGAAACGACTGCCGCCGCCAGCGCATTCTCGACGTTGAATAACCCTCGGATTGCGAGCGCAAATTCACCGCAGTCGACCGTACCCCCGAAACCGCTTTCGTTTCTGTAAATGTGAAACCGGATTTCTCCACCGCTGATGCGGACATCGCCGGCTGTGTACGCCACAGGAACTCCGTTTCGCTCAACACGGCCCTCCGAAGAAAATAGAACGAGCTTCTCGCAGAGCGGTGAACGTTTTACCGCATCGAGAATCCGATCGAACCCTTCCGTATCCGCATTGAGGCAGACAGTCCTGCACTGGTCGAAAAATTTCAGCTTCGAAGAGAAATAATCTTCCTCGTCGGTGTGCTCGCTCCCGCCGATGTGGTCGGCTCCAAAGTTTAAAAAGCATCCGATGTCAAACGCCACGCCGAGCGTGCGGTCGTATTTAAGCGCCTGCGACGACACTTCCATCACCATGCCCCAGAGCCCGGTGTCGCGCACGCTGTCGAAGTGGCCGGCGAGAACAAGCGCCTCCGGCGTCGTCAGATGCGATTCAAAACGCTGCCTCCCGTCGTAAGTCTCGACCGAAGAGAGATAGCCGACGCTTCCCTCCCGCGACAGAGCATCTTCGATGATATTCCGTAAAAAGTACAGCGTCGTCGTCTTTCCCTTCGTTCCGGCCAGACCGATCAGCGGAAAATCGCGCCAGGGCTCCCCGTACAACTCGTTTGCAAGAACTGCCATCGCCTTGCGCACATCGCTCACGACGATGCCTGCTCCGGATTCGTGCCGGCGGCCGGACACCCAGGCCACAGCGCCGGAAGCGAGCGCATCCTCCAGGTAAACTTCGCGAAACGCTTCGCCCTTGCACACAAACAGGGTGCCGGACTCCACACACCTGGAGTCGTAGGTAATGTGGCGCACGGGCTTACTCAACACACTTTCATCTGCGATTGGCTGCAGCACGAGCCCTTCGTCGAGAAGCTTTTTCTGATATGCGGCAAGCACAGCCATCCGTTTCATTTTATTTCTTCCCCACGTACTTCCTGTACTTTACAAAATGTCCCAGCTGGTTCCTGAGAAGGGTCCAGGATCTTCGGAGCCCGGCATCGGGCGCGTAAAGCAGGGGGTTGACCCACCGGCCTTCGCGTATCAGCTCGCGCATGCGCCTGCGGTACGGTTCGGGTTTTATGTAGTCGAATGCGACCTTGCGCGGGACGACCATCCACAGGGAATCCGCGTCGACACAGTAGAAGGGTAACGAACGGGCATCGATGCAGTCGTCGACTAAAAGACGTGCGACGTTTGCACCGGACGCAGTTACATAATAGTTGCTCCTTCCGGTGCGCGTGTTGATCTCAAATGCCTTAAATCGCCCGTCGCGCGAATCGTATTTAATGTCGAAGTTCGAAAACCCACGGTAGGACAGATCGTCGAGCAGCCTGCGATAGCGCTCCATCAGCTCGCGGTCGCACTCCGTTAAAATAACGGCATGGTTGCCGGCGCCCCTGGGCGTGTGCTCCTCTAAGAGCACGTGGCCGAGGCACATCATCGCCACCCGCCCGTTGCGGTCCGAATAGCTGGTGAGCACGCGCATGTTCGTATCGTCGCCGGGGACGAAGTTCTGCACGATCATCGAATCGCTGTAGCCGGATGCATACACATCGGCAAGGATCGATTTGACTTCTTCCTGCGTGGAAGCTTTGTACATTTTTTTCTGTCCCGGGAACGGATGAGCCCAGTATTCGATGCCGGATGACGGTTTGACGATGTACGGCGCTTCAAACGGAAGCGAAAATGCGTCACCCATACCTGCACGGTGTACAAACGTATCCGGATAATCGATGCCCAGGCGGGCGCACAGGTTGTAAAACTGCTCTTTGTGCGTCAATTCGGCCATGAGCGCGGCATCGATCGAAGGAACGATGACGTTTTCCGGAAACGATTCCCTGTGAGCGCTCGCGAGCTGAACGTAGCTGTCACCGCACCCGATGAGCAGGATCCGGTCCTGCCTGTGCTGCTCAGCAAACGAACAAACCCGCTCGACAAACACCTCCGGTTCCTCCAGCGCGGAATCCGCCGTGTAGTCGATGATGCGGCTGTGCAGACACGGACCCTGCATGTACTTGCCGAACACTTTTGAGCGTATGCCGAACGCTTCGTGGAACGCCCTGGCGACGCTGTACACATTGATATCTCCCGCAAACAGGAGCGGTGCAAACGAAACACCGCCGGGAGACAGTCCCCGATTACAATTCGTCATCGCTCATGCTCCGAATATCTTCTGCTCTCTGCACCTTCAGATTTCCGTTCGCCAGGTCGTAGAAGCACGCGTGTGCCACGCCCATGTAGATGCCCAGGAACAGCGACCCGATTCCAAGCAGCGCAAACAGCGGATGCAGCGGTGCGGATGCCTGTTCCAGCCACAGATTTGCAACTTCCTTCCAGCCGAACAGAGGCGGAAATAAAATGCCGCTGCCCGCAAACGTCCTCACCGTAAGCCCGAACGCCGGCGGCATCGAGGCCAGCAGCGCCCAGCCGAGAAAACTGGCTTCGAGCCAGAACAGTTTCCCTATATTGTTTCTCATCAGAAGGCTGCTCTCCCACAGGCACTGGCGCGCCGTCTTCTCCGGACTGTCGGCGAGAATGAAAAACGCCTGACTGTAACGAAGCGCCGCCCAGATGCCGGGCAGGATCAACAGCAGCGACAGAAAGAAGACCCGCACGACGATTAAAACGAACAGTATGATCGCTTTGGAAGCGTACTGAAAACCGCGCAGCAGATGCTCTACACCGCCGGGCTGTTGACGAAAGACGTGCACAAAGTAGATGCACATCCCCAGGGCCGCCGGCCCGGTGATGATCAGCGAGTACGCATTGACCGCGGACAGGGCAAAAGTCGTTTGCGTCAGATAGGGTATGACGAGAGATGGCACGGTGGTGATGACGTACATCACCACTGATACGAGCAGTGCCTCCAGCCATCGTCCTTCGAGCACCTGGCGGGCCATGGCGCGCACGGTCCTTGCCGGCTCAACGACTTTGTTTTGTTCAAATTCGATCATAAACTCTTCTCCCTCCCGCTTTCCAATGAGCGACAGTTCCGGTCGGCCTGCGATGTAAATTCGGCTGCCCGGACCACGTGATCGGCCAGCACGGCTGTCGTAACAGCTCCGACGCCGCCCGGCACGGGCGTTATCGCCCCGACCAGACGCTCGGCTGTCCCGTAGTCTACATCGCCAAAGACGCGCCCCTCCGGATCGACGTGGATGCCTACATCCAGCACGACCTGACCCGCGCGGTAACACGAAGCTGTCAGTGCCTCCCGGCTTCCCGATGCGGCGATGAGGATATCGGCCTGTGAACAGTGTCCGGCCAGATCGGCCGTACGGCTGTGGCATATCGTAACCGTCGCATGCCGATGCAGCAGAAGCATCGCGGCCGGCCGTCCGATGACCAGACTTCGACCCGCGACGACAGCATGTGCTCCTTCGATCGGAATGCCGTAGTGTTCGAGAATCCGGACGCAGGCTTCGGCCGTACAGGGCGCATATCCCGTGCCGTTTCCGGCGTACACGCCGGAAAGCGAACCGTCTGTAATTCCATCGATATCCTTTTCTGCCGGCAGCGCTTCCCGCACGGCGCGGTCATCGATGTGCGCAGGCAGCGGTCTCAATATCAGAATACCGTGAACCGACGCATCGCTACCGGCCTCCCGCACAGCGCAGACGAGTTCGTCCCCGCTCACATCCGGTTCGAAACAAAGCGTGCGCACAGCGATCCCTATCGACTCGCAGCGCCTCGTTGCGCTCCTCTCGTACGACAGATCGCCCGGATCGTCGCCGACCCGCACGATGAGCAGGCACGGATCGACCCCTGCGGCGCGCAGCGTGTCGACGCGCAGCGACGTTTCGTCAGCGAGTGCATCAGCGACCGGTTTACCATACAGGATCTCAGCCATCTACGGTGTTCCTTTCTCTGTGTCTTCTACGTTCTCGATTTTTCTCAATCTGCTTTGTCGAGGTAGGCGGCGAGCAGCTTCAGCGTGTTTTCCACGCCGTCCCGGTGGCTGCGTTCGTAGCCGTGAGACGCATACACGCCCGGCCCGACGCATCCGAACCGAACGTCGAATCCCGCCATGAGCGTCGCTTTTGCGTCGGAAAAGTAATCCGGATACACGTCGACTGCGTAATCCGCGCCGGAGCGCTTGGCCGCGTCGATTAACCCGTTGACCACGTCGTAGTGGTACGGACCGCTTTTGTCCTTGGCGCAGATGGAGACCATGCGCTCCGTGCAGGTCAGTCCCTCTCCCACGCATCCCATGTCCACGCAGATGATTTCGGCGATGTGCGGGGCGATGTTGGATGAGGCGCCGTGCCCGACTTCTTCGAACGCGGTAAAGTATAGAACCGTCGGCTGCAGCGACGGTCTGCCCCGGTCCTTTAGATACTGCGCATAGGCTATCAACGCGCCTGCGGACAGCTTGTCATCCAGAAAGCGGCTCTTGATGTATCCGCTCGAAGTAACCCGGCTCCTCGGTTCAAAACACACGAAATCTCCGACGGAAATTCCCAGTGCCTCGACATCCTCGCGGCTGCGCACATCTTCGTCGAGTACGATCTCCATGGACGAAAACGACCGGGCTGTCTCGCTGTATGTCGCGTTGACGTGCGTCGAAGCGTCGATGAGCTGAAACGTTCCTTCGCGGACGCCTGCGGACTTCGTAACAATCGTACAGTTTTCCGTCTCCGTGTTGTTCGCATTCAGCGAACCCACCGGCGTCATCCACAGACGGCCGGACGATTTGATCTCTGCGACCATGCCGCCGAGCGTATCGATGTGCGCCTGCAACATGACCGCTTCCTGATCCCCTGTCTCCGACAGATGTACGATGAGGCCGCCTTTTCGCGTCAGCTCGGAACGGTATCCCATGTCTGAAAACGTCTGCTCCAGCCAGCGGGCGACGTCCCGTGTATAGCCGCTCGGGCTTGGGATCGATATCAGCTTCAAGGCGTAGTCGATGGCGATGTCCGTATAATCTTCGATTCTCTTCATAACCCTCTCTCCCATTTATCCAAGTTATCCAATTTACCCAAGCAAAATCCACCAGCCGGGCAGTCCGATGATCCCCGACATGATAAAGTCGACGATGCGTATCAGCGGTCCCGACAAAAGACGGCTCGGAAGCCCGAGCATGATGGCGACCAGGAGAATCGGAAGGCTGTTGCGATACAGCGTCTCGTACAACCTGGTGCCGTGCAGATTGAATACGTCGGCCAGGACACCGAATCCGTCCAGCGGCGGAACCGGCAGCAGGTTGAACAGCATCAGTGCGATGTTGATGATGACGACCTGGATGAGCATCGTGCCGACAAGCGACCCGAAACTGCTGGCATAAAAGCCGGGCACAGCCCGCTCGACGATCGAAATAATCAAACCGAATACGACGGCCAGCACGAAGTTCGCCGACACACCCGCCAGGCCGACCAGAATGCTGTCGCGCCGGCGGTTGCCGAAATTTGCAGGGTTTACGACAACCGGCCGTCCCCACCCAAACCGGATCAATATGAGCGAGAGCAGACCGATCGGGTCGATGTGAGCCCGCGGATCGATCGTCACGCGCCCCATGTGCCCGGGTGTCGGGTCTCCCGCGAGCGTCGCGACTTTTGCGTGCGCGTATTCGTGAAACGACAATGCCACAATCACTGCAGGCAACACTAAAATTGTATCCATCAGCCAATGCGTCATCGGCCACCTACCCTTTCAATCTATATGCAATGCAATTCGCTTCGAACTATTGTACCACGCTTTGGCACGGCGTGCCACACCTTGCAATGCGCTACACCGGATGATATAATTCAGCCGTAACAACCGAAATCAATGCAGTTCTATGCGTTTGGCACATCGGGTCAGACGCAGGGGAAAGGAGATCAACGTGTCTGATAAAATCACGTTTCTGACAGACGAAAATTACGACAGCGTACTGTCCGGCGCCGCGGCGGCCGTCGTGGACTTTTATGCCGACTGGTGCGGACCCTGCATGTCCATGGTGGACCTGTACGATAAGCTCGCGGCGGAATACGATGGTAAAATCGCATTCTGTAAAGTCAACACCGACGAACAGAAGCGGCTCGCCATCAAGAACAAAGTCATGAGCATTCCGTGCTTCATGTTTTTCAAAAACGGAGCTATGGTAGAACGCCACGACGGCACGATGTCCGAAGCCGACCTTCGCACAAAACTGGACGCCATTCTGTAATGGAATGCGCCTGATCGGAGCACCGCTTTGACAGCTGCCCTGATTCAAAGTCTGCAGAGCACACCCGCAATCCTGGCAGTCATTTACATTTTGAACTTTATCATCGCCTTCACCATCATATTCCTGGAGAGAAAAGACCCTTCTGCGACGCTGGCCTGGCTGATGATCTTGTTTATATTGCCGGGATTCGGGATTCTTTTGTATGTAATGCTTTCTCAGAATATCGCCCGGCACAAGATTTTCACATTGTCCCACTTCGAAGAAAAGCGCATGACCGAAGCGCTGTTCCACCAGATGGAGGACATGAGGAACAACCAGTTTGTCTACTCCAGCCACGGGGAAGCTCGTTGGAAAGACATGATCCGTCTCAATCAGCAGTACGGAAGCGCTTTTTTGACGCAGGACAATCACGTGCAGGTGCTCACAGAGGGAACGGAAAAATTTTCCCAGCTGCTCGGCGATATTGCAGAAGCTAAGAAGAATATTCACATCGAGTATTTTATACTCAAACCGGACATGGTCGGACTGGCGTTTATCGATGCACTGGCGCGCAAGGCGGAAGAAGGTGTGCAGGTCCGGCTGCTTTTGGATGCGATGGGTTCTTCGAGAATACGAAAAAAGCACATCCGCAAACTGAAGAAAGCCGGCGGGCAGGTTGCATTCTTTTTCCCTCCGAAAATTTTTCGTTTCTTCAACTTTAAGCTCAATTACCGCAACCACCGCAAGCTGGCCGTCATCGATAGCCGCGTGGCCTACCTGGGCGGGTTTAACGTCGCCAACGAATACGTCGGCCTCAGCAAGCGATTCCAGTCGTGGCGCGACACGCACATCCGCGTGGAGGGCGGCTGCGTCCAGGACATCGATGCCCGCTTCGTGCTGGACTGGCGCTTTGCGTCCGGCGAAGACCTGTCCATTCCGGTCGACTACTATACGTTTATCCCGATGGAAAGCAAGACCGGCATCCAGATCGTCTCGTGCGGACCGGACAGCCCCAGCACGGAGATCAAGCTGGCATACCTCAAAATGATCGCAGGCGCCGAGCGGAACGTCTATGTGCAGACGCCGTACTTTATCCCAGACGAAAGCATTTACGAAGCGCTTAAAATGGCGGCGCTTTCCGGCGTCGATGTGCGCATCATGATCCCCAATCAGCCCGACCATCCGTTCGTTTACTGGGTCACGTATCACAACGTCGGGTCCCTGCTGGACTGCGGGGTCAAGGTCTACATCTACGATCGCGGATTCCTGCACGCGAAGACGATCACAGTCGACAGCGAAGTGAGCTCGGTCGGATCTGCGAACTTCGATATCCGCAGTTTTAAACTGAACTTCGAATGCAATGCCTTTATGTACGACCGGGCGGTCGCAAAGAAACTGGAGGAGGAGTTTGAACACGACATGGCTCACTCGTTCCGCCTAACCCCCGTCATCTACCGAAACCGTTCAACCTGGGTCAAATTCAAAGAATCCACCGGACGACTCATATCCGATATTCTGTAAAACCTATGCGCAGACCCTGCGGTCTCAGCGCACGAGTTCACCCGTCAGACTGAATGTGCCTGCATCTGTAATCCGCACCGGTACGATGCGGCCGACGACATCCGGCGTTCCGGAAAAATCGACGACTTTTGAAGATTCCGTTCGACCCGTAAACCGGCCGGCATCCGTCCGGCTGGGTCCTTCGGCCAGCACCTGTACCGTCGTCCCCTGGTACAATCGACTCTTTTCCCCCTGAATGCGATGGATGACCTCGATGAGGCGGTCAAACCGATCGTGCTTCACGTCGTTTGGCACCTGCTCTGCGCTGCTGTAGGCCGGCGTTCCTTTTCTCGGCGAATACAGAAACGTAAACGCAGAGTCAAAGCGGACGGTTTCCACGAGGTCGAGCGTATCCTGAAAATCCTCTTCGGATTCGCCCGGAAAACCTACGATGAGGTCCGTCGTGACAGCGATATCCGGGCAGCTTTCGCGCAGGGAGGCGACGATGCTGAGGTAACGGGTGCGGTCGTACTTTCGGTTCATCTTCGTAAGGACGGCGTCGCTGCCCGACTGGACGGGAAGGTGGATGTGAGGGCAGAGGTGTTTGCACTCCGCATAAGCCCGGATCAGATCGTCCGAGATGTCCTTGGGGTGAGACGTCATAAACCGAATGCGTTCGACGCCCGGGATCTCATCGATCATGCGGATGAGCCCCGCAAAGTCCGGCCCCCCCGGCACATCGTCCGTCCGATACCCTTCGCTGCCCTGCGGACTCTTTCCGTACGAGTTGACGTTTTGTCCCAGCAGCGTCACTTCCTTTGCGCCCTGCGCTGCAATCTCGCGTATTTCCAGGAGAATATCTTCCGGCCGACGGCTGCGCTCGCGTCCCCTCGTGTAGGGAACGATGCAGTACGTGCAAAAGTTATTGCACCCGTACATGATGTTGACATACGCTTTGAACGGATACTTTCTGCAGGCAGGCAGCTCTTCGACGACAGCGCCTGCGTCATCCCAGATTTCGGACAGATGTCCGCTCCGGCTCTGCGCGTCCGACAAAAGCTCCGGGAAACGATGAATGTTGTGGGTGCCCAGGATCAGATCCACCCACGAGTACTTCCGGTGAATCGCATCGACGATATGCGCCTGCTGCATCATGCAGCCGCACACGACCACCGTCATGTCCGGGCGGGACAGCTTCCTCTTTTTCCACTGTCCGAGCACGCCAAAGAAACGCTTGTCGGCATTATCTCGGATGCTGCACGTGTTGAACACCACGACATCGGCAGAAGTCTTGTCCTCCGCGCCGATGTATCCTGCATCTTCGAGCATACCGGCAAGCGTTTCAGAATCCCGTTCGTTCATCTGGCATCCGAACGTTACGATGTGATACGTCTTTACTTGTTTGTTCATATTTTTAACAGGGCATCTTCGTTTTCGTGCTTTTTGCTGCGGCTCATCAGACGGTTGACAGCTTCGCTCGCCGTAATCTCGCCGTGGACAACGCCGTAAATCGCTTCAGTGATCGGCATTTCCACACCGACTTTCTGCGCGAGCTCATAGGCGGCGTCGGTCGTGTACATCCCTTCTACAACCATACCCACCTTCTGCACCGCTTCCTCAGGCGCCATCCCCTCGCCGATCATGATGCCGCACCGTCGGTTTCTGGAATGCATGCTCGTGCAGGTTACGATGAGATCCCCGATGCCGGAAAGCCCGGAAAACGTAGCGGGTTCAGCGCCCAGCCTCACGCCGAAACGGGTCATTTCCGTGATGCCTCTGGTCATCATAGCTGCTTTCGCATTGTCTCCGTATCCCAGACCGTCCGAAATACCTGCACCCAGCGCGATGATGTTCTTGAGCGACCCGCCGAGCTCGACGCCTGCGATGTCGTCGTTCGTGTAGATGCGGAAGTAATCGTTCATAAACACATCCTGTGCCTCTTCCGCCCAGGCGCGAACCGGAGAGGCGACCGCGACCGTCGTCGGCATCCCAAGTCCCACTTCTTCGGCGTGTGACGGCCCTGACAGCGCAACGTATCGCAGCTCCTCGCGAATAGAAAATGCGATTTCTGACATCCGAAGCAGGCTGTTCTGCTCGATGCCCTTGGCCACATTCACGACCAGCGCGTCCCCGGGTATGTGCTCCGCAGCCGTCGAAAACGCCTGCCGAAAATGCTGAGCCGGCACCGAAAACACGACGACGTCCGCCTCTGCGAGCATGCGATTGGAATCCGCTTCCGGCATGACTCCTTTTGGCAGAACCACACCGGGAAGAAACTTCTTGTTCTCACGGTCGCGTCCCATCGTCTGCAGGTGCTCTGTATCGATGTCCCATACCTTGACCGTGTGCCCGTTTCGCGCCAGCGTAACGGCTAACGCCGTGCCCCAGCTCCCTGCGCCGAGCAGCGCAACATTTTTGTGCATGATAGCTCCTTCCATTCTGTTTCCCTTACGTCTTTGGATCTCCGGCTACAGTTTGATCTTCGATTCTTCACCCCGGATGAGCCTTCCGATGTTTTCGCGGTGTTTCCATATGATCCAGGCAACGATCAACAGCACGTAGGGGAAGAATGCAGGTACAAAGCGCCACACGAGCAGCGGTACGCATGCAGCCGCCGTCACAGACCCGGCCGATACCCGCTTCGTAAGCCCGATGATCGAAAAAGCGATGACCGCAGTCAAAAGTCCTACGACAGGCGACACCGCCAGGAGCATCCCGAACCCCGTCGCAATTCCCTTTCCGCCCCGAAAACCGTAAAAGACCGGCCAGATGTGTCCGGCAATAACCGCAACGGCGCACAGATACGAGACGTGGGCGCCACCCAGCGCAGCCCCCAGCCACACTGCCAGGCTGCCTTTCAATATATCGATGGCGAGCGTTGCCATCGCGGCACCCCGGCCGTACGTACGCAGCATGTTGGTCGCGCCGGCATTGCCGCTGCCGCTCGTTCGAATGTCTCCGCCCCTCATTCTGCTGATGAGAATAGCCGGCGACACATTGCCGATAAAGTAAGCCGCTACAACCAGTACGCCCGATACAAGAACGCTATCCATCGACCTCAATCCTTTTTCTCTCGGAAAACAAATTTGACGGATGTTCCCTCGAATCCATACCCTTCCCGGATTTTGTTTTCGAGGTATCTCGCATATGAAAAATGCATCAGTTCGCGGTCGTTGACCTGGAATGCGAACAGCGGCGGCTTGACGCCGATCTGGGCCACGTAATAGATCTTCAGCGCCCGTCCCTTGTCCGACGGCGGATGATTCATGAGCATGGCATCTGCGATGAGGCTGTTCAGCTGGCCCGTCGGTATCCGCATCGCCCGCATTTCGGCGATCTCCTTCGACAGATCCAGGATGCGCTCGAGGCGCTCGCCGGTGACGGCAGAAATGAAGAACACGGGAGCGTAGGCCATGAACAAAAGCTCCTGTTTGATGGCCCGTCCGTAATCGCGCATCGTGTTGGTCTCTTTCGGAACGAGATCCCACTTGTTGACGGCGATGGCGATGCCTTTTCCAGCGTCGTGTGCCAGGCCGGCAATTCTTTTATCCTGTTCTGTAATCCCTTCAGTCGCATCGATGACGAGCACGGCGACGTCGGCGCGCTCGATGGCCGACAGGGCACGGATGACGCTGTATCGCTCGATGTCGTCGCTCACCCGGCTTCTTCTTCGTATGCCGGCCGTATCGATGAGCACGTAGCGGACGCCGTCTTTTTCGAACGGCGTGTCGATCGAATCCCGCGTCGTTCCGGCCTGCTCGCTCACGATGACGCGCTCTTCGCCGAGCAACGCATTGATGATCGAAGATTTTCCGACGTTCGGTTTGCCGATGACAGCGATGTGGATCACATCTTCATCTTCGTCTTCGCCTGCATCGGGCGGAAACTTTTCCACAACGGCATCCAGCAGGTCGCCCAGCCCGAGCTGATTTGCAGAAGAAATCGCATGCGGCTCTCCGAGTCCCAGCTCGTAGAAATCGTAAAAATCGTCCGGCAGCACGGCCGTGTCGATCTTGTTGGCCACGAGGATGACCTGCTTCCCTTTCCGCCTCAGAAGAGCGGCAACATCGCGGTCTCCGGCGGTGAGCCCCGCCTTCCCGTCCACGAGAAACAGAATCACATCCGCTGTGTCCATGGCGACTTCGGCCTGAGCCCGCATCCTGGAAAAAATGTAATCCTTAGATTCAGGTTCGATTCCCCCGGTGTCGATGAGCAGAAAGCTCTTTCCAAGCCATTCGGCTTCCGCCGCGATGCGATCGCGTGTGACGCCGGGCGTATCTTCGACAATCGAAACTCTTCGCCCGACGATTTTATTAAAGAATGTTGATTTACCAACGTTTGGCCTGCCTACAACGGCAACGATCGGCTTCATATTTTCTCTCCTGTTTTCATCCCGCCTATTGTATCATAACGCCCGGCAAATTACTATTTGGATTTGCCCGCCCCACCCAATTGTGCTATACTGTAACCCATTGAAAGCACACTGAAATAAGGCTGATTGCTGCGCCGTCATGCGCGCTGCAGCCTGGAGGAATCACTATGAGCGAGCCGAACAACAGCCACCACGAACAGCCGGATCACGAGGGGAAAAAGCCGCTTCCCCCTTCTCTGGCAGCTTACTTAAAGGTCAAGAACGCCCTCAAAGGTCCGGATCTGCTCCGGGACGAAGACGGCCTGGCCGCTAAGCGGTTTTCAAGAACTTACATCCGCAACACCTGCCCGTTTTGCGAAACGACGGCCGATCACGAAGGAAAGAAATATCGCTACAGCAAGTACACGAAGCAACGGATTATACTCAACATCGTGCTGATGCTGGGTGCGGCTGTGGCGACGGGAATCGGGCTCCTCAACATCTTCGTTGGAGCTGCGGTCATCCTGCTCCTCGGATTCAGCATGTCCAAGCATACCGATCGAAAGATGTATTACTCGCTGCTCTGCAGAAACTGTGGGTCGCACTTCCCGATGGACCCGGAAGAACAGGAAAAGATTCGACGCGAAGAACTGGAAAAGAAGCAGAAAGAAGCGGAGCTTGAAGCTCAAAAAGCTGAAGAAGCAGCGTTGGATCAGGAGCAGGACGAAGAAGCCGAAAGCGAATAGGAGGCGATGTTTCCATGAAGGTGGCCATTGCAGGCGCCGGAAAGCTGGGAATGGCGATCACCGAAGCGCTGCTCGGCGGCGGGCACGACATCACGCTCATCGATAAAGATGACGCGCTGATGCAGCGGATCGCCTCGCGATTCGATGTACTGACCGCATCAGCCGATGCGAAGAGAGTCGAAACGCTCAAAGACATCGGTATCGAAGAATACGACCTGCTCATTTCCGTCGTAGATGACGACGATACAAACATCGTCATCTGCGCTCTTGCTAAAAAGCTGGGGTGCCCGAAAACGATTGCGCGCGTTCGGACCCCGGAACACGCTGAACAGATCGGCTTCATCAAAAAAGCGATGAATATCGATCACATCGTCAATCCGGACATGGCCTGCGCGGCAGAAATTTACAAATATCTCGTCGAGAAATACACACTCGCCGACGGCTGCTACACCGCCGACGGCGTTTCTATTTTAGAGTTCGATATCGGCAAGGTGCCCGGGCTCGTCGGACAGGAAGTCCGGTTTTCGCCCCGCATCCTGGAGGGGATGCTCATCGGGGCCATCTCCCGAAGCGGGAAGATCATCATTCCGAACGGGTCCACGCTGCTGGAGGCCGGCGATACGCTGTACGTCATCGGCCTGGAGCGAAAGGTCAAGGATCTCGCCCGGACGGTTCACGATCGCAAGCGCTATACGGACCTGAGCCGGGTGATGATTGCCGGCGGCGGAAACACCGGTTATTATCTGGCCCAAAAGCTGTCTGGCTTCGGCGTGTCGGTCAAGATCATCGAAACCGATCGGGCGCGGTGCGAATATCTGACCTCCCGCCTGGAGAG
>DUTT01000033.1 GCA_012841925.1 Clostridiales bacterium | reverse complement strand
GCAATCAGTAAAAGAGGAACACGCGCGCCTTGTATTCAGCCGGCGCGTTCCTTATTCGATCGATTATTGTGGAAAGAGGAACGAGTTCGTTCCTCCTATAGCTCGCAATCAGTAAAAGAGGAACACGCGCGCCTTGTATTCAGCCGGCGCGTTCCTTATTCGATCGATTATTGTGGAAAGAGGAACGAGTTCGTTCCTCCTGCTGTCCGTAATTTGTAAAAGAGGAACACGCGCGCTTCGATTCCGATTCCCCTGCCGACTTCTGCAGATTTATGGTAGGATTATTGTGATATGACACATCCGGCACGATGAATCTGCAGGAGAGTTCAGCAGATGGAAGGAAGCCTCGGCAGGCTGGAAGTAAATTTCAACGATTGTCAACGCATGCCAGAGCGTCCCGAATGATCTCATGCAGACCGCATGGGTTCCGATACAGCCGGAAAGCTAAAGGAGAAACATGGTCCCATACCGCTTGATTCGATCGCGACGTAAATCGGTCACGCTGCTGATTACGAAAGATGCAGCGCTCGAAGTCCGCGCGCCGCTTCGAATATCGAAAAAGGAAATCGATCGCATCGTTGCATCGAAGCAATCCTGGATCAATATGCATCTGGGAAAAGCCAAAGAGCGCGAAGCAAACCGGACAGCCTTTTCGCTTTCTTACGGCGATACCGTTTTGCTGCGCGGGCGGGAGTATCTGATTGTCGCACGCCCCGGAGTCAAAGCTGGTTTCGCAGAATGCGGTATGTGTCCTGGAAGCGGTGCGGCGGACATAGGTTACATGGAGCCGTTGGATCGCTTGTCCGGCTGTGGATCGGACTGCACGCTCAACAGCGCGCCTGACCGCGCACACATCGATCTGGGCAACCGAGGATCCACCGTTCTGGCCGACCGCGGATTCATTTGCCTGCCACCTGGTTTGTCACCCGAAGAAATTAAACGCAGCGTCATTGTTGTATACCGGTCGGCCGCCAAACAATTGCTGACCGGCCGCGTTGCACACTACGCAAAACAGATGGGCGTTGTGCCCGCAGCCGTACGGGTCACGAGTGCCCGTACCCGCTGGGGCAGTTGCAGCAGTGCGGACAGCATCAACTTTTCGTGGCGGATTGTGATGGCTGATGACGATGTGATCGACTACGTCGTCGTGCACGAACTGGCGCACATCGTCGAGCACAATCACTCGGATCGGTTCTGGCGCATTGTCGCATCCGTGCTTCCAGACTACAAGCAGCGCCGCCAACGGCTTAAAGTGCTCCAGCAACGTTTGAGCAACGAGGACTGGGGGTGACAGCGGTAAATAGTTGCCCTTGCACCTCGGCCGAATTCATCCATCTCGAGCCATAAGCCCAAAGGCAACTATTATCGAAGTTTCATCGGTAAATAGTTGCCTTTCCGCTGCCCTCAAATTTATCCCTGCTGAGGCCTAAGCCCAGAGGCAACTATTATTGGAATATCGGCGGTAAATAGTTGCCTTTTCTGCCCGGTCGAACTCATCCATCTCGAGCCCCCAGTCAAAAGGCAACTATTATCGAAGTTTCATCGGTAAATAGTTGCCTTTCCACCCCGGCCGAACTCATCCCTGCTGAGGCCCAAGCCCAAAGGCAACTATTATCGAAGTTGCAGCGGCAAATAGTTGCCTTTCCACTCTTCCCGAACTCATCCCTGCTGAGGCCTAAGCCCAGAGGCAACTATTATTGGAGTATCGGCGGTAAATAGTTGCCTTTCTACCCCGGCCGAACTCATCCCCGCTAAGGCCCAAACCCAAAGGCAACTATTATCGCCGGGGAAAGTAAGAATGGTTGCTTCTCACTGCCTGGCCGGCCAGAAACTGCCTGCCAACTGTCGGCCAGAAGCTGCCTGCAACTGTCTACCGGCGCCCATTCTCACGCCCTCCGCCCGACGGAATCAAGGTTGACTACTACCCCTGTACCATTTAGAATAGTTTTAACGGTTTAGAAGATATCTTGGAACGAAAAGACGCGGAGGTGTGGGCGTCGTTATGCAACCGGCACGGGCCGACAGGTGCCCGCCGAAATAGGCGCAACATGCGCCGAACAAAAGTCGAAAGGAGACCAAAATGGGATTGATCAGAGCAGCAGGCGGTGCGGTCGGCGGTGTGCTGGCAGACCAATGGAAAGAGTATTTTTACTGTGAATCTCTTCCCGACAGCGTGTTGGTGTCAAAAGGCGAAAAGAGAGTATCCGGCCGCTCATCCAACGTCAGAGGGGAAGACAATATCATCACGACCGGCTCGGGCATCGCGGTTGCCGACGGCCAGAGCATGATCATCGTCGAGCAGGGCAAGGTCATCGACTTCAGCGCCGAGCCCGGCATGTTTATTTTCGATTCGGGCGGGGAGCCGACGCTGTTCTACGGCGATAAATTCTCAGAGAATGTCAAAGCTTCGCTTTCCAGCGCCTGGGAGCGTTTTAAGTACGGCGGTATCCCCGGAAAAGATACGCGCATTTATTTCTTCAACATGAAAGAGCTGCCGGGGCAGAAGTACGGCACGCCGAACCCGGTGCCGTTCCGCGTCGTCGACCACAACATCGGTCTGGACATCGATATCGCCATCCGGTGCTTCGGGGAATACAGCTTCCATCTGAACAACCCGATCCTCTTCTATACAAATGTCAGCGGCAACGTGCCCAACGAATACACGGTCGAAACGATCGAAAGCCAGCTGAAGACTGAGCTCCTCACGGCGCTCCAGCCGGCGTTTGCGCGCATTTCCGAGATGGGCATCCGCTACTCGGCGCTGCCGGCGCACACAGACAAGCTTGCGGACATCCTCAACGAGGTGCTTTCCGAGAAGTGGCGTGACCTCCGCGGTATCGAGATCGTGTCGTTCGGCGTCAGCTCGGTTACGGCGAGTCCGGAAGACGAAAACCTTATCAAAGAACTGCAGAAGAGCGCAGTCATGCGCGACCCGACCATGGCGGCCGCAGCGCTTACGAGCGCACAGGCCGACGCCATGCGCGCAGCGGCCAGCAACGACGGCAGCTCCGTCATGGGCTTTATGGGCATGGGCCTCGCCGGACAGGCAGGCGGCATGAACGCGCAAAATCTGTTTGCCATGGGTCAGCAACAACAGGCGCAGGGCCAGGCTCCAGCCGGACAGGCTCCGGGCGGACAGGCGCCGGGCGGACAGGCACCCGTGCAGGGCGTGGTCGGCGGAGTGGTCGCCGGCGGCGCAGGCGCAGCGGAGGGCTGGAAGTGCCCGAACTGCGGTCACGAAGGAAACACCGGTAAATTCTGTTCAGAATGCGGCACGCCGAAACCGGCGCCGGCATCCTGGACGTGCCCGAACTGCGGTCACCAGGGCAACACGGGCAAATTCTGCTCGGAATGCGGAACTCCGCAGCCGTAAAGAGATTCGAAGCGGGTTTGCAGGCACAGCGCCTGCAGACCCGCCTACTGTATGCGGCGAAACAGCAACGGTTGTACATGCCGCTGTTAGGTTGTACGCACTGGAGCTGCCTCTTGTACGCGGCCGGGACAATGCGTATCGCTTATGGACGATGTGTCGCGGATCCGGTTGCATCGGTCCGATAGCAGTAAGCCTGCATATTTAGACGGTTATCGCCATGCGTATCGCTGGTTTTCACAGGAGTAACCCTATGATCAGAAAAAATAAAACACGCTCTGCGCTGGCGATGCTCGTGCTGGCGGCGCTGCTTCTTGTCGCATGCGGCGGCAACGATCCGTCACACCCGGGAGCCAACATAAGGACGGATGAGCTGGGGCTCGTCACCGTCGAAATCAAAGACGGGGAGGCCACGGTCACATTCGACCCGGAACGCTGGGCCGAATACGAAGAAGAAACGCACTTTTACGAAGAGCAGCCGGGCGCGGTCGAAATTTCGGCGGAGCCGTTCCCCATTGCAGCGGAATCCGGGAAGATCGTGGATGCGGTCATCTGTCAGATCGAGGCCTTCGACTTCGATCCTCTGTCGGATTTCGTCCTGCCGAGCATACTGCTCATGATGGAAGACGGGGGCGTGGAGTGGGCCATCGCGAATCCGTTCTTCATGACCCCGGGCGAAAGCGTCCACACGGTGATGCGCCTGCCGTTCCTCGAAAACATCGTCGGGCTGTCCTGCGAAGCGGAGCGCGAAGGCATGGGCCTGATGACCGTCTACGCGACGGATGCCGACGGGCGCGAATACGATGTGCGGCGCTCCTATGAGTTTTCACAGCTGCTGCAAGGGATGTGGCACTGCGAATACCAGTACCGCAGCAGCGAATACGAGATGCACATGATGTTCGGCAAAAACGGCGTTCTGAAGCTCAATAAGAGCCTGCTGTATTCCGACGACTGGGGGGTTGCCTACACCGGGACCTATACCCTGCACCTCGACGAAGGGATGAGCGGCGGCCTGCGCCCGGGCATGCTGAGCGTGGACCTCACGCTCGCGAGCGGCCAGGATCTGGTATACATCATGGACGAACCCGAGACGATTGCCGGCAGCTTCTTTGCAAACGGCGGCGGGTTCGAAGGCTGGCTCAGCCTGTATCATTCCGACGGGGATCCGCTCCACACAGCGGGCGGTGTCCCGATGGAATCCTGCACATTCTGGGTGGATTACGCTTCCGGCGCGAAGGACGGCGAAGGGACATTTCTCAGTTCCGACTTCTTCGACGACGAAGAACTGGTCGACTACATCGTGCGCAACGTGCCCGGGGCCCGGGAGCTGACCGACCTGGGGATGAGCGCGCTGGTGACCGGCGAGATCACTTTTATGCGGTTTGAAGGCGACTGCCGGGATGTGTGGTTCGGGACGGATCACCCGGATCAGTTCGTAAAAGAAGTCCTCTACACAGTCGGACCGTGGGGTGCCATTTACATGTATAATCCGGTAAGCGACGAGTGGGAGGGTAGGTTCGAACCGTACGGTGCTGGCTGACCCGGCGGGGTCAGATCGCTGCGAGCTGATCGCCTAAACGCCCGATGTCTGCAGGCCGGTCAGGCAGAACACCCGATTGCGGCACAGCGTGCAGGGTCATGGAATGGGAGCATTGAATGAACATCGACAGAAAACATAACCGGTTATTCCTTGCGCTGACGCTGCTCGTGCTGACGGCGATTTTGTGCGCAGCCTGCGGCGGAGGAGGCGGCGATGAACCGCCTGTGACAGCCGACCCGATCGTCCGCACGGATGCGCTCGGACTCGTCACCGTCACGATTACAGGCGGCGAAGCCGTCGTCACATACCACCCGGAACGCTGGGAGGATTTTGCCGACGAGACGCTCGTCTACGAGACGGCGGAAGTGTATGCGCCTTCGGATGCGCCGTTCCCGGTCAACACGGTCAACGGGAAGATTGCGGACGTGATCGTCGAGCAGATCGAAGCGTTCAGCTTCAACCACATGTCGGATTTCGTGCTGCCGAGCCTCGTGCTTCTTATGGAAGACGGCAGCGTGGAGCTGGCGATGCCGAGCCCGTTCCTGCTGTATCCGGGCTACGACGAGATCGACAGCGAGGTTCTGCCGGTTCCGGAGAGCGTCGTCGCGCTGAGCGCTGAGCCGATCGGCGAGGGCATCGGGGGCACGACCGTCATCGCGGAAACGGAAAGCGGTCTGCACTACGATCTGCGGCACGTGTATCATTACAGGGCGCTGGATGACGGCGTGTGGGCGTCTCACAATCTCGGGGAAGGCAGCGAGTATAAAGCGTGGCTGTGGCTCGGGGAAGACGGCCGGGCATCGCTCATCAAGCGCCATCTGCACGACGAGGACTGGTCGGCAGCCTACGCAGGGACCTATATTATGCATCTCGACGAGGAGATGAGCCAGGGGCTCATGCCCGGCATGCTGAGCCTGGAGCTTGCGCTGATGGATGCGGAAGGCGGGGCGCTGGACGAAGCGTTGCCCGAGCGGATTGAAGGCAGCTATTTTCTCGATTACTATGGAGCCCAGGGCTGGCTCGACCTGTACCTCTCCGACGGCGATGCGCTGCACGACATCGGCGGGGTCCCGGTTACGCACTGCGGATTCTGGAGAGAGGATATATAAGAGGGTTGTGCATGCAACCCGGTCGGACACGGTCGTTTGAATAGAGCGAAAGCGATCTTATGCAGACAAAAGGAGTGGAGGAGAGTATGAGCATACACGAATACAAATGCCCGAATTGCGGCGGCGGCATCCAGTTCGACTCGGCAGAGCAGAAACTGGTGTGCCCGTACTGCGGCACGGTGATGGATGTGGAGGCCCTGCAGGCTTTGGACGAATCTCTGGCGCACGCGCAGGAGTCGGAAGCCACCGACTGGGGCTACCAGGGGGAAGAGTGGGCCAACGAAGAGCAACAGGGCATGGCGGTCTACACGTGCAAGTCCTGCGGCGGTGAGATCATCGGGGACGAGACCATGGGCGCGACGAGCTGTCCGTTCTGCGGCAACCCCGTGCTGATGCCGTCGAAGTTCTCGGGCACGTTGAAGCCTGACCTCGTTCTGCCGTTTAAGACGAGCAAGGAGCAGGCGCTCACCGCCCTGCAGAATCATTATCTCAACAAGAAGTTTCTTCCGGCGGTGTTCAAGGACAAGAACCGGCTCGAGGAGGTCAAAGGCGTGTACGTGCCGTTCTGGCTGTTCGACGCCGAGGCCGATGTGAGCATCGAGTTTGACGGCCGTCAAAATAAGTCGTGGAGCGACCAGAACTACGATCACGAGGAGACGTCACACTACCGGATCATCCGCGAAGGCTCGCTCGTGTTCGACAAAGTGCCGATCGACGGATCCGAGGACGTGGACGACACGCTGATGGAATCGATCGAGCCGTTCGACTTTTCGGAAGCGGTGGACTTTAAGACGGCCTACCTCGCCGGTTTCTTCGCCAACAAGTACGACGTAGAAGTCGAAGAGTGCCAGACGCGCGCCGATGAACGCATGCGCAACAGCGCAAGTTCCGAATTCGAAAGAACGGTCAGCGGGTACGACGAGCTGGACGTGACGATTTCGAGGATCGACGTCAAGAAGGGCGAAGTGGCCTACGCGCTGCTGCCCGTGTGGCTGCTATCCACGAAGTGGAACGGCGAGACGTACACGTTCGCCATGAACGGCCAGACCGGGAAATTCGTGGGCGACCTGCCGCTCGACAAGAGCGTGTCGCGCAAGTACTTCTGGGGTATTTTCGGCGGCATGGCCGTCGTGTTGACCGTTCTTGCACAGATCATTGCAAGCAGGTAGGGGGGTGAGAAAAATGAAACATACCAAAATGATACACAGACTGTTGGCGACCAGCCTCACCCTGCTGCTCTTGCTCGGGACGATCGGCGGCTATGCGTTTGGAGCTTCCGAACCGGCCGGTGCACCTGCAGAATCCGTGCTCATCGCACAGTCGGTCGGCGAAGGCTACGAGGGTGACGACATCTGGGACGACGAAGGTTTCGATGACGACGACTTCTGGGACGACGAAGATTTCGATGATGATGACTTCTGGGGTGACGAAGGTTTCGACAACGATGAATTCTTGGGTGATGAAAGTTTAGACGGCTACGAGGGTGACGATGAGGGGTACAGTTCAGGCTATCTGCACAACCTGGCGCTGTTCGACGGGGAGAAACCACCCCTGTTCCTTGACCTCGAGGGCCTGGTGGACTATGAGGAAGCCGATGAGATACTCGCACGGCTACAGGAAGTCAGCGACAAGCACGATTTTGACGTAGCCATCGCCGTGATGCCGTGGCTCGACGAGCGGGACGCTGTGTACTATGCGGCGGATTTCTACGAAGACAACGCCTACGGCCGCGGCGTCAACAGCGACGGATGTCTGCTGCTGCTGGCCATGGAGGAGCGCGACTTCGCATTCGTGTCCTTCGGGCGCGGCGAATCCGTCTTTACACCGTCGGGACAGGCGTATCTGGATTCGTTTTTCCTGCCGCAGCTGAGCGCAGGGCAGTATGCAGAAGCGTTTATGGGCTTTGCGGACGGTGCCGATGAATTCCTGACCGCGGAGGCCGAAGGCCGTCCGTACGATGCGGGCACGATCCCCGGAGAGCCGGAGGCAACGTCAAAGAAGCGCGGCATCCTGTCGATCGGCAGCATCATCGTATCGTTTTTAACGTCCCTGTTTGTGACAGGCGGCTACAAAAGTCAGCTGAAGAGCGTCCGGGGTGAAGCCGGAGCCGCTCAGTACATACGGCCGGGCAGCCTCAATGTCACCGGCAAGAAGGATGTGTTCCTCTACACGAAAAGGGCCAAGACGCCGAGAGTCAAAAGCTCATCGGGTGAGAGCAATGCCGGCACGATCAGCACCTCGTCCGGCAAAAAAGGAACCGGTCACAGCGGCAAGTTTTAAGCTGACAGCAGCCCGGCAGGCGCAAACCCGACGAGATTCCTGCAGTTTTTAAGAAAGACAGGATTCCGGCGAGCGAGATCAGCAATAGGCCGCGTAATATTAGAAAGATATTCAGAAGGAACCGAATGGTTCCTTCTGATCTTCTTTTGGCATACGTCCGCAATTTTGCATAAAGACCTGAATCGTGGTAACATTATTGGCGCGCTCTCGTGTCGGATCGGTCGGTCCGGCTCCGTGCGCAGGAGGCGCTCAGTCACCATTTCCTGCGCTTCCACGGATTAAGAAGTACGATTCCGGAGGTTCATATATGAAGATTTTGGGTGCATCCATCGGAAACTGCGTGCATGTCGCCGGCGTCTATCATTTTCTGCAGCTGGCCGAGCAAGAAGGCTACGAATGCATGTTTATGGGGCCCGCTGTTTCCATCGAGGATGTGTTTGCAAAAATTGAAGAGTGGCAGCCGGACACGGTGGCGCTCGGTTATCGCTTGACACCGGAAAACGTCGTGCCGCTTTTGAACAAGGTGCGCGACTGGACGGAGAAGTGCAGCCGCCCGCCTGTCTGGGTGTTCGGCGGGACGAAGCCGGTCGCGGATGTCGCTGCGAAATACGGTCTGTTTTCCTTTATCTCCGACGGGTTTGACGATATCGGGGATGCGATCCGTTTTTTGCGGGGTGACGATCAGAAAGCAGGCGCCGAAAGCTACGGGCGCACGCTCGTCGAGCGCATCGAAAAGTCATACCCGTATCCCGTTCTGAGACATCACTACGGCGTGCCGTCGATGGAGGAAACGATCAGAGGGATTCGTCACATTTCGGAGGCCAAAGTCCTCGACGTCATTTCGCTCGGGCCGGATCAAAATGCCCAGCAGTTTTTGTTTCGACAGGACGTCATGAAAAAGGAGTTTGACGGAGCCGGCGGCGTGCCTATTCGCTCCGAAGAGGATTTCCGGAAGCTGAAAGCGGCGTCGCGCCGCGGCAACTATCCGTTGATGCGCTGCTACAGCGGGACGGCCGACGTGTTCGAATATGCAGATGCCCTGCACCGCACGATCGACAACGCGTGGACGGCAGTGCCGCTTTTCTGGTACAACGAGCTCGACGGCCGCGGCACGCGGCCGGTGGAGGTGTCCATCGACGAAGCGCAGAGGCTCATCGCCTGGCATGCGCAGCGCGGCATCCCGGTCGAGCTGAACGAGCCGCATCACTGGGGACTGCGCGATGCGCACGACGTGATACCGGTCGTCGCCGCTTATCTCGCAGCATACAACGCCAAGAAGCTCGGCGTGTCGCACTACGTGGCGCAGTACATGTTCAACAATCCATCCGGCGTGTCGTTTTCTATGGATTACGCGCGCATCCTCGCCATGATCGACATGGTCGAAAGCCTCGAGGACGACTGCTTTACGACGTATCGCCAGACGCGCGCCGGCCTGCCGCTGTTCAACGCCGACCCGGACATCGCCAAGGGTCAGCTCGCGGCATCGACGTTTATGCAGATGAACGTGCGTCCGCACATCATCCACGTCGTGGGCTACTGCGAAGCGGACCACGCGGCGAGCGCCTCCGAGGTCATCGAGAGCTGCAAGATCGTGCGCGGTGTCATCCGTCACACGATGGGTGAGAATTTCTCCATCGAAAAGGATGAGCGTATCGCGGAGCGAAAAGAAAAGCTTCTGGCTGAGGCGAACGTATTTCTCGACTTTGTCCGCAACAGGTACGACAGCGATCCGGATCCGCTGGCGAGCGCCGATGTGCTCGCCGACATCGTGCGGAAAGGCTACATGGACGCGGCGCACATCGTCAAGAACGACAAGTTCTGCGGCGATCTGTGCACGACGTTTGTGGACGGCGCGTGCGTCGCTTTCGACAAGGAGACGAAGGAGGTGCTGCACGAGAGCGAGAGGCTGGCGAGACTGGAGGAGAAGAATGGTTGAGAAAACCGTGGATATAAAGCCCGCAAGCCGGGTGTTTGTGTGCGGAGGTGGTCACCAGGGCGTGTCCATGGCCGCGCACCTGGCCCTGGAGGGGGTCGACGTTACGCTGTGGAACCGCTCGCAGGACAACATCCAGGCTGTCATCGACACGGGACAGATCGAATGTACCGGCGTCATCTCGGGCGTGGCGGAAATCGAAAAGGCGTCGTCGGATCTGTCCGAGGTCGTGTCCGATTTTGTGTTCGTGGCGACGCCGTCTTCGGCGCACAAGGATATCGCCCGCCTGCTGGCGCCGTTTGCGCACGGCGATATGGTCGTCGTGCTGAGCCCGGGCCGGACGTTCGGGGCGCTGGAATTTTCCAAGACGCTTGCAGAAGAGGGCGTGGAGGACCTGCCGCACATCGCGGAGACGCAGACGATCGTGCACACGTGTCGCCGGGGAGAGGGGAATAGGACGTCGATCCTCGCGCTGAAGCAGGACGTAATGATCGCTGCGCTCGAGCCTTCCGATATATCGTACGTGCTGGCGCGCATGCCGGCGTTTCTGCGGCGCTACTACATCGAGGCGCCTTCCGTAATCGTGACGTCGCTTTCGAACGTCGGCATGGTGCTGCACTGTGCGCCAGTGCTGATGAATATCGGCTGGGTCGAGACGCCGTACGTCGGGTTTAAGCACTACTACGAAGGAATTTCGCCTTCGGTCGCGCGCTTTCTGGAGAAGGTGGATGCCGAGCGCGTCGCCGTGGCCAAAGCGCTCGGCTACGACGTCGAGACGACAACCGCATGGTTGCGGCGCACGTACAACTCGACCGGCAGCAATCTGTACGAGTGCATCCGCACGACGGACGCATACAAAGAGATCTACGCACCGTCGAGCCTGCAGCATCGCTACCTGCTCGAAGACGTGCCCAACGGCCTCGTGCCCCTCGAATACGCAGCGACGCACTGCGGCGTCGACACACCGCACATCACGATGGTCATCGACCTTGCCTGCGCCGTGCTGGATCGGGACTTCCGAGCCGAAGGACGGAAGTATCTGTAAGCGCGCGTTTGGCGGTACAGGACTTTCATGCTGCATATGGAAGCATTTGCCAAATTTGCACCGCTAAGAAACGCGCACGCCGCTCACCCGGCCGGCGCGTTCCTTTTCCTTCAAATATTTTCAAAAGAGGAACACATTTGTTCCTTCTCTCGTTTCAGAACAGCAAAAGAGGAACACGCTCGTCCCTAATCCGGTTGGCGCGTTCCTTTTCCTTCAAATATTTTCAAAAGAGGAACACATTTGTTCCTTCTCCCGATTCAAAACGGAAAAAGAGGAACACGCCCGCCCCTAATTCGGCCGGTGCGTTCCTTTTCCTTCAAATATTTTCAAAAGAGGAACACATTTGTTCCTTCTCTCGTTTCAGAACAGCAAAAGAGGAACACGCCCGTCCCTTAATCCGGCCGGCGCGTTCCTTTTCCTTCAAATATTTTCAAAAGAGGAACACATTTGTTCCTTCTCCCGTTTCAGAACAGCAAAAGAGGAACACGCCCGTCCCTAATCCGGCTGGCGCGTTCCTTTTCCTTCAAATATTTTCAAAAGAGGAACACATTTGTTCCCTCTCCCGTTTCAAAACGGCAAAAGAGGAACACGCTCGTCCCTTAATCCGGCCGGCGCGTTCCTTTTTTATCGATTAATTTTTTAAGAGGAACACACTTGTTCCTCCTTCCAATCCAAAACGGCAAAAGAGGAACACGCCCGCCCCTAATCCAGCCGGCGCGTTCCTTTTTAACTGATTAATTTTTAAAGAGGAACACATTTGTTCCCTCTCCTATTTCAAAACGGCAAAAGAGGAACACGACCGCCCCTTGCTGGTAAACCTGACACCGCTTCGCCGTATTCTAACAAATATGGTGCCGAATTCCACACCACGCAGGCCCGGATTTACGAAGCTGGTGTCACAACTCGCTTCGCATAGACAAACCTGACACCGCTCCGCCGTATACTAGCAAACATGGTGTCGGATGCGACACCACACTGGATCGGATTCGCGACGCTGGTGTCGCGGCAGGCTCTTTGCTGGTAAGCCTGACACCGCTTCGCCGTATTCTAACAAACAT
>DUTT01000032.1 GCA_012841925.1 Clostridiales bacterium | reverse complement strand
GCTTTCGCGTTTCTTCGCTTTCGCGAAATTATTGTTTCCTCAAGAAATTGTACGTGAACCTCTACGCTTGCGCGTAAAGCTTCGGCCTACCTACTTTTAGGTCGGTTGTACTTGTCTTGGAAGGCTAGCTAAAGCCTTCTTTCGACTCAATTTCTACACTATGATGTTTTCAAGGTTCTCGCTCTTGTCAGAGCCATCCCGCTTTTTGGCGGAACATTTTTATTATAGGTTTTCAAAACGAGTATGTCAAGCACTAATTTTGAAAATCTAAATCTTTTTTAAAATACCACGTTCAGGATCTGAGAAGCGAGCACGACGCAGATCAGGGCGACGGGATAAGTGGCCGCATATGCCGCTGCGATCAGATCGGTACCGGCGACAGCGATCAGGCTGCCGAGCGCCGGCGTGCTGGTCATGCCGCCGCAGATGGCCCCAAGCGCCGTAAACGGGAGAAGCCCGAACAGCCGGCGGGCGATCAGATATCCGATGATCATGGGAACGGTCGTGATGATTACTCCGATAAAGAACAAATCGATTCCATACGTCTGCAGCACCTGTACAAATCCGTTTCCGGCGCTGCAGCCGGCTCCGGCCAGGAACAGAATCAGTCCGAATTCCTGCAGCGTCTTGAGCGTCGGCTTCGGGATGGAAAGCGACAGACAACCGATGCGACCGAAGTGCCCGGCAATCAGGCCGGCGAGCAGCGGACCGCCCGACAGCCCCAGGCTGAACGATGTGCCACCCGGTAGCGGTACCGTAATGCCGCCGATAATAGCCCCTGCGAATGCGGCGATTGCAAACAGGGAAAGACCGGACGAATCCAGTTTGAGCAGCGGTTTCTCCGTGCCCGCTTCCGACTGCCCGCTGCGGTCAAACGCTTGCAGCCCGGCCAACTCTTCGTCGATGTTGCAGCGGACCAGCCTCGGCACGAACTGCACGAACAGCACGACGCCGATTACTCCGAACGGATAGGCGATGCCGTATCCCACAGAGGCGATGGCATCGCCGCTGGCCTCAAGCGCCGCCGCCAGCCCCGGGGTGCTCGTAAGAGCGCCGCACATCAGGCCGGTCGCAAGCGCCGCCGGAATATCCAGAAATGCGATGGCCGCCGCGCACAGCAGCGCGCCGCTCGTTACGACCAGAAAGCCGATGCCGATGTAGGCAAAGGCTTTCTGCTTAAAATTTCGAAAGAATACCGGCCCCGCGATGTATCCGACTGCCGTCACAAAGCACATCAGCCCCAGATTCTGAATCTCTTTAGGGATAGCGTACCCGAAGTGGCCAAACACGAGCGCGACCAGGATGATTCCCGACGCTCCCAGGTTGACACCTTTAACGGTGATGCGTCCAAGCGCGTACCCGAGAGCGATGATCAGGAACAAAGCGGTGATTGTATTCATGCGTTATCTTTACTCTCTGAGAAGCGCCAGCGCATCGTCGACGATCTGCCTGCGCCTCGCCAGCTCCTTCTCCTCCGTGAGGTCCGGATCCCCGGTTGGATACGGAATCGCCTGCGCACCCGAGATTCTGGCTGCGCCGACCGTGTTGGAAATCGGCGTAACCGTGCAGACGTGCGCTGCGGGAATACCTGCTTTTTCGAACTGCTTGACGATCGTTGCACCGCAACGAGTGCAAGTTCCTCACGTCGAAGTCAGGATGACGGCCTCGACGCCGTCGGCTTTCAGCTGTTCGACCATCTCCTCGCCCATGCGCATGGCGTCGGCAACCGATGTGGAGTTGCCGGTCGTGCTGCACAGGAACGGATAGATTTCGCCGATGACGCCTTCTTCGGCCAGCTGTTTCATCGTGTTGTACGGTGCGACCCGGTTGGGGTCGTCGTTGGCATACACGGGATCGTAGCCGGCGTGGACGGATTCCCACGCGCCCGGCTCCAGGCGATCCATGCCGGAGAGATCGTAGCGGCCCCACACCTTGGCCGTCGCAGCCGGAATGTGGTCGGGGTTGCCCCTGGGCACGATGCCGCCCGAAGTGAGCAGCGCGACTTTGGCCTTGCTCAGGTCGACGACCGCCTTTGCCGGCTGGACTTTTTCGTACGTCGAGATCTCCAGTTCGGTTTCGAACGGTTCGCCGTGGATCTTTGCCATGAGCATATCGACGGCGCGAACGGCTCCGTTTTTATCCGAAAACACGTTGACCCTGCGTCCCTTTGCGAAGTAGCCTTCTTCTTTGGGCAGGCCGATGGCCTCGCCGGCCAGCAGCTTGTTGGCAAAGCCCGCCATCCGCCTGGCATCCTTCGTCATGGACGCGGCCGACTTGCCGGCCTCCAGGATGTAGATGCGCTTGCGGTACATCTCCAGCGCCGGATTTTCCTCGTACATGGCCGTGACCGTCGGTATGCCGAATTCCTCTTCGACAAAGGCGCAGGCATCTGCGCAGGCGATGCCGAAGCGGCCGGCGTTGAACGCGGGCCCGGCTAAAAACAGATCCGGACGAAACGCTTCCATCTGCGTGCGGATATAAGCGCGGCAGTCTTCCATGTTCTCTGCGTAGTAGTTGTCGCCGCAGATGACGGTCGCCACGATCTCTGCATCCGCGAGCTGCGGGGCGATGGCATTTGCGTTGCCCTTCGGCCCTTCGTGCACTTCGGGCTTCGTATAGGCCGCTTCTTCGCCGCCGATCTGGCCGAAGAACTGGTTCGTATAAAATAGTACTCTTTTCATTGCCGGCCTCCCTCTATACCGTAATCGCTGTGAGAAGCGTATTTCCCTGGAGATTGTGGCTGCCCATGATGCCGTGAATTTCGACGAGCAGCGTGCCGTCGGGCTTGATGGAATCCACGTTGCCGCCCGTCACGCGCTCGATGTCCTCGAGTTTCCCGATCACCCGGTCGACCTTCGGAAGCAGCAGCGTCGCGTTGCTGTTGCCGGTCGTTACGATGGCATCGGCTTCGACCACCATGTCGGGCAGGGACTCGGACAGACCGTCGGTGCCCGCGTCTTCGTTCGTGACGATGACGGTTTTGATGCCCATGTCTTCGAGGTTCTTGCAGGCCATCATCAGGTCGGTCGTCGGATTTCCAAAACCCTCCTGCGTGATGAGCGCCGCCTCTACGCCGAGCGACTCCACGAGGTCGGCGACGAGCATGGCTCCGCGATATTTTTCCTTGAGCGTTACCATCATGGGGTTCAAAACCAGACCCACGAAGTTGAGCTCCTTGCCGTGTCTTTCGAACAGCTCGTCGATGACGGCGTTGTTCAGATGATGGAACGTCGTCGTCTTCGAGCCGGGCGACACGCAGTTGCCGCTGACGAGCGCTCCGTCCATAAATTCGAGCGGCGATACCATCGTCGGCACCATCTTCTTCGTGTCGCGCCCGTAGAAGTACGTGTCGTGCAACAGACCCTGCGACATGCAGTTGCAGACGTAGGCGACTTTGGGCAGGTCCGGATACTGCGCATAGCGCTCTCCGATGACCGGCCAGTCGTACACGGTCTTTTCGTACTCTTCGCACGTTAACCCGATTTCTCCGATGTGCGCCGCCGCTTTGACGCCGGCGATCCGGACGACTTCCTCGTGCTCGTGCGGGTTGATGTCGTCGTGCTTATCGATGATCATCACGATGTTGATGTACTGCGAAAAAATCGTATAGTCCGCACCGGGGCCGCTCATGTCGATGAGGCCTTCCTGAAATCCCACGATGGGACCGGTCGTCGTAACGACGCAGCCTTTGAGCGCCACGGTGATGCCGCGGCCGCCCGCGGTCATCGATTCGTCGAGCACGCCCGGGAACGAGCTGCCGCCTTCCAGCTTGGCTCTCGGTTCGATGACGTCCTTGACGGGAAGAATCCGGACGGATTCGCCCGGCCTTGCCAGGTCGAACGATACGGAACGGATCCGGTGATCCTCCAGTATCAGCGACTCCAGCTCTTTTGTGTCAATAAAAAGGACGCCGTCCGTCAGGCGGTTCTCTCCGCCCAGGACCACATCCCTGATATGAACTTTCCTCAATTCCAGACTCATATTTTCCCTCCTCGCCGCATATAAATCCCTGCCGGCTTCCGCATGAGATTATATCACAGGAGGAGGAGAAAACAAACTGTCGTCAGCCCAGATTTCGGGCGATTAAGCGGGCCAATGTTTCCGCCATCATTTCGATTTCGTCCAGCTTTTCTCCTTCGATCATCACGCGCACGAGCGGCTCGGTGCCCGACGGGCGGATGAGGATGCGGCCGTTTCGGCCCAGCTTTTGCTCCGCTTCGACGATGGCACGGGCGACTTCGCGGTCTTTATCGAGGTATTTTTTATTTTCGTTGCGCACCTTAACATTTTTAAGCACCTGCGGATACAGCACCACATCGTCGGCCATGGCCGACAGCGGGCGCCCGTCCATCCGGCACGCCTGCAGGAGCTGCAGCGCGGAGAGGATGCCGTCGCCGGTCGTCGTATGCTTGCGGAATATGATGTGCCCGGACTGCTCGCCTCCGATCACGCAACCGGTGTCGAGCATGCGCTCGAGCACGTAGCGGTCGCCCACCTGCGTGATGTCCGCCTGGAGCCCCAGCGATTCGATGGCCCGATGAAATCCGAGATTGCTCATGACGGTCGTCGTAACCAGATCGAACGGCAGTTCCCCGCGGTCCTTGAGCATTTTGGCGCAGATGTACATGATGCGGTCGCCGTCGACGATCCGGCCCAGTTCGTCCACGGCGATGAGGCGGTCGGCGTCGCCGTCGAAGGCCAGCCCCAGGGCAGCGCCCTCCCTGCGCACGGCTTCCTGCAGGTCGCCCGGATGCGTCGATCCGCAGTTTTTGTTGATATTGACGCCGTCCGGTTCGTTGTGGATGACGCTCAGGCGCATGCCTAAATCCGTCAGAACCTTTTCGGCAATGCGGCTTGCCGCGCCGTTTGCGCAATCGATGACGACGCTCATGTCGCTGAGATCGGCGTCGACCGTGCTCTTGAGAAAATCGGCATACAGCGTTTCGGCATCTTCCTTCGGCTGCAGCACCCGCCCGAGGCGGTCACCGGTGATGTGGCTGGATATGTCCAGGTCGCGGGCGATGATGTCTTCGATCTCCTCTTCCAGATTATCGTCCAGCTTATATCCGTCGCCGTTGAAGAGCTTGATGCCGTTGTGCTCAAACGAATTATGCGATGCCGAAATCACGACGCCTGCATCCGCTCCGAACTGCCGCACGAGGTAGGCCACCGCCGGTGTCGGCAGCACGCCCGCCTTGATGACGTTTCCGCCCATGGACAGAATGCCGGCGCTCAGTGCGTCTTCCAGCATGTCGCCGGAAATTCTCGTATCCTTTCCGATCAGGACGACCGGACGGTTTTCATTTTTCTTTAATATATGGGCACCGGCTTTGCCGAGCTTGTGGGCCAGGCTGGCCGTCAGTTCCTGATTTGCAATGCCTCGTACGCCGTCGGTTCCGAACAATCGGCTCATAATTTCCCCTTTTCGATATCGATGTCTGACTGTGTGCGCAAGGATTACTCCTGCGGTTCCGGTTGATTGTTCGCCATAGACACGCGGATGCGCGCTGTGACGGGTGCGATGCTGACCGAAACGTGCTGCTGAGCATACCGGGTCGTCAAAACCGCTTCCTGGCTGTTCTGCGACACGTTGGCCGCGTTGACCGCCGGCTGGAGGTCGCGGGCCTGCAGCACGCCGATCACCGCTTCTTCGCCCCGGGCCGTAACTGCGACTTCCCGGGTCAGCACCTGCACGCGGTATCCGCCCGGCACGTTGTACACCCACACATCGTCCGGACCGTACGTAAACGTGACCTCTGCCATCGTTATAAGTGTAAACTGCGCCGTCAGATCCAGGCTGTCGTTGGCCGCTTCGATGCCGGCCGGCAGAATCGGCTCGATCGGAAGCGAAACGCTCGCGTCGATCCCCTGGATGTTGAGCGGCCTGGCCACGATCGCCTCCACGCCCGACAGTGCCTGCTGCGGGCCTTTTATGGTGATGGAGTCTGGAATGATCCGCTCCGAAATCTCTGCGTTCGCCGCCGGCTCGCCCTCCACGGGCACTTCGAGCGGCACGGTCTTCGTCTGGTACAGCGCTGCCGCAAGTTCCACATACGCGTGCGACAGGCGCACGTGCTCGACCGGTTCGCCCGCGGCGTCCACGGCTTCGGCCGACAGGAGCTGCGCCGTCGCCGTCTCCGTCAGGGAGGACTGAGACACGCTGACCCGGACCGACTGCACCTGATCCACGATGGACTTGGCGCCCGAGACGGTGACTTCCGACGGAGTCAGCGTCACGCCCCCGATCTCGCTGCCGTTGGGTGTATCCGTCACGAAAAGCACCACCGGCTTTCGGACGTTTACCAGTTCGTCGATCAGAACGGGGATCCGGTTGGGGCGCACTTCGATGACGGTGATTTTTTCCGGCACGCTGACGGATATCACGAGATAATTCTGACCTTTGCCCAGACCGAACAGATCGGCCGTCGCCGTCACCTGATCGCTCTGCAGGGAGAGGATGTCGGAGCGCACGCCCTCGACGTACACGTCGACCGTATAGCGGTCGGATCCCGCAATGGCCAGGCTGCTCGTCACCAGCACTTCCTGGTTCAATAGCTGCACGGGCACGCCCGCGACCGTCGTCTTCGACTGAGGATTGAGGCTGAGGACGTATACCCACAGCACCAGCGCGATCGCCACCGATATCAGTTTGTCCAGCCAGGAATTCCTACTCATTGCGCCCCCCTCTGAACAGCTGTCCGATCCAGTCCCTTCCAGGCCTCTTCCGGTCCAGGCGGCTCATGTAGTGGTTCAAAAGCATCTTGTCGACCGTCTTGAGATCCAGGAAGCGCGACAGGCGGCCGTCCACGGCCATGGAGATGATGCCGGTCTCTTCGGAGACGATGAGCACGACGGCGTCGGACACCTCGGTGATGCCCACACCCGCCCGGTGACGGGTTCCAAGGTCCTTGCTCAGGTTGTTGTTTTCCGACAGGGGAAGCACGCAGCCGGCTGCGTAGATGCGGTCGTCCCGCAGGATGACCGCTCCATCGTGGAGGGGCGATCCTTTATAGAACAGATTCTCGATGAGCGATTCGGACAGCGCGGAATTCATGATGATGCCGGTTTCTGCGATATCCGACAGCGCCGTCTCCCGCTCGATGACGATCAGCGCGCCGGTACGGGTGGCCGCGAAGTATTCGACCGCCCGCACCAGCGTATCCGATGTTTCCTTCATGCGCTCTTTATCCATGGAGAACTGCTTGGAGCCGAACTTACCCCGCCCCAGGTACTCCAGTCCCCGCCTAAGCTCGGGCTGAAAGACGACGACGAGCGCAATGATGCCGACGTCCAGCACTTTTGTGAGAATCCAGTTGACCGTGTAGAAATCGAACGTATCCGATATAAACGAAGCGATGATGAGGATCAGCAGGCCTTTGGCCAGCTGTTCGGCGCGCGACATCCGGATAAATCCCAGCAGTTTGTACACAGCAAAAGAGATGATGATGACATCGATCACATCGCTGAATCCAACGCCTGACAGTATCCCGGCCATGTATGTGTTCATACGCCCTCCCCGATCGTACGCGCTCTACTTTTCGGTGATCAAAAGACCGTACGTGCCGTCTTTCCTTCGGTACACGACGTTGACGCCGTCGGCATCCTCGTTGAGAAACACGAAAAAGCTGTGCTCGAGAAGCTCCATCTGCATGATCGCCTCTTCCGTGCTCATCGGCTGGATCGCGAAGCGCTTCGTCCGCGCGACCTTAAACTCTTCGTGTGTCTCCTGCGCATCCGGTACGTGCGCGAACAGAATTTCCTTCTGGTCTTTGTGGCGCTTGACCATTTTCGTCTTGAAGCGCGACATCTGGCTCGACAGACGATCGACCACTTTGTCCAGGCAGTAATAGATATCGGAGTTGACTTCTTCGGCCCGGAAGATCATGCCGCCGGCATTGATGGTCGCTTCCAGCTTTTGCAGACTTCCTTTTTCGTTGCTGAGCATCACATAGGCCACGATTTCCCGGGAGAAATATTTGTCCAGTCTTTGAAATTTCTTGTCGATCCTCTCCTTGAGTTGATCGCTTGCATTGAAGTTTCTTGTCGTGATGTTAACATTCATGGTCGGACCTCCTTCTTGGTTTTCGTGTTATTGATGATATACGACGCGCAGCTCCTTTTTCCTTTATCGCATTCTGCTTTTGCGATCGGTCGAAGGCGCGCATTGCCCGGCTGACCCGGTCTTTGCCCCCACACTCGCCTTTGCCGGAGTTTCTCCGAGGACTTACATCTAAGCTATGCCATGATCACTGCCCGTTTTCGGAACAGCTTACGTGGGTCCTTTTGCCCATAGCTGGCATGGACTTTCAACCGCAGACCCGGGCAAGGCCCGCCTTCGAAATGAGGCGCATGTATATCATTATGTATCTTCCACTGTCTTATAACCCGCGCTCGCTGCAAAGCACAGGAGCGCCACCTGCTTTGCGCCTGCGCCTTTGAGCGCACGGGCGCAGGCGTCCGCCGTGCTACCGGTCGTGCACACATCGTCGACGAGGATGACGCGTTTTCCCAAAACGTCCTCCCGTCGTTCGGCAGGCACCTCGAACGCACCGGCCAGCATCTGCCTGCGCGTCCGGCTGTCGGCCAGGCGCAGCGATGCGGTTGGCCGCGGTTTGACGAGCAGCCCGGGATCGAACGGCAGCTGTGCGCCGTCTGCGGCGTATTCGGCCAGCAGCGCGGCCTGGTTGAAGCCGCGCAACCGGTGCTTCTCCCGGTGGAGCGGCACAGCGGTTACGACGTCGAACGTCGCCGGCTCCATGCGCACGCGCTCGGCCATCAGCGCCCCCAAATTCCGCGCGATGTATGTCTTTCCGTGCAACTTGAGCCCGTGGATCATGCCTCGCACGTGTGCGCCGTAGCGCGCGACAGGCCACACGTCGTCAAACGCGAACTCGTCCATGTACGACCGGAACGGATTTTCTACCGCCCAGGGAATGGCGCTTGCGCATTCGTCGCACAGACCGTGTACTCTGGAGGCGTCGATCGTATCCCGGCACCGCATGCAGTAGATGTTCTCGGGATAGATCAATCCGAGAACAGCGGCGGCGCGGCCGGTCTCATGCCATTTCATCGGTCAGATCCCACAGCCTCCGCAGGCGCACGCCGAGTCCGGACTGGCGCTCCGCGATCACATCGTTGTCCACCATCGCCCGGCACGCGTTCCACAGGCCGACGAGAATTACCGCCTGCTTCGCCCGGGTGACCGCCGTGTACAGCAGGTTGCGGGTCGCAAGCATGGGCGGGAAGCGGGTCATAGGCATGATGACGACCGGAAACTCCGATCCCTGGCTCTTGTGAACCGTCATGGCAAACGCGGTCTCCAGCTCGTCGAGCTGCGAAAATTCGTACTGCACGAGCCGCTCTTCTTCGAACAGCACGCCGATCCGGCCCGCATCGTTGTCGACGCTTTGCACGATGCCGATGTCTCCGTTGAACACGCCTTCCCCTTCGGACAGATCTTTGATGCTGCGCCATGTAATACGGTAGTCGTTTTTATTCTGCATCACCTTGTCGCCTGTCCGGAATATGCGTTCGCCCAGCGTCTTTTCGGACTTTCCGTACTCGGGCGGATTGAGGATCGCCTGCAGCTCCCGGTTGAGACTGGTGCTCCCCAGCAGCCCTTTTCGCATCGGCGTCAGCACCTGAATGTCCGACAGCGCATCGCAGTCTTCGTAATAGTTCGGCAGGCGCCGCGTGCACAGATCCTTTATCGTTTCTAAGATGTCACCCTCCCGGCTCCGCTCCAGAAAGAAAAAGTCCTTGCCCTGCTCGTTGTACGAAGGGTATTCGCCCCGGTTGATCAGATGCGCGTTGACGACGATGAGGCTTTCCTGCGCCTGCCTGAAAATCTCAGTCAGGCGGACCGAATGGACCGTGTCGCTCTCCAGGATGTCCTTGAGCACGTTTCCCGCACCGACTGACTGCAGCTGGTCGGCGTCACCTACAAGGATGAGGCGCGTGCCCGGCGGCACGGCGTTGACCAGACCCTCCATCAGCAGGATGTCGACCATGGACATCTCGTCGATGATGACGCAGTCGAACTCCAGCGGGTTTTCCTCCGTGCGCCCGAACCGCATGTGATCCTCGTTCTCGGAATAATAGTATTCCAGCAGGCGGTGGATTGTAGATGCGTCGTAGCCGGTCAGCTGGCTCATGCGTTTGGCAGCCCGGCCGGTCGGCGCCGCCAGCGCGGTCTGCACGCCGCTTTCGGCGAGGATGTACATGATGGTGTCGATGATCGTCGTCTTGCCGGTTCCGGGGCCGCCCGTGATGACGCACACGCCGTTTTCCAGCGATGCGATGACAGCCTGCTTCTGCTTCGCGGTCAGCTCCATGCCCCGGTCGAGTTCCACTCTGCGGATCATGTTCTCCACGTTGCCGCTCAAGTGCGACAGCTCCGCCTGCGCGAGCCGCAGCAGTTTGCCGGCGACGCGCTGCTCCGCCCGGTAATAGCGGTCCAGATACAGTATGTCCGCACCTTCCAGCGCGTCGGCGTACACATCGCCTTCGACGATCAGGTCGTACAGCGCATCGTCGACCTGCCCGCTTGCGACGTCCAGAAGCTCGCCTGTCTTCTCGCAGAACGCTTTTCGAAACACGTAGGTGTGGCCGCTGTTCGAGGCCTGCCCGAGGTTGTACAGGATGCCGCTTCGGATGCGCTTCGGATCGTCGGCTTCCACGCCCATGCTCCGGGCGATCCGGTCTGCTTTTTGAAACCCGATGCCGAACACATCCTCGATGAGCCGGTAGGGGTTTTCTCGCACGAGAGCGGGCGCATCGCTTCCGTAGACCTGATACAGCTTCATGGCGGTCAGCGAAGTGATGTCGAACTCCCGCAGCTCGATCATCGTCTCGGCCAGCTCGCGCTGTTCCTGATAGCTCTCGCTGATCGCCGCCGCTTTGACCGCGCCGATGCCCGGCACCTCCGTGAGGCGATCCGGCCGGAACTTGAGCACATCCATGGTATCCGGTCCGAATGCCTTGACGATGGCGCGCGCCGTCACCGGTCCGACACCGCGCAGCATGCCGGAAGACAGAAATGCCACGAGCCCCGCTTCGGTGTCCGGCTCTTTTTCCTCATACGATGTAAAGGCGAACTGTTCGCCGTACTTCGGGTGAGTCTTCCAGCGGCCCCACAGCGTGTAGCGCCGCCCTTTCTCCGCATACGGCAGATGCCCTACCGCATAAAACTGCTCGTTTTCCGCTTCGAAGACGGCGATGCAGAAATAATTGTCCCGGTTGTAAAAGATCCGCTCCGCGAGGAGGCCGGTTTTTTCTTCATTCATGTATGCGCTCATCTTCTTTGGAAAACGTCGGGGCAAACGTCGGTTTATAGAGGAAGCGTCCGTCGAGCGTCCGGACCCTCGGCGTAAACTCGCCGGGCAGCGTGCCCGCCAGCGCATCTTCGAAGTCGTACATCTTCGCGTCGAGCATGTCGAGATAGTGCAGTATCTCCGCTTCCGGGAACATCGGCCGCCTCGGGCTTCCGAACTCCGGTTCGTAGTGATGAGCCAGAATCATATGCTCCAGCATCAATGCCTTTTCTTCGGGCATGCCGGCTTCCCGGGCCATGCGGTCCACCGCCTTAACACCCTGCACCAGGTGACCGAGCAGCTGGCCTTCCGTCGTATATCCGGGCGATATGCCCCACTCGTTGGACAGGATCTCGTTCAGCTTCTCCATGTCGTGGAGGATGACGCCGCACACGACCCAGTCGCGGTCGAGAAACTCGTAGATTTCGCACATTTTTTCGCCGGCCATGAGCATGCGTTTAATATGGTACAGCAACCCCGCAAGCTCTGCGTGGTGATTGCGCATCGCCGCCGGATAATACAGCAGCTTTTCTTTGTTGTCGTCGAGGAAGCGGAGCGTCAGCCCCCGCAGGTCCGGATCGGTGACGCTTTCGGCGCGCCCGTACACGTAGTCGAACATCTCCTCCGGCGGTTCCGGCGCGGTTTTGATGTAGTCCGATACGTCGAGCTGATCTTCTTTGACCGCTTTGCGGATCCGCAGGATCCGGAGCTGCAGCAGCCCGTTCCACTCGGTGACCTCGGCCTTGACCCGCACGAGATCGCCGTCTCTGATGGCATCCAGCGCGATGGCTTCGTCGTCCGTGACGTCCCATTTTTTTCCGTTGATCTCGCCTGTGGCGTCGCCCAGGGATACATCGAGGTACATTTTTCGATTGGATCCGGTGCGGATCGATATGCTTTTGACGAGAAAGAAATCCGTAAAGCTCAGATCAGGCGTCAGCGTATTGATGTAGTATTCCTTGTGCATGCGTTCCTCCCGGTGGAGTTTGTGTTGTAATTTCTCCTGGTTTTAGTATACCCTATTTCCTTTTTCTTTGCATAGGCATTGTTTTGCGCTATAATCTACATGGAGGTGGGATCATGGAAACCATGGGCTTTATCCGGCTTGCCGCCGCGCAGCCGCGCGTCGTTGTGGCAGATCCTGTGAGCAATGCGAAAGAGATGGTCCGGCTGGCGCGTTCGGCCGAGGCCGCCGGGGCTGCGGTCGTGTCGTTCCCCGAGCTTTCTCTGTGCGGTTACACGTGCGGGGATCTTTTCTTTTCCGAACAGCTGAGAAGTGCGAGCCTCGAGGCGCTCGATCTTCTCGCAGCGCAGACCCGCGATCTTCGCTGTGCGCTTGTCGCCGGGCTGCCGCTGCGCGTCGGGAACAAGCTGTACAACTGCGCGGCCGTCCTGCAGGGCGGGCGCGTGACAGGTATCGTCCCGAAGATGACGATCCCGGGAGCAGGCAACGTCGACGAGAGCCGGTGGTTCTCCCCCGGCAGCGCTCTTGCCGGCCGCGTGGAATCGGTCCGGATTGCGGGGAAGGATGTGCCGTTTGGATCCCTGCTCTTTTCCGATGAGGCCGGCAGCTTCTCGTTCGGCGTCGAAATCGGACGAGAAGGCCTGATGCCGGTCGCTCCGGGCGCGCGCTCCGTGCTCGCCGGGGCGGATGCGGTGTTCAACCCGGCGGCGTTCATCCACGAAGCGGGGCAGTCGGCTGTGCGCAGAGACAGCATCCGGGAATTGAGTTCGCGATGCATGTGCGCCTACGTCCGCGCGTGCGCCGGCCCGACCGAATCGACGGCGGAAGCCGTGTACGCCGGCCACTCGATCATCGCAAGCGCAGGCGACGTGCTGCAGGAAACGACGGCGCTCGAGCGTGAATCCGTCTCGATCCTGGCCGATGTAGACGTGCAGTATCTGCGCGCGCAGCGGCTCCGGGAGCCTGGATTCGGTCCGGGCTGCGATTCCGGCCTGGCCCCGTCTTCCGAAGCGGGTGACGCCTGCAAAACGCATCCAATGCGGACGGTGGTGCTTTCCGGCCTGCGGTTGCTGACAGAGAAAGACCGCCTGCTCGTGCCGCCTTCGTGCGCCCCTTACATACCTGCAGACTCCGAAGGGGCGGACGAGCTGTGCCTGGATATCTTCGACATCCAGTCCACAGCGCTGGCCGAGCGGCTCCTGCGGGCGCATGCGCGCACCGCCGTGATCGGCGTATCAGGCGGATCGGACTCGACGCTGGCGCTGCTCGTCGCTGCGAGAGCCATGCACCTCAACGGCAAACCGGCCTCCGATATCCTGGCCGTCTCCATGCCCGGCTTCGGCACGACGGCGCGCACGAAGGAAAACGCCGGGCGGCTCATCGCGCAGCTCGGCTGCGACGCCCGCGAAATCCCCATCTGCGATGCCGTGATGCAGCACTTTAAGGATATCGGACACGATCCGTCGGTCGCGGATGTCACCTACGAAAACTCGCAGGCCCGGGAGCGCACGCAGATCCTGATGGACCTCGCCAACCAGACCGGAGGCTTTGTCGTCGGGACGGGCGACCTGTCGGAAATGGCGCTCGGCTGGTGCACGTTCAACGGCGACCACATGTCCATGTACAGCGTCAACGCCGGCCTGCCCAAGGGGCTCGTGCGCCGCGTCATCGGCGCCGTCGCCGGCGCGCTCGACCGGAGCGGAGCAGCCGCCGACAATATCGCTTCGCCACAGGACACCCTGTTCCACGTCGCAGGCGATACGGCTGATCTCCGGGAGACGCTGCAGTCCATCCTCAGCACGCCCATATCGCCGGAGCTTTTGCCCACGGACAGCGACGGCAACCTCGCTCAGCAGACCGAGGATGTCGTCGGACCGTACGAGCTTCACGATTTCTTCCTGTATCACGCCGTGGAGCGCCAGGCGGCGCCCGCGCGCGTGCTCTGGCTCGCCGAACAGGCGTTTGCCGGCACGTACAGCGCCGGGGAAATCCGCACATGGCTCGCCGTGTTTATCCGCCGCTTCTTCTCCCAGCAGTTTAAGCGCAATTCTATGCCCGACGGCCCGAAGCTGATCGCGCTGTCGCTGTCACCCAACGGCGGATGGCGCATGCCGTCCGATGCCGTCTCCGACGCGTGGCTCGGCTGGCTGAAGTGAAAATCTCTTTCGGTGTTGCGACCGACTGCCTCCGCTGAGCGATAACCGTGCCCGTCGCTGAGCGAAATCGATGGGGCACAAGCAACTGAATTATATCACATTTTACAGATAATGTAAATATCCCCCGCCGCAGCAACGGCGAGGGATATTTTCTTTTCCATAGCACCGCGATCGTGCCATTGCTCTTCTATGGCACCACGACAGCACTGCGATCGTTCCGCTACTCCTTCCAGCCCAGCAGCCCCTGCTTCACCATCTCCAGGCCGCTTCGCGCGCTGATCTCCTTGCCCGGCTTCCCGTTGGGGAAGTAGACAGACACGACGGCATACGCCTTGACTTTCCCCGTGTTCATCACGGCGTCGATGGCGCGCTTCACCTCGTCCATGTCCGGTCCGTTGAACTCGATCGTATGGTGATCCGGCACATAGGTGCCGTCCAGGATGTCGGCGTCGATGTGGAGGTACAGGATGTCCACCTGGTCGGCGATGCGGTTGACCGCCCGCGCGAACTGTTCCGTGTCCTTAAACTGTTCGGTGTTCAGGTACGAGACCTTTGAACGCTCGAGCATCTCGACTTCCGGCGGGTCCAGGCTGCGCCCGTCGGCGTGCAGACAGTCCTCCTGCAAAAACGGCGGAACGAGGCCGACCGCTTCCTGCCACCCGGGCAGGCTGTTGCCCCAGCACACGCCGAACGGCATGCCGCCGATCATGCCCGAAACCGACGTTTCCGGCGTGTTGAGGTCTCCGTGCGCATCGAGCCACACGAGGCCGATCCGCTTGTCGGGGAACGCCTGGCGCAGACCTCCGGCCATCGCGACAGCCGGCCCGCAGTTGCCGCCGGTCATCAGCACGACATCGCCGCGGCGGAACGCTTCGGCCGCATGGCCTGCAATCACTTTCCCGAGCGCCATCTGGGACTCGAACGTGTCCTTGTCGGACGGATAATTTTCGTGATCGTAGCTGACGGTGATCACCTCGTAGGGCAAGCCGGCAGTTTCGTACAGATTCTCTCTGTGATACAGATCCAGCTCTCTGGGCCCCGGCGCATACACGGTCGCGTTGTAGGGAACTTCCAAAACGGTCATTTTTTTCATGGCCTTGCCTGCTCCTTTCGTGTGACAATACTGTGTTTTATTATATCACACGGAAGGTTTGTCTGCATCGGGTTTGTCCGTACCGGGTTTGTCCGGTGCATCTTCACCATCGTCGGACCGGTTGCCGCCTTCGGACTGATTTCCGCCGTCAGGACTGTTCGCCGTCGTCGGGCCGGTTGCCGTCTTTGCGCTTCCTTCGAGTCGATCGAATCGACGGCAGCGGCGGCAGCAGGGATTTCCCTTCCATCTTCCGCTTGCGGCGCCACTTGCACAGACCGAACAGCACGGCGGCCAGCACCGCGAGCGTCAGCAGATTGTAAGCGGTCCAGAGGACGACACCCTGCAGGGAATCGGCGAAATTGGCAAGACCGTCGCGCAGGCTGCGCCAGAGAGCCGGGAAAAACCCCTCGGCCTCCGACACGCCGCCGGTCAGACGGGCGACCTGCTCGAGCGAGATGTGCACCGTCGAAAACCCGACGAGGCTGTCGTAGCGGTTGAGCGTCGATGTGTACCAGTCGATGTCGTACTGCGTGCCGGCGATCGAATTCTCGAGCTCGATGATATCGCTCATCACGTTGGCGCGCTCGAGCAGCGCAGTGAGCCGCTCAAGCTTCGTGCGCAGCGTGTTCAGCCGCGTCTCCACATCGAAGTATTCCATGCCGATGTCTTCGACGGAACGGTCGACGCTCACGACGTGGCAGACGTCACCCACCGACGAGAGCAGCTCTTCGAACTTTGCCGCAGGCACGCGGACCGTGTAGCTGCCCGTCATGCGCGAGCCGTCGGAATAGTACCCGCCCCGGTCGACGTACGAATACTCAAAATATCCGCCGAGCCGATCCACAAGCTCCGTCAGCTCGGCCTCCGCCTTCGCGTAGTCGATCGTCTGAAGCCTCAGGTTAGCGGTGTAGACGAGCTTTACATTTTCTGCGTGACCCCGCTGTTTCGCTCCCCCGGGTGACAGCTCCGGCGCCACGCTTTCGCTCTGCGCGATGCCGCCGCCGGTGTCCGCGATGCTGTCGGATATCGCGTAGAACACCTCTGCTTCGTCCGCGGACTTGCCGCTCATCGGCGATCCGCCGCAGCCGGCAAACAGCGCAAGCGCAAGCACGGCTGCGATCAGGAGCATCGCGGTGAGTTTTTTATTTTTGTGATTCGCAATCATTTTCATTCCTCCTGCCGTTCGGCGTCGAATGCGTCTGTTGTGCGTTTACTCTTTAGACGCAGGAATGGCGGGGCGGTTCCCGTCAATGTAAAAGCAGTTCCCCGGCAAGCCGGGGAACTGCCATTATAGATTACTAAATATCCGAAGTTCATGCGACCGGAGCGATGCAGTCCGTCAGGAATCATGCCGGTTGCAAAAGCGAAATCCGGGCTAGCCGATCGTCGAGCCTCCGTCGACCACGAGGTTGGAGCCGTTGATGAACGATGCCTTTTCCGATGTCAGGAAGTAAACGCCGTCCGCGATCTCCTCCGGGGCACCGGCGCGGCCCATGGGGCTCGTGTTGTAATACACCGAAGGATCGCCGTCACCCATCTTGGCGTAGTTCTCTAAAATCTGAGCCATCATCTTCGTATCGACCCATCCCGGCGAGATGCAGTTGACCCGCACGCCGGTGTCGGGATTTTCGGCGGCGACGTTTTTCGTCAGGCCGATCGTAGCCCACTTCGAGGACCCGTAAGCGCTCTCCAGATCGTAGCCGCGAATGCCCGAAGACGATCCCGTGTTGACGATCGCTCCCTTTTTCTGAGCCTTCATAATCGGAAGCGCGTACTTCATCGTGAGGAATGTCCCGTATACGTTCGTTTCGTAGCAGGCTTTAAAATCTTCGTACGAGTAGTCCTCGGCCAGCACCGACGGGCCGCTGATACCGGCCGTGTTCACGAGCACGTCGATGCGGCCAAAACTCTCCATCGCCTGCTCGATGCTTCGGATGACGTATGATTCGTCGCTGATGTCACCCGAACAGATGATGCACCGGTCTTCGCCGAGCTTCAGCTCTGAACGCAACGTCTCGAGCCGCTTTTTGTTCCGGCCGAGAAGCACCAGTTTCGCCTCATCCTGCGCATAGCGCTCGGCGCACGCTTTCCCGATTCCTCCCGTCGAACCGGTAATCATTACAACCTGATCTTTGAATTCCATGTCTTCTCCTTTACTGTATAGTTTTAATACTCCCTGCTCGCTTCCGCTTTCAGGCTCACGATCTCGTAAACGTCTTCGACAGACCGCTTAACCTCCGCATGCTGTCATCTATTCTGTTATGTCGACGAGCGCAAGCGGTACGGCCTTCATCAAATCCTCCGGCCGGATCTCAATCTGGTAGCCGATTTTTCCGGCGCTGATGACGATCGTTTCCCGGCTCCTCGCGCTTTCGTCCAGAAAGGTGATGAATGTCTTTTTCATCCCGATCGGCGAGCAGCCGCCGTGCACGTAGCCGGTCAGCGGCAGCAGATCCTTTGCGCGGATCATCGCAACGGACTTCTCCTTCGCGGCCTCAGCGGCTTTTCGCAGGTCGAGCTCGCGGTCGGAGGGAATGATAAACACGTAGTGCGCACCGGATTTTCCCTGCGTGACGAGCGTCTTAAACACTTTCGCCGCATCGAATCCGAGCGCATCGGCCACTTCCGTTCCGCTGATGGCATCCGTGCCCGCATAGCTGTGCGGTTCGTAATCGATGTGCGCCCGATCGAGCGCCCGCATGGCATTCGTCTTTTGCATGTTCAACCTCCGCGGTCAACAGCCGCATCGTTCGGCAGATGGTCGGCAGCGTCACGCCATCCACAAGCGCAGTCTCCCTCCCTCGCCCACAGGCGGAGCCTGCCTCCCTCGCATGACATTATACTACACATTCGCACAAACTTCGGGACGCATTCCGGAAAAAGTCCCTCCCATATTTGTTTCTACACAAAGAGGAATTCCGGCGCTGGCGTCGAAATTATCAATATACTATATGATCATCCTTTGTCAGTCCTTCAGTCAGTCATCCATCCGGCCTGGAACCGTTTTCCATTCTTTGCATCTCACTGTGCCCCGCATTCGGGAAGGAGAACCTGCTATGAATAAGAAATGGTTGGTCATCGCACTGGCGGTGACAGTAGCGCTGGCGGCGATTGCGCTCGCCGGCTGCGGCGGTGGAAGCGCCGATTCGGAAAATCCGGAGGACCCGGAAGCTTCAAAGCTGGAGCAGGAGGCAGATAAGTGGAACGATCCCGCCGAAATCAAATCCCTGCTCGCCAAAGGAGAAGACATGCCCGGCTGCACGTATGATTATGTCATAACGGTGCCCGGCATCGATCCCCTGTATCAGAAAACCTGGGTGATGCCCGGCAAGTTTAGGACCGAAAGAGAGCATCCGCTCGGCAATGCGGTCCTCGTATCGATTATCAATACGGTCGACGGCGTCATGTACTCGTACGATTCGGGCAGTAATATCGCAACCCTGATGACGATCGTGGGCGACCTCGGCGAGGATTTTAAAACGCCGCAGGATTACGCCGACGACCTGGACATCCCGGGCATGATGTACGTCAGGCGCGAGGTGTTCGACGACAAGGATTGCATCGTGTACGAGATGCACGCTGGCAATTTGACCAGCAAGATGTGGATCTGGGAAGAACACGGCATCCCGCTGAAAATAATTGGCGGTGTGGGGAAGGAGGAGATTGTCGTCGAGTTTCTGAGCTTCGTGTACGGGCCCGTACCAGACGAAATGTTCGAACTGCCGCCGGGAGCGACGATCATGGATCTTGGGGATTTAGGTGTGACAGGCGGCCTGTAGCGCAATATCCACGGATAGCGGCATGTAAATGCGGCAAATGAAAAGAGCGTCCCCGTGGGGAACGCTCTTTTAGTACGGCTTAAGGGCCGGTTGACATGGCAAGGGTGGAAATCACTTTGAATATTTCAAGAAGCAAGCGCAGGAAGAAACGAAAATGATTAGCTTTAAGTTTTATGTTAATATTGAGTTTGATAACAACTCAACAAACAGGAACTTAATGAGGAAATGAGGTGCTCTTATGAAAGTCTTACTTTTTCTGGCTAAGGGATTTGAGACAATGGAATTCAGTGTTTTTGTAGATGTGCTTGGCTGGGCAAGGCATGATTATCATCATGATATTGACGTGATATCATGCGGATTTACAAAAACAGTTATCAGCACATTTAATATCCCTGTCACAGTGGATCGGCTGATTGATGAAATTTGTGTTGACGATTACGATGCATTGGCAATCCCCGGAGGATTTGAAGACTTCGGATTTTATGAAGAAGCCTACGATGAGGATTTTTTGAATCTTATCCGGGAATTCAATGAAAAGCGCAAAACGATTGCCACGATCTGCGTTGCAGCATTGGCGCTCGGGAAAAGCGGCATTTTGAAAGGCAGAAATGCAACGACATATCACTTGCAAGGGGGATCCCGCCAAAAACAATTAGCCCAGTTTGGTGTGAATGTATTGGATAGTCCCATTGTGGTCGACGATAATGTAATTACTTCCTATTGCCCTGCAACCGCTCCGGACGTTGCTTTCAAGCTATTGGAGAAACTCACCTCTTCTGAGCAAATGGAAATTGTAAAAGAAGCGATGGGTTTCTGCTAAATTCCAATTTTCCGACGCGTTTATAGCGAGACGCAGTTTCCAGGTACATGTCGCCCATCTCGTCAAAATCGTTCCCGGCGATGAAAAGCTCCATGCTTTTCGCTATCCGGGTTACGGCGTTCCCGCAGAATAATATCGCCGTTGTACAGGCCGCGCAGGCTCAGGAGTTTTACGTCGAATTCAACCGGCAAAATCACCTGTCAACTACATCCAGTCTACACGCTCTTATAATACAGAATCCCGTCTTCCTCTTCCATCTCCGCATCCCCGATGGCGCGCAGATGCTCGAGGTGAGAGTGCGCTTCGCCGACGGCAAACCACTTCTGCGAAGCGGGAAAGTCATCCCAGCCGCGGCTGCGGATGTCCCATTGAAGCTGGCGGGCGACGTCACGCACGGTCGTGCGATCGGCGCGCTTCAGAATGTCCCGCGCCTCGTCGAGCCGGTGTTCGTGATGCGCATACAGTTCCTCGATGCGCTTCCGATGGTCCTCCACCAGAAAGCGGTGCGACGAAAACAGGTGGTCGATGTCCATGTCGTACGTGCGCGCGAGGCTCTCCAGGTACGTTCCGAGAATGTCACCGTACTCAAATCCCCAGAACGTGATGTTCGGCGTAATCTTCCCTAAAATATGGTCGCCGCAGAACAGGATTTTGTGGTCGCGCTCGTACAGGCCGACGATGCCCGGCGTGTGGCCCTTCAGATCTACAATTTCGAAGTTGTACTCGCCGACGGAGAGGAATTCACCCGGCACGGCATTCGTAAACCGAATGGGTGCGGACGGGCGGAATTTGAAGCCCGGGTGATCTCCGATCTCGAGCTGATCGACGTGCAGCCCCTGCAGGCGGCCGAACTCGACGATGTGCTCCCAGCGCGGATTGTCCTGCGCCACGCTGTTGTTCATGAGCGTGCCGTCCTTTTCGCTCATGTAGATCTCCAGCCCCATGTCCTGGAAGTACGCCGCCAGGCCCGTGTGGTCGGAGTGCAGGTGGGTCAGGAACAAAATCGTGTTCTCCGGCTTCAGATCCAGCTCGCGGAACACGTCGAGAATCTCCTGCTTCGTCTCCTCCAGGTTAAATCCAGTGTCGATGATCATGGAGCGGTCCTCGCCTTTGACGATGTAGAAATTCAGCGATCGCAGCGGGTTGTTGGGAAGCGCGAGCTCCTTCAGGTAAATATTTTTATATACTTCTTGCATTTGCGTTGACTCCTGTCTTGCTGTATTGACATTTTGATTGACTGTGGCCGTATCGATCTGGCTTTGCCTGCAGACCGCGTGGCCATTGCCGCATCGATCTGGCTTGTTTGCGGGCAGTTAGACTGTTGCCGCGTTGATCTGGCTGTGCTTGCGGGTCTCATGGCCACACTGCTGTCTATACTACACGAACACGTATAGTGTTTGCAACTTTATGATGGAAATGATCGCGGCTGGCGATGAAGAGCTGCGGTGATGTCCGTAAGAAGCCTGGCGTGACACCAGCTTCACAAATCCGGGCCTGCGTGGTGTCGTATTCGACACCATGTTTGTTAGAATACGGCGAAGCGG
>DUTT01000031.1 GCA_012841925.1 Clostridiales bacterium | reverse complement strand
TCTCGGACAGCGGAGCCATGCCGTGGATCGTTACGATGCCGTTGTGCAGGTCCGTGCCGTTGATCCGGCCCCTTCTGGAGTTCAGATCTCCGATTACGTCGCCCATGTACTCTTCGGGCGTCGTCACTTCGACTTTGAATATCGGCTCCAGCAGCACCGGTACAGCCTTGCAGACTCCATCGCGGAACGCCATGGATGCCGCAATCTTAAACGCCATCTCCGACGAGTCCACTTCGTGGTAGGAGCCGTCGATCAGCTCCACACCCACGTCGACGACCTGATAGCCCGCAAGAGGTCCGGAATACATGGCCTCCTGAATGCCGTCGTCGATCTTCGGGATGTACTCCCTGGGTATGGCGCCGCCCACGATGGAGCTTTTAAACTCATACCCTTCGCCCGGGTTCCTCGGGTACAGCCGGATTTTGACGTGACCGTACTGGCCGTGTCCACCCGTCTGCTTGACGTACTTGTTGTCGATCTCGACTTCCTTCGTGATCGTCTCTTTGTAGGAAACCTGGGGCCGGCCTACGTTGGCCTCCACCTTAAACTCGCGCAGTAGCCGGTCGACGATGATCTCCAGATGGAGCTCGCCCATGCCGGCGATGATCGTCTGGCCCGTTTCCTGATCCGTGTAGTTCTTGAACGTCGGATCTTCTTCGGCCAGCTTTGCAAGCGCCAGGCCCATTTTTTCCTGGCCGGCTTTTGTCTTGGGTTCGATGGCGATCTGGATGACCGGATCGGGAAAGTCCATCGACTCGAGTACGATTGCGCCTTTTTCGTCGCACAGCGTATCGCCGGTCGTCGTATCCTTGAGACCGACAGCTGCGGCGATGTCACCCGAATACACTTCTTCCACGTCTTCTCTGTGGTTGGCGTGCATCAGCAGTATGCGCCCGATGCGCTCCTTCTTTTTCTTTGTGGGATTCCACACGTACGACCCGCTTTTGAGCGTGCCGGAATACACGCGGAAAAACGCGAGCTTGCCGACATACGGATCCGTCATGATCTTAAAGGCCAGCGCCGAAAACGGCCCGTTGTCGTCGGAGACGCGCTCTTCCTCTTCGCCGGTCCGCACGAGCGTGCCGACGATGGGTGGAATATCCAGCGGCGAAGGCATGTAGTCCACCACCGCATCCAGCATGGGCTGGATCCCCTTGTTTTTGTAGGAGGAGCCGCACGTGACGGGAACCATCTGGTTCGTCGTCGTCATGCGGCGAATCGCGCGCCGGATTTCCGTTTCGCTGATCTCGTCCCCTTCCAGATATTTAATTAAGAGATCTTCGTCCCCTTCGGCGAGCGCTTCGATCAGCTTACCGCGCCATTCGCGCGCCAGATCGAGCATGGACTCGGGAATCTCTTCTACGGTGACCACTTTGCCCAGGTCGTCGTGATACACGTCGGCCTGCATGGACACCAGATCGATGATCCCCTCGAACGTCCCTTCCGCTCCGATGGGGAGCTGGATGGGTACGGCCGGCGCTTTTAACCGGTCGCGGACCATGTCCACGACGTGGAAAAAGTCTGCGCCGATGATATCCATCTTGTTGATGTAGATCATGCGGGGCACTTTGTACTTCTCGGCCTGCCTCCAGACCGTTTCGGATTGCGGTTCGACGCCGCCCTTTGCACACAGCACCATGACGGCGCCGTCGAGAATGCGAAGCGAACGCTCAACCTCCACGGTAAAGTCCACGTGGCCGGGCGTATCGATGATGTTGATCCGCGCATCCTTCCACTGGGCCGTCGTCGCGGCGGAGGTTATCGTAATGCCTCTCTCCTGCTCCTGTTCCATCCAGTCCATGGTCGCGGCACCTTCGTGCACTTCGCCAAGCTTGTGTGTGCGGCCGGTATAAAATAAGATACGCTCGGTTGTCGTCGTCTTACCGGCGTCGATGTGCGCCATGATTCCGATGTTCCTGGTATTCTCCAATGAAAATTGTCTTGGCATGAATGATCTCCTCCTTTCTTATAAAATATGATAGTAAACGATTTGTGCAATGCTGACGCACGCGCGCTACCAGCGATAGTGTGCAAACGCCCGGTTGGCTTCTGCCATCTTGTGCGTATCTTCTTTTTTCTTGACCGATGCGCCCGTTGCGTTGCTGGCGTCCATCAGTTCTTTGGCCAGCCGCTCGGACATCGTGCGCTCACCGCGCGCCTTGGTGTATCGCGTAAGCCAGCGCAGGCCCAGCGTCTGACGGCGCTCAGCGCGCACTTCGACGGGTACCTGATAGTTTGCACCGCCGACTCTGCGGGCTTTTACTTCCACGACGGGCATGATGTTGGCCATGGCTTTTTCAAACACTTCCAACGGATCCTGTCCGGTCGCTGTCCTGATTTGCTCAAAGGCATCGTAGACGATACCCTGGGCAACTCCCTTTTTCCCGTCCAGCATAATGCTGTTGATGAGCTTTGCTACAACAACACTGCCGTAAATCGGGTCGGGGAGAATTTCCCTCTTGGGGATATTGCTTCTTCTAGGCACTTCTCTTCCCTCCTGACGCAGACATTTGCGCCTGCCGGATCGGTACTCGACGCCGCTTATGCTGCGCCGCGGTGCCGCCTATCTATGTAGATAAGGGCACATAATCTGTCCCGATCTTGTTGTTTCATGTAGTATTATTACTGCTTCGGTCTCTTTGCACCGTACTTCGAGCGCGCCTGGCCTCTACCGGTTACACCGGCGGTGTCCAGCGTTCCGCGCACGATGTGATACCGCACGCCGGGAAGGTCTTTGACCCTGCCGCCGCGGATCAGCACGACGCTGTGCTCCTGCAGATTGTGGCCGATGCCGGGAATGTACGCTGTAACTTCGATTCCGTTTGTAAGGCGCACACGGGCGACCTTGCGAAGTGCGGAGTTTGGTTTCTTAGGCGTAACGGTCTTCACAGAGGTGCACACACCGCGTTTCTGGGGCGCTTCCGTGTCCGTTGCAATCCGGCGAATCGTGTTCATGTTCTTGAGAAGCGCCGGCGAGTTCGATTTCGTTTCCGCCCGCTCTCTTCCCTGTCGGACCAGCTGATTAATGGTTGGCATAGCATTTCTCCTTTCGTAATATTTTCGTACTATTTTCTGTATGTAACCCGCCCGAAGGCGGCTGTACAGCTAATTTTTTTCCTCCGCCCACGGGCGGCAAAACAGCACAACAAGGCGCAGTATACCACGCTTTTTCCGCGCGTGTCAACGGCTTATGTTTCGCGGCACCAGGCCTGCGCGCTGTCGCTTGTTTCTTATTCTGCAGCGCTTTCCTGGACTTCAGGAACTACAGGTTCTGCAACCGGTTCTTCTACCAGATCTACGATCTCTTCTTCGACTTCCTGGGCTTCAGGAGTTTCCGGTACCACTGCCTCTTCGGCCTGCACTGCATCCGTTTCTTCGACGGCGCCTGCGATGGCCTCCGCTGCGTCGGGATCCTCTTCCGTGTAGCTCGAGCCGATCCCTTCGGACAGATAGGATTCTTCCTCGTAGTCCGTTACGTCCTGCGCCTTCAGGTTAAACGACTCCATGAATTCGGTGTTGACCCCGTAGTCGACGCTGATGTTCTTGTAGCGCTTCATGCCGGTGCCGGCCGGGATCAGCTTTCCGATGATGACGTTTTCCTTGAGCCCGAGCAGATGGTCGGTCTTTCCTTTGATCGCCGCATCGGTGAGCACCCGCGTCGTCTCCTGGAACGAAGCCGCCGACAGGAACGAGTTCGTCGCAAGCGACGCTTTCGTGATACCCAGCAGAATCGGTTTTCCGATCGCCGGCTCCTGCCCTTCTTCGAGCGCGGCGTTGGCCTGCTCGATCTCGGCACTGCTGTAGAAGCTGCCGGGCAGAAGATCCGTATCGCCGACCTCGTCGATGCGACACTTGGACAGCATCTGGCTGACGATCACCTCGACGTGCTTGTCGTTGATATCGACGCCCTGCTGCTTGTACACGCGCTGCACTTCTTTGAGCAGGTACTGATACACGCCCTCCACGCCGTTGAGGCGCAGAATGTCGTGCGGGTTGAGCGGTCCCTGCGTAACGCCCTCGCCGGCGTGAATGTAATCGCCTTCGTGGACCCGTAGCCTGGCGCCGTAGGGAATGACGTAGGCGCGGTCGCCGTCGTCACCCCGGACGACTACTTCGGTCTTGTTGTCGCTTCGGGATTCGATCGAGATGACCGTTCCGTCCGCTTCGCAGATCTCTGCAAGCCCCTTGGGCTTGCGCGCCTCGAACAGTTCTTCGACACGGGGCAGACCCTGCGTAATATCGTGTCCGGCAACGGATACGCCGCCGGTGTGGAACGTCCGCATCGTCAGCTGCGTGCCGGGCTCTCCGATGGACTGGGCCGCCGTGATGCCGACCGCTTCGCCGATGTTGACCGGTTCGCCGGTGGCCAGGTTTCGGCCGTAGCACTTGGCGCAGATGCCCGCTTCGCACTTACACGTCATGACGGAACGGATCTTGACCGCCTCGATGCCGGCGTCTTCGATGGCCAGCGCCGCATCTTCGTCGACCTCCTCGCCGCCTTCGACGATCAGCACGCCGTCTTCGGTGACGATGTCCTCGAGCGCTGTGCGCCCGACGATCCGCAGGCGGAGCGCCTCGATCACTTCCTTGCCGTCCGTAAACGCGCGCACTTCGATCCCTTCGTCCGTGCCGCAGTCTTCGGCGCGCACGATCACGTTGTGCGATACGTCGACGAGGCGTCGCGTCAGATAACCGGAGTCGGCTGTCCGGAGCGCCGTGTCGGCAAGGCCTTTTCTCGCCCCGTTGCTGGAGAGGAAGTATTCCATAACCGAAAGCCCTTCGCGGAAGTTCGCCGTGATGGGAATTTCGATGGTCTTACCCGTGGCGTTAGCCATGAGCCCGCGCATACCGCTGATCTGCTTGATCTGGTTCT
>DUTT01000030.1 GCA_012841925.1 Clostridiales bacterium | reverse complement strand
CCGGATTCGACAGCGCTGTGTGCATCATTAAAAAAGAGATCGAAGACGACTTTCGGGCGATCATGGACCGGGGCGCCGCCCGCTGCATGGACATCCGCTACGCGTTTCAGGAAATCGACGATGTGCCTGCCGGCACGGAGATTCCCGCGGAGCGGAAAAAGCCCTGGGGCACGGGTCACGCGCTGCTGCAGGCAAAGCCGCTCATCGAAGGACCGTTTGCGGTCATCAATGCCGACGACTATTACGGACCGGGCGCCTTTTCTGCCGCGTACGACCATCTGATGCACGCGCAGGATCAGGCATTGTACGATTATTGCGTCATCGGTTATTCCATCGAAAACACGCTCACGGAGCACGGGCATGTGGCGCGCGGCGTCTGCAGCGTGTCGCCTGCAGGCGATGTGACCGAAATACGCGAGCTGAAAAAAATTCAGCGGATCGACGGTGAAATCCGCTATACCGAGGACGACCTGAACTGGACGCCTCTGCCCGAGGGCACGCCGGTATCCATGAACTTTTTCGGGTTCACCCCTTCGTTTCTCGAGACGCTCGAGCACCGCTTTCCGCAGGCGCTTGCGCGCATTTTAAACGAAGACCCGCTCAAAGGCGAATTTTTCGTCCCGCTCGTCGCCGGCGACCTCGTCAAAGAAGGACGGGCGCGCATCCGGATGATTCCCTCTCCCGACCGCTGGTACGGCGTAACGTACCGGGAAGACCGGGCGCTCGTCGTGCAGGCGATGGAGGAAAAAAAGCAGCAGGGCCTCTATCCGGACGAACTGTGGTCCGGCAGCTCCCGTCCTGAAGCAGCGTCCGCCTTGAACCGGACAGAAAGGACGGTGCGAGCATGAGCAACCTGCCAACGCTTCTGACTTCGCTTTCCTCTGTCCCAGGGCCGTCTGGGTTCGAACACGATGTCGCCCGCCGGGCCGTCGAGCTGATGCGGCCGCTTACCGACGAGGCCTGCGTGGACGGATTCGGAAACGCCTGCGGTATTCTGCGGGGAACGCAGCCCGGCGCCCTGCGCATCGTCATCGCGGCTCACCTCGATGAGATCGGCTTTATCGCGACCGGTGTGGAACAGGGTTTTCTGCGGTTTTCTACGATCGGGAGCGTCGATCCCCGCATGCTTCCCGGGCGGGAAGTGACGGTGATGACCGATCCGCCGGTTCCGGGCGTCATCACCTGTCTGCCGCCCCACGTGCTCTCAGAAGAGGAGATGGATCTGGCGTTTTCCCGGGAAGATCTCTTTATCGACGTGGGTTTTTCTCACGAAGAGACCTGTGCACGCATCCCCGTCGGTACACCCGCTGTCTACCGCGCCGGCTGCTTTCCGCTGGGCGAAGATCTGTTCTGCGGAAAAGCGATGGATGACCGCGCCTGCTTCTGCGCCGGCCTGCTCGCGCTGGAGATGCTGCAGAATGCTGCGCTGCCGCACGATGTGGTCCTGCTTGGAACGACGCGGGAAGAGACGAACTTCGGCGGAGCCAAAACCGGCACGTTTGCGCTCGACCCGGATGTGTGTCTGGCGCTGGATGTGACGCACGCCGAAACGCCGGACGGCGGACCGAAGAACACCGACTGCGTGCTCGGAGGCGGCCCGGCCGTCGGGTACGGACCGAACATGACGCCACGGATCCGCGACGCTCTGATCGCCGCAGCGAATGCGGAGAACATCGACATCCAGCGCGAAGTCATGCCCGGCAAGAGCTATACGGACGCCTGGGAAATGCAGGTGTCCAGAGAAGGCATTCCGACCGCCATCCTTTCGCTGCCGACCCGCTACATGCACACGCCCATGGAGACGATTTCGCTTTCGGACCTTCGCGCCATGGCCGATCTTTTGGTCGCTTTTCTGAAACAACCGCACGGGGAGGAGGTCGCCGAATGATAGAACTGATCAAAGAGCTGTGCGCCGTGCCCGGCGTATCGAGCTTCGAGGACGAAATCCGCGCGCGGATCGAACGAGAAATCCGTCCGCACGCGTCGGATGTTCGCACCGATGCCGTGGGAAATCTCATCGCTTTTAAGCGCGGTGCCAAAAGAGCGGACCATCCCCTGATGATCACCGCGCACATGGACGAGGTGGGCTTTATCGTAAAGAAAATCGACGACAAAGGCTTCGTGCGCTTTGCGCCCGTCGGCGGCATCGATCGCCGGACCGTCATCGGGAAAAAGGTGCTCATCGGGAAGCACCGCATCCCGGGTGCCATCGGGCTGCGCGCCTATCACCTTGTAAGCGCCAAGGAAGAAAAAATCGTTCCCGACATCGCCGACATGTACATCGACATCGGCGCTGCCGATCAAAAGCAGGCCCGATCGCTCGTCTCCGTCGGCGACGAAATCGTCTTCGACAGCGACTTTGTCGAGTTCGGCGACGGGATGATCAAGGCCAAAGCCCTGGACGACCGCATCGGCTGCGCCGCCATGATCCACCTGATCCAAAAGGAGCTTCCCATCGACTGCGCGTTCGTGTTCACCGCACAGGAAGAGACCGGAGCGCGCGGCGCCTTCGGAGCGACGTTTTCCATCCGGCCCCGCATCGCGCTCGTCCTCGAAGGCACGACGGCAGCAGACGTCCCTTCCGTCAAAGGCCACCGGCGGGTGACCTGCGCTGGCGAAGGGCCCGTGCTCGGCGTGATGGACCGGGGCGCAATCTACGACCGGGATCTGTTCGAGCGGCTCCGCCATCTGGCCGACAGCCGAAACATCCCCTGGCAGACGAAGCGGTTCATCGCGGGCGGCACGGACGCACAGGCGATCCAAACCACCGCCGGCGGCGTGCAGGTCGCCGCGATTTCCGTCCCGGTGCGCTACATCCACACGTCGTCTTCTGTGGCTTCGATCCGGGACTGCCACCACATGGTCGAGCTGGCCGAAGCGTTTATCCATTCCGTCGCCGAAGACCCCGGCGCGAAGAGCGAATAGCATTGGAGGAGGAATCGAATTGGAACTGTTAAAAACCTTGCAGGAGCTAAACGCCTGCTTCGGACCTTCGGGAGAAGAAAAAGAGATCAGGGAATGCATCCGCCGCATCGCACCCGGACGCATCGATGAAGTCCGCGTGGATGCGCTTGGAAACCTGATTCTGCGGAGAAAGGGAAGCGGACCCAAAGTGCTGTTCGCCGCCCACATGGACTCCATCGGGCTCATCGTAACGCACATAGAGAAAGAGGGCTTTTTGAGATTTGGAAACATCGGAGGCCTGGTGGCGGAAAACATTCTGCATGCGACCGTGCGCTTTAAAAACGGCGTGCGGGGAACGATCGTACCGGATCAGTCGGCCGACCGCACGAAGCTTTCGCTCAACGATCTGTACGTCGACATCGGTGCCGAAAGCGAGCAGCAGGCGTCGTCGCTTATCCGCATCGGCGACACCGCGGTGTACGACGCGCCGGCAAACCTCGCGGGCGGGCGGATCATCTCGCCGTATCTGGACAACCGGATTTCCTGCATCGCGCTGCTTTGGGCGATGGAGCAGATCGGCGAAAGCGCAAACGATCTGTACTTCGTGTTTACCGTCCAGGAGGAACCGGGGCTGCGCGGCGCAAAGCCGGCGGCGTTTGAAATCGACCCGGACTACGGCATCGTCTGCGACGTGACGCCCGCGGGCGACCAGCCGGGCAGCAAGCACTACGGCAGCAGTTCGCTGGGGGGCGGTGCCGCCGTCAAGGTGATGGATACATCCGTCATCTGCCATCCGGACATGGTCGACCGCCTGCGGGCGCTGGCAGAAGCCGGAAGCATACCGTATCAAAACGACGTGATCGTGCGCGGCGGCACAGATGCCGGCCCCATCCACACGACGCGCGGAGGCGTGCAGACCGGAGGCATTTCGGTACCCTGCCGCTACATCCATACGCCGCAGGAAATAGCAGACGCCGAAGACGTAGCACGCTGCGCTTCGCTGATGGCGGCCTTTGCGATGAGCAGACTGCCCGCCCGTTCGTAGGTCGAAAGAGGCTGTCCGGCTTGGACACAATAAAAAGCCCGGCTGCAGATGTGCGGCCGGGCTTTTCTATTTTAGATATCTTGCAGGTTGCACTGATTTGACTGAGTTCTTTACTGCGCTTTCGCCGTTTTCTTCATGTTTCTGATCGACTCGAACACATTTTCGTGGTAGATGCTCTTTACGTCGAACTTAAGCAGCGCGAACACCATCTGGATGACGAAGCTGATGCCGAACATGGAGATGATCGTTCCAAGTCCGATCTTAGCCCCGAGCAGAAAGCCCACGAGGCCGGCGGATCCTTCGATGATGGCCCGGATGATGCCGATGGGCGCATTGGGCAGCCGCTTCGACAGCGCCGTCATGAGCGAGTCCCTCGGTCCGCACCCCAGTCCGTTGCCGATGTAAAAGTAGCTTCCGAACGCCACGATCACCTGCCCGATCAGCAGGAGCGCGACTCCGGCTGCAAAGTTCTTCATGGTCGGAAGGATATCCAGATACAGCAGCAGGTCCACAAATTTTCCGATGCAGATCGCGTTGAGGATGGTTCCAAACCCGATGGGCTCTTTGAGCATGCTGACGGCGATCACGATTACAAACGATACGAGCACCGTGATGTTGCCGTACGAAAGCGGAATGTGGTACGACGCGCCCATGTGAAACGCTTCCCACGGGCCCAGGCCGATGTTGGCCCGGATGACGCAGTACGATCCGCACGCGAAGAGAAACAGGCCGAACACGGTCCGCACGATCCTCTTGATGTAGCCTGCCAGGCTATAGTCTTCGTTCATGGTTACCCCCTGTCGAAGAAGGGGCTTTTCCCGCTGACGGAAAGAGGAACCCCAAACGCAGCTTTCATTTCCTTCGAAAAGACACCGCTCATGATCGCCGTTTTTCCGGCCGAGTACATAACGCGGTTGTCGACGCGCCAGTTGGCAGCGACCGAGACCGCCGAACCGATGGCGATTCCCAGGTCCGTCGCCGCGAACACGCATGCGACGCCGTCATCCGCCGCTTCGGCACACGTCGCCTTGCCGCAGTATCCGCAGTTCAAACCGTACTGCGCATCCGCGATGCCAAACAGCACGAGCGCCTGGGCCTGCTCGATGTTTTTTGCATCCCTTTCAAAAAAAGCGGCGCCGAGCTCTTTTCCGCACGCGCGCATCTGACCGGCAAACGCATCCTTTTCGTCTCCCTCCAAAATCCAGGTCTCGAGATAATCCAGACCCCGGCCTTTCGGAGCCGTCCTCGCCGCGGCGACCATGGCGCAGGCGGCTGCCAGGACAGCCTGCTTTTCTGCTTGTTTGCTCTCGTGTTTCATGTGCTCCTCCTCTTGTGTTCTTCTATATACCCAGGCCGAACCGCTCGCTGACCCGTTTCATGGTTTGGCTTGCGATGGCTTCTGCTTTTTCGGTTCCTTCGCGCAACACATCCAGCAGCTCGTTCGAATATCGGATGTCCCGGTAGCGCTCCTGAATCGGCGACAGTCCCTCCACGACGATGTCCACGAGATCTTTTTTAAACGCGCCGTATCCGAGCCCTTCGTACTGCGCCTCGATTTCTTCGATTCCTTTTCCGGAAAATGAGCTGTAGATGTTCAGCAGATTGCTGACCCCCGGCTTGTTTTCGACGTCGAAGCGGATGGACCCTTCCGAATCGGTCGTCGACCGCATGATGGCCTTTTTGATCCTGGCCGGTTCGTCGAGCAGCGAAATGCGGCTCGCTTCGCTTTCCGCACTCTTGCTCATCTTGCTCGTCGGATCGTCCAGCGACATGATCCGGGCGCTTTCTTTGAGGAACCGCCCGTCGGGCACCACGAAGGTCTCGCCGTATTTATTGTTGATCCGGATGGCGAGGTCGCGCGTCAGCTCGATGTGCTGCTTCTGATCGTTTCCGACCGGAACGATGTCCGTATCGTACAGCAGAATATCGGCGGCCATCAGGACCGGATAACAAAACAAGCCGGTCGGTGCCGACTCGCTGTCCTTGCTCTTCTGTTTGAACTGCGTCATCCGGGACAGTTCGCCCGTATACGAATTGCACATCAGCACCCACGCGAGCTCCGAATGCGCCGCGACGGTGGACTGAACGAACACGATGGATTTTTTCGGGTCGACACCGACGGCCAGATACAGAGACGCGATGTCTAAAATATGCTCTTTGAGAATCGCCGGATCCTGCTCCACCGTGATGGAGTGCAGGTCTACGATGCAGTACAGGCAGTGGTTGTCCTCCTGGAGCTCTACAAACTGCACAAGCGCCCCGAGATAATTCCCTATGTGAAGATTGCCGGTAGGCTGAACGCCGGAAAACACTCGCTTCATAGCTGTCGAATCACAGGAACGTGCAGCAAATCCAACCTCCGCGCATCGATCCCGCTTCTCCTTTCTGTCGGATGACGGTTCTCATTATACTCCTGAACGGCCTTGTTTCCAAGCCTTACTTAACCTCAAGCGACAGCTGGTCGTCTTCGGGCGACGGTTTGGTGCTTTCTCTTTTAGTGTTTTCCTCCAGTTCCTCTTCCAGCTCGTCCTCGCGGATGGCCTTGGCCATCGTCACGATGATCGATTCCTCTTCGACGCGCATAATGCGCACGCCCTGCGTAGTCCGCCTGAGCCTGGATACTTCGCCGGCGTTGATGCGGATGATGATCCCGTCGGAGTTGATGAGGAATACATCGTCGTCTTCGTTCACGACCATGGCCCCGATCAACTCGCCGGTCTTGGCGAACTTCGACTTGTCGTACGTCAGGAGGCCCTTTCCTCCTCGGGCCTGGATTTTATATTCTTTGACGGCCGTGCGCTTTCCGTATCCGCCGCGCGTAACGACGAGCAACTCCTCGTTCTTCTCGGCAAGCTCCATCGCCACGACTTCGTCGTTTTTGTCGAGCGCAATCGCCCGGACGCCGCCTGCGGCGCGCCCCATGGGCCGCACGTCTTCTTCGCTGAAGCAGATGGACTTTCCAAGCTTGGTGACGATGATGACGTTGCTCGTGCCGCTGGTCTCCTTGATGCCGATCAGCTCGTCGCCGTCTTTGAGCTTCATGGCGATGAGGCCGGCTTTGCGGTTCGTGTCGAACTGCGAGATGTGCATCTTTTTAATCGTGCCGCTCTTCGTAACGGCGATGAGGTAGCGGTCCTGCGTAAAGTCGCGGATCGGTATGATCGCCGTAATCCGCTCTCTCTGCATCAGGTTTAAGAAGTTGACCGCCGGCGTTCCCTTGGCCGTCCGCTGCGCTTCCGGTATTTCGTACGCCTTCGTGCGGTGCGCTTTTCCTGTGTTTGTAAAGAACATCAGGTAATCGTGCGTCGACGTGCTGATCAGGTTCTTGACGAAGTCGTTGTCCCGCGTCGCAAGCCCCGTGATGCCCCGGCCGCCTCTTCGCTGCGTGCGGTACGTATCGGCCGACACCCTCTTGATGTAGCCAAGATGCGTCAGCGTGATGACGACGTTTTCTTCTGCGATGAGGTCTTCGTCCTCCAGCTCTTCCGTGCTGGCTACGATCTTCGTGCGGCGGGGATCGGCAAATTTTTCGCGGATCTCCAGAAGCTCGTCGCGGACGACGTTCATGAGCTTTTCTTCGTCGGCGAGCAGCTCTTTATAGTAGGCGATTTTTTCGAGGAGCTCTGCGTACTCCTCCTCGATTTTTTTCCGCTCCAGACCCTGCAGCCTGCGCAGCTGCATTTCCAGAATGGCCTGCGCCTGGATGTCCGAAAGGCCGAACGTCTGCATCAGGCGCTCTTTCGCGTCGCTGTAGGAGGCGCGGATGACCCGGATGATCTCGTCGATGTTATCGAGCGCAATCCGCAGCCCTTCCAGGATGTGGGCGCGGGCTTCGGCTTTCGCCAGCTCAAAGCGCGTGCGCCGGGTGACGACATCCTGTTGATGCTTCAAGTATTCGCTCAGTATTTCGTACAGGTTCATGACTTTCGGCTGGCCGTTGCACAGCGCCAGCATGATCATGCTGTACGTTTCCTCCATCGAGGTGTGCTTGTACAGCCGGTTGAGCGTAATCTGCGGGTTGGCCGATGCCTTCAGCTCGATGACGATGCGCATGCCGTGGCGGTTTGATTCGTCCCGGATCGCCTGGATTCCCTCGATGCGTTTTTCTTTGACGAGCTCTGCAATTTTCTCGATGAGTCTGGCTTTGTTGACCTGGTAGGGAATTTCCGACACGATGATCTGCATGCGGCCGCGGGCGGCCTCTTCGATTTCCGCCTTTGCGCGCACGCGCACCCGCCCCGTTCCCGTTTTATAGGCTTCTTTAGCTGCGCCCTTCCCCATGATGGTGGCGCCGGTGGGAAAGTCCGGCCCTTTGACGATCTTCATGAGGTCCGCAAGCGTCGTTTCTTTGTCTTCGATGAGCTTGACGGCTCCGTCGATGACTTCGCCTAAATTGTGCGGAGGGATGGAGGTCGCCATGCCCACCGCGATTCCGTTGCTGCCGTTGACAAGCAGGTTCGGGAATCGGCTCGGCAGCACGACCGGCTCTTTTTCCTCTTCGTCGAAGTTCGGCATAAAATCCACGGTGTCTTTTTCGATGTCGCGCAGCATCTCCTGCGCAAACGCCGTCATGCGCGCTTCGGTATACCGCATGGCCGCCGCCCCGTCTCCGTCCACGGAACCGAAGTTCCCGTGTCCGTCGACGAGCATGTACCGGATGGAGAAGTCCTGCGCCATCCGCACCATGGCGTCGTAGATGGAGCTGTCGCCGTGCGGGTGGTATTTACCCATGACTTCGCCGACGATACGGGCGGATTTTTTATACGGTTTGTCCGGCGTCATGCCCAGCTCGTGCATGCCGTACAGGATTCTCCGGTGCACCGGTTTTAAGCCGTCGCGCACATCGGGCAGCGCCCGCCCCACGATGACGCTCATGGCGTAGTCGATGTAGGAATTCTTCATCTCGTCGTGGATTTCCTGCTGTATGAGTTTTCGATCGTTTATGAGATCCGGCATTTCTTCCTCCAAAAGTCTTCTATAAGTCTAATATTTAGATATCGAGCGTCGCGTACTGCGCGTTTTCTTCGATGAATTTTTTTCGGGGCGGCACTTTGTCGCCCATGAGCGTCGTAAAGATCTCGTCGGCCGCTGCGACGTCCTCGAGCGTAATCTGGATGAGCGTGCGGTTTTGATAGTCCATCGTCGTCTCCCACAGCTGGTGGAAGTCCATTTCGCCGAGGCCTTTGTATCGCTGGATGACCGGCCTTCCGCCGGGCTTATCGGCAAGCTCCTCCATCAGTTTTTCCTGCTCGCGGTCGGAATACGTGTAGTGCACTTCTTTGCCTTTTTTCGTCTGATACAGCGGCGGCTGAGCGACGTACACGTGCCCGCCCTCGATGAGCGGCGTCATGTAGCGATAGAAAAACGTCAGAAGCAGCGTGCGGATGTGCGCACCGTCCACGTCGGCGTCCGTCATGATGATGATCTTGTGGTAGCGCAGCTTTTCGATGTTGAATTCATCGCCGATGCTGCATCCAAACGCCGTGATCATATTTTTAATCTCTTCGGAGTTCAGAATTTTATCCAGGCGCGCTTTCTCCACGTTGAGAATTTTTCCGCGCAGCGGAAGGATGGCCTGCCTGTGACGATCGCGGCCCTGCTTGGCCGAACCGCCGGCCGAGTCGCCTTCCACGAGGAAGATTTCCGAAAGGGCCGGATCTTTTTCCGAACAGTCCGCCAGCTTCCCGGGCAGGGACATGTCGTCGAGTGCCCCTTTCCTCCTCGTCAGCTCGCGCGCCTTCCTCGCCGCTTCCCGGGCGCGGGCGGCCCGCAGGCATTTATCCAGAATGATCCGGGCCTGCTGCGGATTTTCTTCGAGGAACGCCATGAGGTGTTCGTTGGCCGCCGTCTCCACAAATCCGCGCATGTCGGAGTTGCCGAGCTTCGTCTTCGTCTGACCTTCGAACTGCGGCTGCATCAGCTTGACGGACAGGATGGCCGTAAGCCCTTCCCGGATGTCTTCGCCGGCGAGCCCCTCTTCGTTTTCTTTGATGAATTTATTTCTCTTGGCGTATTCGTTGAACACGCGCGTAAGGGCCGAGCGGAAGCCCACCATGTGGGTGCCGCCTTCGGTCGTATTGATATTGTTGGCATACGAAAGGATCATTTCGTTGTAGCGGTCGGTGTACTGCATCGCGATTTCCACTTCCCGGTCGTGGCTCTGCACTTCGAAGTAGATGATGTCGGGGTGGATGACGCCTTTGTTCTGGTTCTGGTGCTTGACGAACTCGCGGATGCCTCCCTCGTAGTGGAACGTCTTGGACTTTTTTCGCCCTTCCCGCTCGTCTTTGAGCACGATGCGGATGCCTCGGTTTAGAAACGCCATCTCGCGCAGGCGGTATTCCAGCGTGTCGAAGCTGAACTCCACTTCGTCGAAAATATCCGGATCCGGCTTAAACAGCGTGCGCGAACCGGTTCTGCCGTTGCATTCGCCGACGATGGACAGTTCGCTCGTCGCCTTTCCCCGCGCATACGTCTGCCTGTAGACGTTTCCGTCGCGGCAGCTTTCCACTTCCATGTAGGTCGACAGCGCGTTTACAACGGATGCGCCGACGCCGTGCAGACCTCCGGATACTTTATATCCGCCGCCCTCGCCGAATTTGCCTCCGGCGTGCAGCACGGTCATGATGACCTCGAGCGCCGGCTTGTTCAGCTTGGGGTGAAGGTCGACCGGCATGCCCCTTCCGTCGTCCGTCACCTCGATGGAATTGTCCGCGAGGATCGTAACGGAAATATTTTTGCAGAAACCGGCGAGCGCTTCGTCGATGCTGTTGTCTACGATTTCGTAGACGCAGTGATGAAGGCCGCGAGACGCAGTGGTTCCGATGTACATACTCGGTCGCTTGCGTACGGCCTCCAATCCTTCCAGTACTTGAATTTGCTCGGCATTATATGTTTGATTCTCCATCGATGTGTTCATCGATTTTTCTGAAGACATCTCTTCCTCCTGTGCATTTTATTCTACGGTTGACTTCTGTCTGTGAGACGCCCTGATTATACCAAAAAACACGCAAAAATACAAGCGTTTCGGGGCATTTGGCTCCAGAATGCCTAAAAGGCTAAATAATCGCTCTTTCTTGCGGTTTTTGCCGTGCAGCGCTAAAATAGTCTGGTATATAACCCTTGCTATTTCAGGGTCTTTCGGCTGCTTGTATTTTCGAAGAAAACTGCGAACCTTAATTATTCCGTCAAAACTCTTGTTTTTTGTGTTTTATTTTATCGCGATTTTTGGGGCATTATTTTCTCCTACCACAACATCTATGGGCTGTGTATTTTGGGGAAGAAGTTTTACACAATCTGTGTATAACCTGTGGATAGACAATAATCACGGTTTTAAGTGTTTCTATTCCTGTGGAAAACTTTATTTGCTATAATGGGAGTCACCCATACATCTTGGGGACGCATGCAGAGAACGGAAGGAACGATGACCAAGGCAGAACTCAATAGGAACTGGGAAACCGTGTTGAAACTTTTGGCAGAAAACGTCACATCTGTTTCGATGCAAACATGGTTTGCGCCGTTAAAACCGATCAGAATCAACGAAAAGGAACAAAAGCTTCTTCTTTCCACCTATGCGGGAGGAGATATGCTCATCTCCTACATCGAAACCCGCTATAAAAGCGTGCTGTCCGAGGCGATCCGAAACGCTTTTCAGATGGATTTGAAGCCGGTCATCATGCTGCCGGAAGACATCGAAGAAAAAGGGGATTTTGTAACGCCTTTTACCGATGAGCTTTACCTCAACCCCAAGTACAATTTTAACAATTTTGTCGTCGGAAGCAACAACCGTCTGGCGCACGCCGTCTGTCTGGCCGTAGCGGAAGGCTATTCCAAGGAGTACAATCCTCTCTTTTTATACGGAGAGGCGGGCCTTGGAAAAACCCACCTGATGCATGCGATCGGACAGTTTATTCTCTCTTCAAATCCAAAGAGAAAAGTGCTGTACGTTTCTTCGGAGATGTTTACAAACGAGCTTATAAAAGCGATCAGCGAAAAGAAAAACGAAGCGTTCCGGAACAAGTACCGGACCGTGGACATCCTGCTGTTCGACGACGTTCAGTTTGTGCAAGGCAGAGAGAGCACCGAAGAGGAAGTGTTCAACACGTTCGACACGCTGTATCACACGGGGAAGCAAATCGTGTTTTCGAGCGATCGGCCGCCTAAGGAGCTTGGGGATATTCCCGAACGCCTCCGCTCCCGTTTTACCTGGGGCATGGTAGCCGACATCCAGGCACCGGATTACGAAACGAGGATGGCCATCCTCACAAAAAAAGCGGAAATCGACGGCATCGTCGTCACGGACAGCATCAACGAAGTGCTGGATGTCATCGCACAGAACATACAGTCGAATATACGGGAACTCGAGGGAGCTTTTACGCGCGTCATCGCACACGCGAGCCTTACAAACGAAAAGATTACAAAGGAGTTTGCAAAGGGAGTCCTTAAAGAAGTATTTACCATTAAAAATAAGGAAATTACTCCCACCCTCATAAAAAAGACGGTTTCTTCGTATTTCGGTGTAAAAGTGTCGGAACTCGAATCGGCCAAGCGGTCGAGAAACGTGGTTTATCCCAGACAGATCGCTATCTATCTGATCCGGGAGAAGACGAACTATTCTCTGCCGAAAATAGGCGAGCTGTTTGGAAATAGAGATCACACCACAATCCGTCACAGCTACGAGAAAATAGCGACAGAAATAGAAAGCAGCGAAGAACTGCGTTCGACAGTTCAAAACATCGAACGTCTGCTGAGCGAATAGTTATACACAGCCCTGTGGAAAAGAGAGGCCTTCTTTTCCACAGCGTACGCCTTATTACCGTTCCTTTTCTATCAACGGTTGCAGCCTTTTTCCCTTTTTGCACAGGCCCTACTACTACTGCTACTAAAAATCTATATAAAAAAGGAGTTCCGCCATGAAATTCACCTGCACACAAATCGCTCTCTCAAAAGCGCTGAACATCGTGTCGAAAGCTGTATCAACCCGTACGACCATTCCCATACTTAAAGGAATTCTTTTGACTGTACAAGATAACCGCTTAACGTTAGCGGCGTCGGATCTGGATATCGGAATAGAAACGTCGATCGAAGTGAGCGATGCAATCGATGGAGCGGCCGTCGTGTCGGCGAAGCTCTTCGAGGAAATCATCCGGCGTCTGCCTGCGGCACTTGTCAATCTCGAACGGGATGATCAGAACAACTTAAATATATCGTGTCTTTCTTCGGACTTTTCCATCGTCGCACTTCCGGCCGATGAATTTCCGGCGATTGGAAGCATCAAGGAAGAATATCGCATTCCGATCCGCAGGGATTCGCTGAGGGACCTGATTAAAAAGACGACGTTTTCTGCCAGCATCGACGACAAAAAGGGAATCCTTACAGGTTGCCTGTTCGAACTCAAAAAAGAAGAGATCGTTGCCGTGGCGCTCGACGGTTTTCGCATGGCTGTCGCTGTAGAGCAAGCGGGAGAGGCCGAAGGAAAAAGCATGGTTGTTCCGGCCCGCATTCTGAACGAAATTGCAAAACTGCTTGGAGAAAGCGTTCAGGAAGAAGAGATTGTACTGCTGCTTGACGACAAAAAGATGGAAATAAGGACCGAAGAAACGAGAGTGATCAGCCGTCTGATGGAGGGCGATTTTATCAAGTACGAGGATATCGTTCCAAAGACGTATAAAACCCGCTGCGTGCTCGCCCGCCAGGAGATGCTGGCAAGCATCGAACGGGCGTCGCTTCTCGCAAGGGAGGGGAAAAACAACCTCATCAAAGTGACCATCGCAGACGGGCAGATGGAGATCACCTCCAGAAGTGAGGAAGGAAATGTAAAAGAAATCATCGCCTGCGAAATGGAAGGCGACGAGCTCGTTATCGGATTTAACTCAAAATACATCGCAGAGGCGCTTCGGGCCGTGAACGACGAAGAGGTGGTTTTCGAAATGAGTACGAGCACCAGCCCCTGTCTCGTAAAGCCGGTGGAAGGAAATTCGTACATGTACCTGATTCTGCCGGTTCGGATTGCGGCAAGCTAGCGGAATGTATTTTAAAGAAGTAAAGCTTCATCAATTTAGAAACTACGGGGAGCAGAGCGTTTTATTTGACAAAAACGTCAACGTGTTCGTCGGCGAAAATGCGCAGGGAAAGACAAATCTCCTCGAGGGTCTGTACGTGATGGGCCTTGGAAAATCCTTTCGGACGAGCCGCGATTCGGATATGATCGGTTTCGGAAAAGAATTTGCGCGCGTCGCAACCGTTGTGTGCGATGAGCAGGAAGCCGATTCGGAAAAAGAAATAGAAATTGTTTTTAAAAAGGAAGGAAAAATCATACGCGTCCGCGGTCTCAAGCTCGATCGAAGCGCCGAATTGCTGGACGAAGTATACATCGTCGTTTTTTCCCCCGAAGATCTCCGCATCATAAAAGAAGGACCGGAACACAGAAGGCGGTTTTTGGACCGGGAGCTGTGTCAGTATAAACCTGTGTATTACAATACGCTCGGCCAGTACCGGCGGGTGCTGAGGCATCGGAATGCGCTGCTTCGCGCCTGCGGTGCAGACGGAGCTCTCCTTGGAACGTACGACGAAGCGCTGGCGGACTACGGCATGAGGGTCGTCCGGGAAAGACAGGTGTTCGTGCGACGGCTGGAAGAGATAAGCGCAGAGATTCACAGCGCGATCACGGAAGGATCCGAGCAGCTGAGCATTCGCTACGACGGGGATTTTGTATCGACTAAAGACCGGGAAGCAACTCTCGACAAGGATCAGATTATACATCTGTTGCACAAAAACAGGGAGAAAGACGAAAGGCGGGGCTACACGGAAGCCGGTCCGCACCGGGACGATCTGACTATTTTTATCAACGGAACGGACAGCCGGCAATTTGGCTCACAGGGACAGCAGCGAACAGCGGCACTGGCGATGAGGCTTGCAGAAATCCGGCTGATCGAAGAGGAAACAGGAAAAAAAGCCATCCTCTTGCTGGATGATGTTCTCTCGGAACTGGACGAAAAAAGACAGACCTATCTGATCGAGGCGATGCGGGATGTGCAGGTTTTTATCACGTCAACCGGTATCGATGAAGACTTGTTGCAGCGTTTACCGTCGGGAAGCTTGTTCCGCATCGACGGTGGTCTGGTAAACAAGTTGACATAAATCTACGCTAATAATATAATGACGGATGCGGTTGTATCCAAAAAAGACAGAAAGGAGGGAGTGGAATGAAAAGAACGTATCAACCAAAAAAGAGACAGAGAAACAAAGAACACGGTTTCAGAAAAAGGATGAGTACGAAGAGCGGGAGGCACGTACTGAAGAGAAGACGGTTAAAAAAGAGAAAGACCCTTTCGGCATAAGGACCGCGATTCGTGGTCTTTTTGCTGATGGGAGCAGCCAGGAAGTGAGCGAATGAAAAAACCCGATGTGCTCAGAAAAGATGAAGATTTTGCCGATATATACCGCAAAAGAAAATCGGCGGCCGGTAAATACGTCGTGGTTTTTTATAGGAAAAATCAACTCCCTTATAACAGACAGGCATTTCTGGCGAGCAAAAAGGTAGGAAAGAGCGTACAAAGAAATCGAGCGAGACGGTTGATGAAAGAGAGTTACCGTCAGATGAAACATCTGCTGCCCACGGGATGGGACTTCATTTTTATCGCCCGGCATACGATCCTGGACACGAAGTGTGAGGACGTAAGAAAGTCCATGGAGGCCGCGTTGAAACGAACCGGCATCCTGAAGTGATATCGTGAAGACGCTGATTGTATTCATCATACGAGCGTATCAGAGAATGATTTCTCCTGTATTGCCAAAGACCTGTCGGTTTGAGCCGACGTGCTCGACGTACTGCATACAGGCCGTTACTAAATACGGGGCTCTGAAAGGAAGTTGGTTGGGACTGAAACGCATTTTGCGCTGTCACCCCTGGAATCCGGGCGGATACGATCCGCTGCCTTGAACCGTTTTCGAGAAAACGGGTACGGAGGAACAATGAATAAATTAATCGGACTGTTTGCCGAGCCGATCGGTTCACTGCTTGCATATATCTATAGTTTTGTAAATAATTACGGTTTGGCAATCATACTGCTCACCTTGTTTGTGAGGATCTGTCTGCTGCCGCTCTACACGAAACAGATCAAGAGCTCTGCAGCGATCGCAGAAATCCAGCCGAAGCAACGAGAAATCCAAATTCGCTACGCAAACGATAAAGAAACCATGAACCGCAAGCTGCAGGAACTCTATGCGCAGGAAAAGGTCAATCCGGTGAGCGGATGCCTTCCGCTGCTTGTGCAGATGCCGATCATCATGGGGCTCTTTAGTCTTTTGAGAAATCCTCTGGACTACATGGCACAGCCCGAGATGGTCGTGGCGGTGCACGAAGCGTTTTTATGGATTCCGGACCTGAGTCAGCCGGACAGCTGGATTCTTCCCATCGCAGCCGGTCTCAGCACGTTCTTTACGTATTCTCAGACGATGGGGTCCACCCCCAGCGATGCCAACAATATGATGTCGGGTATGAAGTACTTTTTCCCGATCATGATTTTTATGATGGGGCGAACATTCCCCTCCGGGTTGGCGCTGTACTGGGCGGTTGGAAACGGTCTGATGATCGTGCAGACATTTTTCCTCAACAAGCAGAAAGAAAAACAAGCGTTGCGCACCGAAGTGGAGCAGGCGCTTAAAAAGAAAAAGTAGCACCACTGTCTTCGGAGGACAATCATGAAATATTCGGAAAAATGGGGTGACAGCGTCGACATAGCGGTCGAGCTTGCCCTGGCCGATCTGAAGCTCACAAGAGATCAGGTCGACATTACCATATTGGAGGAACCGTCCAGAGGGTTTTTCGGGATCGGATCCAAACTGGCGAAAGTGAGAGTTGAAGAAAAGGCGGCCGAGGCGCCCGCTGCGAAAGCAGAACCGCCCAAAGAGAGCAAGGCGGATCGGCCGGCTATATCGGAAAAAACAGAAAAGCCGGCGGCTTTTTCAAAACCGGACAGAACGGAGAAGGCCGAACGGAAAATAGAAATCACCAAAGAAGGTAAGCAGGAAATTCTCATCGAGGTGTGCGGTCTGGATACGCCGGACAATCAACCGCGTCCGCAGTACCGGTTCGAACGGGAGAAGAAAGAACGGGGAGGCCGCAGAGAGCCGGCCAGAAAATCGGAAGCGAAAGCAGAGCCCAGGAGAAGCGAGAAGAGCGAACGTCCGGCCGCAGTACGCCGGATCATGGACGAACGACCGGCAGATCTCCAGGAGCAGGACCAGCATCCGGCCTGCATCTTTCTGAAGGAAGTATCCCAGAAGATGGGACTGGACGTCAGCGTCAAAGTCTTTACAAACGGCGAGACGGTGTATGCCGATATCGAAGGTCCGGATTCCGGGACGATCATCGGGAAGCGCGGACAGACGCTGGATGCCATTCAGTACCTGACGAGCCTGGTGGTCAACAAGGACAAGGAAGGATATACGCGCGTCGTCATCGATGCGGAAGGATACCGGCAAAAGCGCGAACAGACGCTGGACAAGCTGGCAAACCGCTTAGCCGATAAAGTGTGCCGCTCCTCGAGGAGCATCCGGCTGGAGCCGATGAACCCCTACGAGAGGAAAATCATCCACACGGCGCTGCAGGATCGGGCGGGTGTCACGACGAGAAGCGAAGGTGAAGAACCCTACAGGAGGGTGGTCATCGAACCGGATAAATAGGTCAAAAGGCTGCCCAAAGCAGCCTTTTTTCTATAGAGCAGATCCGGGAGAAGGAT
>DUTT01000029.1 GCA_012841925.1 Clostridiales bacterium | reverse complement strand
CGATCCTCTGAGCAACTCTTTCAATTATGAATTAGAAAAAGATTTGCGTCAAGAAAAATATCGGATTGTTATCGTAGATTTGAATCGCATACGTCGATTCGTACAGTTGATCCAGCAGCAGGCCGGCCTTGAAAAAATTCGCAATCGGCAGGAAGAACGCCAGCAGCACGCAGATGACCAGCGCACCTCTCGCCGCGCCGAACACCATGCCCAGCACCCCGTCGGACAGCGCGATGAGACCGCTGCGCTTTTTCTTGCTGAACGCGATCGTAATCAGGAAGAACACCAGGCGGATACACAGGATGATGCACAGCAGCGCGAGCAGCGTGATGACGATGTCGATCAGGTTTTCCACCGCCCGACTCTGCACAACGCTGGCTGCATCGGAGACGTAGTCCTTGAGGACATCCGGCACGCCGTTGAGCACTTCGCTCGCAGAAGCCGACTGGCTGAGCCGTTCGGAAAGCGTCGTACGCAACCCGTCCTCGATGCCGGTGTTAGCTCGCAGAAAAGCGGCCACCATCGGAGTCCACACAAACCCCAACACGACGGCGAGCACCCAGCCGATCGTATGCAAAAACGACTCCGTAAATCCTCTGCGGTATCCCGAGTATAATGAAAGCAGCAGTATGAGGCCCAGGGCGATGTCCAGTAACACGCACGCTCTCCTTTCGTCATTCCAACTGCATCTCAATTTTACCAACGCTCTCCCCAAATAGCAACCCGCTTGCGGGAACTCGTTGAAAACAAACTGACGCTGTGGTATCATGAAGCGTACATTTTGCACATTATGACAACGAGGTCGATATGGACGAAGCCACGCGCTACATGGGCATCGCATTGGAAGAAGCAGAGGCTGCGTTCCAGGAAGGCGAAGTCCCCGTCGGGGCCGTCATCGTAAAACAGGGAACGATCCTCTCCCGCGCCCACAATGCCGTGGAACGGAGCAAGGATCCCACGGCGCATGCAGAGATGCTCGCCATCCGCCGCGCCGCCGAAGTGCTGGGAGGCTGGAGACTGTCCGGCTGCGATCTGTACGTAACCGTCGAGCCCTGCGCCATGTGCGCAGGCGCCATCGTGCTCGCCCGGATCGAGCGCCTGTACATCGGCACCCCCGATCCGAAGAGCGGAGCCTGCGTGTCGCTCCACCAGCTCGCAACCGATCCGAGGCTCAACCACCGGGTCGAGCTGTTTACAGGCATCCTGGAGCAGGAATGCCGACAGCAGATGCAGTTGTTTTTCCGGCGGCTGCGCCGAGAGTGATCCCACGATATTGGAGGAATATCGCCTATGAAACGCATCATTACTTTTATAAGTATGATCCTAATCCTATCGGTTCTGTTCGCTTCTGCAGCGTTTGCAGGAACTCTGAACGTAACGGATATCACGCCGCGCGACGGCGAAGGGGGCAAGCATCCCCAGAACATGGCTGTCAAGGTGACGTTCGACCAGGACATGATGAACGAAGCGGCCATCGAGGCGAACAAAGCCTATTTCCGAATCACGGATTCGAATGGCGTCGATCAGCCGTTCGAAATCATCTACAGCGCCGACAAGTATCCGAAACAGCTCTGGCTCGTTTTGGAACAGTCGCTGGAGTCGAACATCGAATACACCGTTAAAATCCTGCCCGGCATAAAATCCGCGGAAGGCGGCGTGCTCGAAGAGGGCATGACGACTACGTTTCACACCCGCAACACGGATACGGACGGTAAAATCAGTCTCGGCCTGATGGTTGCGATGATGGTGTTTATGTTCGGCGCGACGTCGAAGGCAGCCAAAAAAGCGACGGAAAAGGAAAGCTTCGATACGTCCGGCAAAATTAAAGAAGAAAACCTCAACCCGTATAAGCTTGCCAAGATCAAGGGGATCTCGCTGGAAGAAGCGACGGCTTACGTGGAAAAGGAAAAGGCGAAAATCGCGAAGCGGGAGCGAAAGCTCGAAGAGGAGCGGCTGCGCATCGAGGCGGAAAGAGAAGCCGAGATCGCTGCGATCGAAGAAGAGCTGCTCGCTGCGGAGCGGGGAGCGGGCACGTACCGCGTTTCTGAACCGCGCTCCGTAAAAGAAGCCGGCGGACGGGTGCCGCGCTCGGTCGTCAAGAAGAACAAGGCGAAGCGCGAAGCTGCAAAGGCGGCCGTAAAAGCCGCGGAGAAGAGTCACTCCAAAAAGAAGAAGAAGAAGTAGCTTTGTAAAGATTTAAAACGAAAAAGCCTGTCCCGGCAGCCGGGGCAGGCTTTTCTAATATCGATTTGTGACATCCCGCAGCGGTGCGGCCGACGCTATTCGATGTAGACGT
>DUTT01000028.1 GCA_012841925.1 Clostridiales bacterium | reverse complement strand
GTGTATTCGATGTTCGACTCCAGCGACTGTTCCAAAACGAGCCAGAGCTGTTTCGGATACTTGTCGGCGCTGTAGATGATTTCGAACGGCTGATCGACGCCATTCGAGTCCGTGATTCGGAAATAGGCTTTGTTCGCCTCGATGGCCGCTTCGCTTATCATGTCCTGGTCGAACGTCACCTTGACAGCCATGTTCTGTGGATGCTTTCCCCCTTCGCCGTCCCGCGGCGTGATATCCGTTACGTTCAGAGCCCCTGCAAATGCTGCAGAAGCGAACAGGGCGGATAGGATTAAGATCATACTTATAAAAGTAATGATGCGTTTCATAGGCGATATTCCTCCAATATCGTAAGATCACTCTCGGCGCAGCCGCCGGAAAAACAACTGCATCTGCTGTCGGCACTCCTGCTCCAGGATGCCTGTAAACAGCTCGACCCGGTGGTTGAGCCTCGGATCGGTTGCGAGCTGATGCAGCGACACGCAGGCACCGCTCTTCGGATCGGGGGTGCCGATGTACAGGCGGTCGATCCGGGCGAGAACGATGGCGCCTGCGCACATGGCGCAGGGCTCGACGGTTACGTACAGATCGCAGCCGGACAGCCTCCAGCCTCCCAGCTCTTGGGCGGCGCGGCGGATGGCGAGCATCTCTGCGTGCGCCGTGGGATCTTTGCTCCCTTCCACGGCATTGTGGGCGCGGGAGAGGATCGTTCCCTGTTTTACGATGACGGCCCCGACGGGGACTTCGCCTTTTTGGAACGCAGCCTCTGCTTCTTCCAAAGCGATGCTCATGTAGCGCGTGGCTTCGTCCATATCGACCTCGTTGTCATAATGTGCAAAATGTACGCCTCATGATACCACAGCGTCAGTTTGTTTTCAACGAGTTCCCGCAAGCGGGTTGCTATTTGAGGGGAGCGTTGGTAAAATTAAAGTGCAGTCGGAATGACGAAAGGAGAGCGTGCGTGTTTTTGGACATCGCCCTGGGTCTCATACTGTTGCTTTCATTATACTCGGGATACCGGAGAGGGTTTACGGAGTCGTTTTTGCATACGGTCGGCTGGGTGCTCGCCGTCGTGCTCGGATTCGTGTGGACTCCGATGGTGGCCGCTTTTCTGCGAGCTAACACCGGCATCGAGGACGGGTTGCGTACGACGCTTTCCGAACGGCTCAGCCAGTCGGCTTCTGCGAGCGAAGCGCTCAACGGCGTGCCGGATGTTCTCAAGGACTACGTCTCCGATGCCGCCAGCGTCGTGCAGAGCCGGGCGGTGGAAAACCTGATCGCTATCGTCATTACGCTGCTCGCGCTGCTGTGCATCATCCTGTGCATCCGCCTGGTGTTCTTCCTGATTACGATCGCGTTCAGCAAGAAAAAACGCGGCGGCCTCATTGCGTTGTCCGACGGAGTGCTGGGCATGGTGTTCGGAGCGGCGCGCGGCGTGCTGGTCATCTGCGTGCTGCTGGCGTTCTTCCTGCCGATTGCAAATTTCTTTAAAGCCGGCCTGCTGCTGGATCAACTGTACGAATCGACGTATGCGATTCAAATCTACGATAACAATCCGATATTTTTCTTGACGCAAATCTTTTTCTAATTCATAATTGAAAGAGTTGCTCAGAGGATCG
>DUTT01000027.1 GCA_012841925.1 Clostridiales bacterium | reverse complement strand
GGCTCATAATTTCCTGATCTCCTGACCACCGTTCCAGACCACCCACACGGCTTGTGCTGAAAACGTGCGGCTCCTGATCTCCTGGTCGTCGCACACCCCATGCACACGGCTTGTATCGAAGACGTTCGGCTCCTGATCTCCTGGTCGTCGCACACCCCATGCACACGGCTTGTATCGAAACTGTGCGAATATCGCGGTAAAAAGGCAAAATTTACGATAATGAGTGAAAACTCTTCGAATTTCGGAAAGATAATGAACATATTTGCGAAATATGTCTAGTATCTCGAACAAAATGCCATATAATGGCAAATGGCCCACTCAAGAGCGCAAATTTTGTAATCAAAAGGCCAGATAACACCAGCTTCCGGCTGGAATCCACTCAAGAACGCAAATTTTGGAGTTCACCCGCCTGCCAGAACTGATCCACACCGCCCCACCAACTCGCAGGCAACAATTCACGATGGATGAGCAGAAAATTGTTGCCTTCTCCCTCCGACCACTTTCGCCTTCGCTACTTCCGCCTAAACCCTGCCGGCGACCAGAGGCAACAATTCTTGATGGATAGGCGGAAAATTGTTGCCTTTACTGCACTGGCCCGTTAGGGCCTATTCTACTTAGCTGTTCGTTGTACGAATATCGCGGTAAAAAGGCAAAATTTACGATAATGAGTGAAAGTTCTTCGAATTTCGGAAAGATAACGAACACATTTGCGAAATATGTCTAGTATCTCAAAAAAAATACCATATAATGTCAAATGATCCACTCAAGAACGCAAATTTTGTCATCAAACGGCCAAATCGCAGCAGCATCCGCACGGGATCCACACAAGAACGCAAATTTTGTCATCAAACGGCCAAATCGCAGCAGCATCCGCACGGGATCCACACAAGAGCGCAAATTTTGTCATCAAACGGCCAGACCACAGGTGTCTTCGCACGGGATCCACTCAAGAGCGTAAATTTTAACGGCAGCCACCTGCCTGCCAGCCCAGCAGGCAAATTGTTGCCTTCTTCCCTTGCCAAGCTGATCTGCATCGATACATCCGGAGGCAACAACCCGGAGGCAACAATCCCCATCCTGCCGCCGTCGATCACATGTATCGGAATGCGCCTTTTCCTTTGCAATTGCAGGGGATTTGGGTATAATCGAATTGTAGGATGCGATCGGATCCGGCCCGGAAGCGGGTCGTCTGGAGGAATTATGAAAATTCACAAGGTAATCGAGGTGCTCGATGCGTCGGTGCTGTGCGGTTCGGAGCTGTTGGACCGGGAGATACACGCTGCCGGCGCGGCCGACCTCATGAGCGACGTGCTCGCCTACGTTCGAACGGAATCGCTGCTGCTCACGGGGTTGACGAACACCCAGGTAATCCGGACCGCAGACATGATGGACATCGTCTGTATCGTATTCGTCCGCGGCAAAAAGCCTACGCCCGAAGTCATCGAATACGGACGGGCCCACGACATGGTGCTGCTCAGCACACCGTACAAAATGTATTACGCAAGCGGTCTGCTGTTCCAGGCGGGCCTCGGAGCGTGTGAGTGACCTCATGGATAAACTACATTTGCATTACGAGGTAGAAGGCAACGATTTTGTAGCCGCCGGCGAAGCTGCCGGTCAGATGAAGCGCACGCTGCGGCAGCTGGGCATCGACTTTGAGATCATCCGCCGCTGTTCCATCTGCATGTACGAAGGCGAAATCAACATGGTCGCGCACGCCGAAGGCGGCTCGGCCGACGTCATCATCGCCAAAGACAAAGTCACCATCGTGCTCGAAGACACGGGCCCCGGGATCACCGACATGGAGCTGGCGATGCAGGAGGGGTACTCCACGGCGACACAGGACGTGCGCGAACTCGGCTTCGGCGCCGGCATGGGGCTGCCGAACATGAAGAAGTACGCCGACACGCTGGCGGTCGAAAGCACGCCGGGCGTCGGAACAAAGGTCACGATGGAGATCAACATTCCCGCTTGACAGGAGTGCTCAGATCGGAGGGTGCTTTGAAACATTCAGTAACGCTGGACAAAGATAAGTGTAAAGGCTGCACGACGTGCATCAAGCACTGCCCCACGGAGGCGATCCGCGTGCGCCGCGGCATCGCCCACATCACCGAGGAGCGCTGCATCGACTGCGGCAACTGCATCCGCGTCTGCCCGCACAAAGCGAAGAAAGCGGTGTGCGACGGCTTCGAACGCCTCAAGGAATTCGAATACACGATTGCGCTTCCCGCGCCGTCCCTGTACGGCCAGTTCCGCAATCTGACCGATGTCAACGTCGTGCTGACGGCGTTCCTGCACATCGGGTTCGACCACGTGGAAGAAGTGTCGCAGGGGGCGGAGCTCGCTTCGAGCATTACGAAGCACATGCTGGAAAACGATCCGGACCTGCCCAAGCCGCTCATCTCGTCAGCCTGCCCGGCGTCCGTGCGGCTGATCTGCCAGCGCTTCCCAAAGCTGATACCGCACATCTCCAAAGTGAGCGCCCCGTTCGAAATCGTGGCCGTTCGCGCCCGGAAAGAAGCGGTCGAACGCACCGGTTTGCCGCCGGAAAAAATCGGCATATTCTTCATCACCCCGTGCCCCGCCAAAGTCAGCGCCGGCCGGGTGCCCGCCGGCCTCTCCGCGCCGGTCGTAGACGGGTTCTTCTCCATTTCCGACATCTATAAACGCCTGCTCACCGCCATGAAGTCGATCGACAAGCCGCTGCCGCTGTCGAACTCCGGACTCATCGGCGTGGGCTGGGCCCACTGCGGCGGCGAGTCCAACGCGGCGTTTCACGGTCAGCATCTGGCGGTGGACGGCATCGAAAACATCATCGCCGTGCTCGAAGATCTGGAAGACGGCATGCTGCCCCAGATCGATTTTCTGGAGCTCAACTCCTGCAACCAGGGCTGCGTGGGCGGCTGCCTTACGGTCGAAAACCCGTACGTCGCGCAGACCCGCATCCGCCAGCTCATCCAGCACATGCCCATCAGCTTAAACCGCCTCCCCAAGGACGCGGAGCCGCCGGCCTACATGTTCGACGACAAGCCGCTGGAGGCCTTACCGGTCAACATCCTCGACGACGACATGGAAATCGCCATGCAGAAGTACGCCAAGATCGAGGAACTGCTCGAGGCGCTGCCGGGGCTCGACTGCGGCAGCTGCGGTGCGCCGACGTGCAAGACGCTGGCCGAGGACATCGTTCAGGGTCTTGCGCTGGAGGATGACTGTATTTTCCGGATGAGGGAGCGCATGCAGTACCTGATGGGTATGGGTGACGCGGACGAATACCTGCCGCTGCCGTTCCGGCGGCGCGACGACGAAGCCTAAAAACCACTGAGAAAGCGAGAGACGAAATGACGGTACATGACGTTGCAAAACAACTGAATCTGACCTGCTGCGTCGACGCCGACGGTCAGCGGACCGTGGAAGGCGGATATGTGGGCGACCTGCTCAGCTGGGTGATCGGAAAAGCCGGCGCCGGGCACGCGTGGATTACGATCATGTCGAATCCGAACGTGGCCGCCGTTGCGATGCTTGCGGACACGTCGATGATCATCCTTGCAGAGAGCGTCGAGCCCGACGACACGCTGCTCGCCAAAGCGCAGCAGCACGGCTTAAATCTGTATACCGCATCCGAAGGCGCATTCGAGCTGGCGTGGCGACTGCACGAGCTTCTCGGATAAAGCCCCCGATGAAACTGTACTACGATCTCCACATCCACTCCTGCCTGTCCCCGTGCGGAGACCGCCAGATGACGCCTGCCAACATCGCCGGCATGGCCTTTCTGGCCGGCCTGGACATCGCGGCCGTCGCCGACCACAACACCGCCCGCCACTGCCGCGTCTTTGCGGCGTGGGCCGAACGCTACGGCATGCTGGCCGTGCCGGCCCTGGAGCTGAATACGCGCGAAGACGCTCACATCCTCTGCCTGTTTCCCGATCTGGAGAGCGCGGAGGATTTTGACGTTTTTGTGCACAGCCGGTTGCCCGGCATCAAAAACCGACCGGATTTCTTCGGCGAACAGCTCATTCTGGACGAAGATGACCAGATCGTCGGCCGCGAGGAGCTGTTGTTGACGGCAGGGGCGGACATCAGCGTGTACGACATCGCAGAGCTGATGGAACAGCGGGGCGGAATCGCAATCCCCGCGCACATCGACCGGCCCGCCAACTCCGTACCCGCCCACCTCGGATTTATCGCCGAAGACATGCACTTCGACATTTCGGAAATCACCCGGCAGGGCGATGCCGATGCGCTTCTCGTCCAGAATCCGGCGCTCGCCGGCAAGCCGTACATCACGAATTCCGATGCGCACTATCTGCACGATCTGCCCGACAAAGAGTATTCCATCGAAGTGCAGGAGCGCACGCCGGCGGGCGTCATTGTAGCCCTCCGGGCGGGATTTGGCCTTTCCAGGCTGTAGTCAGACTTCTAAAACCGCAATTTTTAGAGCAAATAGCCCAATATACGGGACAGGTTTGGTTTACATTGAGCACCCGTTATGTTAAAATCGTGACAAACTGATACGTTTTTGTATTCATTGGAAATCGTTCAATTGTTAAGGAGGTTCTGACACATGCCAAATCTCATAACGCTCATTCCGTTCCAGGGAACTAAAGAGCAGGAAGATCGGCTGAGAGAGGCGATCGAAAGGCACAAAGGCGAGCCGGGAGCCACGATGCCGGTCATGCAGGAGGCGCAGGAAATCTACGGATACCTTCCCGAAGAGGTTCAGGTGATCATCGCCGAAGAACTCGGTGTCCCGCTCACGGAAATCTACGGGATTTCTTCGTTCTACGCCCAATTTACGCACAACCCGAAAGGGAAACACAAGATCAACGTCTGCCTGGGAACCGCCTGCTACGTTAAGGGCGCCGGCAATGTGTTGGACAAGATCTGCGAAGTTGTGGGATGCGAACCCGGCGGCATCACGGAAGACGGTCTGTTCTCCGTCGACGCGACGCGCTGCATCGGCGCATGCGGACTCGCGCCTGTCATGATGATCGACGAAGATGTGTACGGCAGGCTTACGCTGGATAAAATCCAGGGAATCATCGACAAGTACAGGTAGAGCTGCGCGATGAAAGAGCTTTCGCTGAACGTGCTGGACCTTGCGCAAAACGCGCTGTCGGCCGGAGCCCGTCACATCGAAATCGCCATAGAGGAGTCCGAAGCGGATGACCGTTTGAGCCTTCGCATCGCAGATGACGGCTCGGGAATGGACCCGGATTTCCTGGCAGGTGTCACAGATCCGTTTGTGACAACGAGGACGACCCGACCGGTCGGCATGGGCATCCCGCTCATAAAAATGGCGGCGGAAATGGCCGAAGGCGACTTCCGCATCCGAAGCCAAAAAGGAGAAGGAACCGAACTCACCGCGACATTCCGGCGATCGCATATGGACCGGATGCCGGTCGGGGACATGGCGGGAACGCTCGCAGCGCTCGTGCAGGGCGCACCGGATGTGGACTATATCTATAAGCGGACAACCGATTGCGGAAGCTTTACATTCGATACGGCCCTGATTCGAAAGGAGCTCGAAGGAGTCCCTCTGGGAGAACCGGCCGTTCTCAACTGGATCAGGGAATACATCGTTTCGGGCGAAGCCGAAGTGATGGCAGAGAATATGTAAATATCGAGAGGATGGATAGACTAATGAAGACACTTGAGGATCTTAAGAAGATCAGGGAAGAGATGCAGTCGCAGATCAATCTCCGGACGGATGAGTCGGATGTGACGCGCATCGTCGTGGGCATGGCGACATGCGGCATCGCAGCCGGCGCACGGCCCGTCCTGGAAGCCCTCGTCAACGAAGTGGGCAGCAGGAAACTGCAGAACGTCGTCGTCACCCAGACCGGGTGCATCGGCGTCTGCCGGCTGGAACCCATCGTGGAAGTCTACGAAAAGGGCCAGGAAAAAGTTACATACGTGCAGATGGATCCGGATAAGGCCCGGAAACTTGTAAGCGAGCATCTGGTCAACGGCAGGGTGGTGCAAGCCTGGACCATCGGCGCTGCGGAATAAGGAGGTACGGGATGAATTTTGTTAGATCGCACGTTCTGGTCTGCGGAGGAACCGGATGCACCGCCTCCAAAAGCCCCGAGATCATCGAGACGTTTCACTCGGAACTGAAAAGTCACGGACTCGATAAAGAAGTCAGCGTCGTTCAGACCGGCTGTTTCGGCCTGTGTGCGCTTGGACCCATCGTGGTCGTCTATCCGGAAGGATCGTATTATACGCAGGTGAAGGTGGAAGATGTCAATACCATCGTCGAGGAACACCTGCTCAAAGGACGCATCGTCGATAAGCTCCTGTACAAGGAAACGGACGACAAAGGCGTAGAACGCTCCCTCAACAACACGGAGTTCTACCTGCGTCAGCACCGCATTGCGCTGCGCAACTGCGGTGTCATCAACCCCGAGATGATCGACGAGGCCATCGCGTTCGATGCGTACCAGGCGCTCGGCGTGTGTCTCACCGAAAAAACGCCCGAAGAGGTCATCGAAATCATCTCCGCCTCCGGCCTGCGCGGCCGCGGTGGTGCAGGATTCCCGACCGGGATGAAGTGGAAGTTCGCTGCGGCGTCTCCGGGACCGGTCAAGTACGTCTGCTGCAACGCGGACGAAGGCGACCCCGGCGCGTTTATGGACCGTTCCGTTCTGGAAGGCGACCCGCACGCCGTGCTCGAAGCCATGGCGATTGCAGGATACTGCATCGGCGCGAATCAGGGATACATCTACATTCGTGCGGAGTATCCGCTTGCCGTCCGCAGACTTCGGATTGCAATCGAGCAGGCGAAGGAATACGGGCTGCTCGGCAAGAACATCATGGGGTCGGGATTTGACTTCGATCTGGAGATCCGGCTGGGTGCCGGAGCGTTTGTCTGCGGCGAGGAAACCGCGCTCCTGACATCGCTCGAAGGACACCGGGGCGAGCCGCGTCCGCGTCCGCCGTTCCCCGCGGTCAAAGGCCTGTTCGGCAAGCCGACCGTGCTCAACAATGTCGAGACGTTCGCCAACATCCCCTGGATCATCAACCACGGCGCCGATGCGTTCAGCTGCATGGGAACCGAGAAGTCCAAGGGAACGAAAGTATTCGCTCTCGGCGGCAAGATCAAGAACACGGGCCTCGTGGAAATTCCCATGGGCACGACGCTGCGCGAAGTCGTCGAAGAGATCGGCGGCGGCTGCCCGAACGGAAAGAAATTTAAGGCTGCCCAGACGGGTGGACCGTCCGGCGGCTGCATCCCCGCATCGCTCATCGACACGCCGCTCGACTACGAAAGCATGGCCGCCATCGGCTCCATCGTCGGATCCGGCGGGCTCATCATCATGGACGAAGACAACTGCATCGTCGACATCGCCAAATTCTTCCTCGAATTTACGATGGATGAGTCGTGCGGAAAGTGTTCGCCCTGCCGCATCGGCACGAAGCGGATGTACGAAATCCTTGAAAAGATTACGCAGGGAAGAGCGACGCTCGAAGATCTGGATACGCTCGAAGAACTGGGCAATCACATTAAAGAAAACTCGCTGTGCGCTCTGGGCCAGACGGCGCCCAACCCGGTGCTGTCCACCCTTCGCTACTTCCGCGACGAATACGAAGCGCACGTCGTGGACAAGAAATGCCCGGCAGGCGTGTGCAAAGACCTCGTCGAATACAAGATCATTACAGATAAGTGCACCGGCTGTACAGCCTGTGCCAGAATCTGTCCGGTGGATGCCATCAGCGGAAAGGTCAGAGAACCTCACGTCATCGATCCGTCTGTATGCATCAAGTGCGGTTCGTGCCTCGCGGCATGCAAATTCGGCGCAATCATTGTAGAATAGGCGGAAGGAGAAATATTAATGAGTACTGTTACTGTAAAAGTCAACGGCATGCCGATCGAATGTCCGTCTGATGCGACCGTTTTGGAAGCTGCGCATCTGGCGGGAATCCGGATCCCCACGCTGTGCTACTTAAAAGATATCAACGAAATCGGTGCGTGCCGGATGTGCCTGACGGAAGTCAAGGGGCAAAAAGGCCTTGTGGCCGCCTGCGTGTTTCCCGTCTCGGAAGGGATGGAGATCGACACGAACTCCAAGAAAGCGTACGATGCTCGGAAGCGCACGCTGGAGCTCATCCTGTCGAATCACCGGATGGAGTGCCTCACGTGCGTGCGCAGTCAGAATTGCGAACTGCAGGCGCTGGCCGAAGAATACGGTATGGAAGAAGTGCGCTTTGGCACACCGAAAGAAATGGAACCCGACATCGAGCAGTCCACACCGCATCTGATCCGGGATAACTCGAAGTGCATCCTGTGCCGTCGCTGCGTCGCCGTCTGCAAAGAGTGGCAGCACGCGGCGGTCATCGGACCGAACGACCGCGGATTTGCAACGCACATCGGGTCGCCGTTCGGCCGCGGCCTGGGCGAGATGGCCTGCATCAACTGCGGTCAGTGCATCAACGTGTGCCCGACGGGCGCTCTCACGGAAGTCGATTCGGCGACCAGCGTGTGGGAAGCTCTGGCGGATCCGAAGAAGCACGTCGTCGTCGGCACCGCTCCGGCTGTCCGCGCGACGCTGGGCGAAGAATTCGGCGATCCTATCGGTACCAACGCACAGGGCAAGATGGTTGCAGCCCTGCGCAGGCTCGGCTTCGACGGTGTGTTCGACGTCGACGTGAGCGCAGACCTTACGATTCTCGAAGAGGGGACGGAGTTCATCCAGCGCCTGCAGAACGGCGGCGTCCTGCCTCTCATCACCTCCTGCTCGCCCGGATGGATTCGCTTCTGCGAACAATACTATCCGGAATTCATCCCGAACCTCTCCTCGTGCAAGAGCCCGCAGCAGATGTTCGGCGCCATGATGAAGAGCTACTATGCAGAAAAAATGGGCATCAAGCCGGAAGACATCTTCGTCGTTACGGTCATGCCCTGCACCGCGAAGAAGTACGAAATCCGCCGGGAGGATCAGTCCTCGGTCAACGGCCTGTGGGACATGGACGAAACGATCACGACCCGCGAGCTGGCCAAGATGATCCGCAAAGCCGGTCTGGACTGGGCTTCGCTGCCCGAGGAAGAGTACGATCCGGACTTCGGCGAGTTCTCCGGTGCGGCCGTCATATTCGGCGCATCCGGCGGCGTCATGGAAGCGGCGCTGCGGACGGTGGTGGAAATCCTCACCGAAGAGACGCTGCCCAAGCTGGACTTCGTCGATGTGCGCGGTCTGGAAGGAATCAAGGAAGCGAGCTACGATGTCGCCGGAACGACGGTCAAGGTAGCCGTTGCAAGCGGCACGCAGAATGCGGCCAGGCTGCTGGATAAGATCAAAGCCGGCGAAGCGGACTACCACTTCGTCGAGATCATGGGCTGCCCGGGCGGCTGCATCAACGGCGGAGGCCAGCCGATCCAGCCGGGAAGCGTCCGGAACTTTGTGGACGTATCGGCACTGCGCGCAAATGCGCTGTACACAGCCGACGCGCTCATGAAGATGCGCAAGAGCCACGAAGTACCGCTCATCAAAAAGCTGTACGATACATATCTCGGCGAGCCGGGAAGCCACCGGGCGCACGAGCTGCTGCACACATCGTACAGGCAGACCCCGAAGTATCCGGGGCTGGATGCAGACAAGAACGAAAACTAAACACGACACGCACTATCAAAGGGACGCTGCACAGCGTCCCTTTGTGCATCGTTTAAGCTGGGAAGGAGGAAATCTATGAAACTCGGAGTGATTGCCGGAACGACCACGGATACGATGCTGGGTCTTCAGTACGTCAAATCCCAGGGCATCGAAGCGATCAGCCGGCCGTGCAGCGAGGACCCCACCGAGCAGCTGGATATGCAGCTGCACCGCCAGGAAGAGCTGGCCGGCCGGGTCGCATCGCTTGCGCAGGATATGGTCGACGACGGCGCCGAAGCCATCTACATTTACTGCAATTCGCTGTCCACAGCCGTCGATTTGGACTGGATCCGGGCGCAGCTGCCGGTCCCGGTCGTAACGCCGCTGGACGTATACGAGGAGTGTGCGGAGAAATTCGAACACATCTTCGCCATCGCCGCCAATGCGCAGTGCCTGGCCGGGATCGAGCGCATTATAAAAGCGCGCAACCCCGACTGTCTTTTCTCCGGAGCTGCGCTGCAGTCGCTGGTCTATCAGATTGAGTACCTGCTCCCGCCGGAACAGATTGTGCGGGATTTGGACATGGGGAATTTTCTGGGTACCTTCACCAGGATGGGCGCCGATACGCTGATTTTAGGCTGCACGCACTTCCCGTATATTTACGACTATGTGCGGGACGACATCGCCGTTCCCGTCATCGATCCGGCGAAGCGAATGCTGGAGCTCCTGGGGCTGTAGAGAGGCCGGGTGTGTTTTCGGGCACGTCTTCGGGGTTGACCAGCCGTTCCCGGTACAGCGCCAGGTCCTCGGCGGCGTGTGACGGATCGGCGATCGCAGAAAGGTGCTGCAACAGCATATCGGTGAGGCGGGCTTTGAATGCCGCAAATTCATCGTCCGACAAGGCCTGGCGCTTTTCAGACGACAGCAGGGCAGTTGCCCGTTGGCGGATACCTTCCGGGTATCCGCTCTCCGGTTCCGCCACATTGAGCCCGACACCGAGCACGACGGCGTCGGGTTTTCCATTTCGGTCCGTCACAGCTTCGGCCAGGATGCCTGCGACTTTTCGACCGTCGATCAGGACGTCGTTCACCCATTCCACGCAGGCTTTTGTGCCTGCGATTTCTTCGAGGACGCGCAGCACCGCAGCGGCCGCGCGCACGGTCAGGTGCTCTGCATCGCGGTACGGCAAAAGGGCGCTTACATAGATGCCGCTTCCCTGCGGCGAATGGAAGTGACGGCCGTAGCGGCCGCGTCCGCTCGTCTGCGATTCGGCGAGGACGGCGTCGCCTTCGGCGGCGCTTCCGTCACGGTAGAGTTCTTTTAAAATGTCCTGCGTCGAGGTGACTTCAGCGAACCGGTGGATCATAATCCTCTCCTGTTACGGGAAATAGAACTGGTTATTTTCTTCCCATTAGTATATAATAAAACAATTGTAAAAGGGAGAGTTACATGGACAAAAAGAAAATAGTAGGTAATTCACTGTTGCTGCTTACGGCGTTGATCTGGGGTACGTCGTTTATTTTTCAGCGCGTCAGCACGGACTACATCAGCCCGCTTTTTTTCGGCTCGTCGCGCATGGTGCTTGCGACGTTCGGCCTCTGGGTCATCGTAAAAGTGACAGAAGCCCGAAAGGAAAAAAAGGGTCCCGGCGAGGCGCAATCTCCTGAACAGCAGGAAGCCCTCCGCAAAAACACGCTGCGGGGCGGCGTCATCTGCGGTGTGTTCCTGACGCTGGGGATGTCGTTTCAGCAGATGGGCATCGTGTACACGACGGCGGGGAAAACCGGATTTATCACGGCGCTGTACATCGTGTTCGTCCCTGTGATCGGCGGGATGTTTCTGAAACACCGCACGACGTGGCTCGTGGGACTTGCGGTCGTGCTGGCGACGGTCGGCATGTACTTCCTGTCGATTGACGAGAAGCTGACGCTGGGCAAGGGAGACGCGCTCGTCCTGATCTGCGCGGTGTTCTATGCGCTGCACATCCTGAGCTGCGATCACTTCGTGCTGATATCGGATCCGCTGCGGCTGTCCATGTACCAGTTTGCGACCTGTGCGGTCCTCTCCGGCATCGCTTCGTTTTTGTTCGAGCAGCCGACGCTGGCCATGCTGACGGCGGCGGCCATCCCGATTATATACACAGGTTTTATTTCCGGCGGAGCCGGCTACACGCTCCAGATGATCGGTCAGCAGTTTACCGACCCGACCGTCGCCTCGCTCATCCTGAGCCTCGAAGCGGTGTTCGGCGTGCTCGGCGGCTGGCTCGTGCTGCAGGAGATCATGACCCCGCGCGAAGTCATCGGCTGCATGGTGGTGTTTACCGCTATCATTTTAGCGCAGGTTCCCCTGCCGGATAAGAGAGAAAGGATCATCGATTGAAGTTGATATTTGTGCGCCACCCGGAAACGGAAGCGCTGGTATACAGAATTATGTACGGTCACACGCACTCGCCCTACACGGAAAAAGGGACGAAGAGCGTGCCCTGGGTCGCGGACCAGCTGGCCTCCGAGCCGGTGCGTGCCGTGTACTCCAGTCCGCTCGAGCGGACGAAAACGCTGGCGGACGCCATCGCCTGTACGCACGGGCTGCCGGTCGTCACCGATGAACGAATCAAAGAGATGGGCGTAGGCATCTTCGAGCAGATGAGCGTGGCGGATGCCGAGAAAGCCCATCCGGAGCATCTGCGGCCGTTTCTGGACGATTTCGGCAACTACAAGGCGCCCGGCAGCGAGCTGTTTTCCGAAGTAAAGGAGCGGGTGGGAGATTTTCTTAAAGAGCTGATCCGGAAGGAAGAGGCGAAAGCGAAAGAGGAGGTACATGAGGGACCGATTGTCATCGTCTCGCATTCCATGGCCATCCGCGGCGCGCTGGCCTATCTGTTCGACGCCGATCTTTCAGATCTGTGGCACATCAGGATCCACCCCGCCGCCATTTTGAACGTACGCTATCGGGACCGCTTTGCCATCCTCGAAGGGCTCAGGGATCCCCATAACATCATTCTATAGCCGGTCCTCATTCGGAGCGGCAGAAGGAGAACATCATGGATAAGAGAGAAACGTTTTACATCACCACGCCCATTTACTACCCCAGCGACAACCTCCACATCGGTCACACGTATTGCACGGTGATGGCCGATGCCATGGCGCGATTTAAGCGCCTGGCGGGGTACGACGTCATGTTCCTGACGGGAACCGACGAGCACGGTCAGAAGATTCAGAAGCTGGCCGAGGCGCGGGGGCAGAAGCCAAAGGAATACGTCGATGCGATCGTCGAAGGCATTCTGGAGCTGTGGGAGACGATGGAGATCTCCTACGACGACTTTATCCGCACGACGGAGCCGAGGCACGAGAAGCGCGTGCAGGAGATTTTCCTGAAGATGCACGAGAAGGGTGACATTTACAAATCCGAATACGTCGGCTGGTACTGCACGCCCTGCGAGTCGTTCTGGACGGAAAACCAGCTTGCCGAAGGCCTGTGTCCCGACTGCGGGCGAGCCGTGGAGAAAACAAAGGAAGAGGCGTATTTCTTCCGGCTTTCGAACTATGCAGATCGACTCGTCGAGCTGTTTAAGACGACAGATTTTCTACAGCCGGAGAGCCGCGTCAACGAGATGCTGGCCTTTATCGACCAGGGGCTCGAAGACCTGTGTATTTCCAGGAGCAGCTTCGACTGGGGAATTCCGGTGCCGCTCGACGAAAAGCACGTCATCTACGTGTGGCTCGATGCGCTGTCCAACTACGTCACCGCTCTGGGTTTTCCAGAGTTGCCGGGCGAAAGCATGGAAAAATACGAACGCTACTGGCCGTGCAACGTGCACCTCGTCGGCAAGGAAATCGTCCGCTTCCACTCGATCATCTGGCCGGCGATGCTCATGTCGATCGACGCACCGCTGCCGAAGCACGTGCTCGGGCACGGATGGATCCTGCTCGAAGGCGGCAAGATGTCCAAGTCGCGCGGCAACATCGTGGATCCCGTCAAGCTGATCGAACGCTACGGCGTCGACGCGCTCAAATACTTCCTGCTCCGCGAGTATACGTTCGGGCAGGACGGTCTGTTTACGAACGAAGTGATGCTTAACCGCTTCAACTCCGACCTGGCCAACGACCTTGGAAACCTGCTGTCCAGGACCACGGCGATGATCGACAAGTACAACGGCGGCATCGTTCCGCCTGCCGGAGTTGCGGAAGGACCCGACCGGGAGCTGCGCGACCTGGCCGTGGGCTGCGGCGAAAAAATTGCCGCCCACATGGAGCACTTCCGCTTCAACCATGCGCTTGAGGAAATCTGGACCCTGATTCGCCGGACGAATAAATACATCGATGAGACGGCGCCCTGGGTGCTGGATAAAGAGGAATCTTCGAAGGAGCGGCTGCACACCGTGCTGCACAACCTGGCAGAGTCGCTGCGCATCGTCTCGATTCTCATCTATCCGTTTATGCATACGACCGCCGAAGAAATCCGGGTTCAACTCGGCTTGGGCGAAGACGAACCCGAGTGGGCCGATGCTGCGACATTCGACCTCATGGGCGGCCAGGCCGTCCGCCGGGGCGATCCGATCTTCCCCCGCCTCGACATCGAAGAGGAAATCGCGGCGCTGGAAGCGATGGGCGGAGCCGGCGGGGCGCCCAAAGAGGACCTGCCCCCGGATATTCCGTACAAGGAGGCGATCGACTTCGAGGATTTTGCGAAGCTCGACCTGCGCACCGGCGTCATCGTTTCTGCCGAAAAGCACCCGAACGCAGATAAGCTCCTCGTGTTCCAGGTCCGCATGGGCCGCGAGACCCGGCAGATCATCTCCGGCGTAGCGGACAGCTACAAACCCGAAGACTGCGTCGGGCAGGAAGTCATCGTCGTGGCGAATCTCAAGCCGCGTAAGTTCCGGGGGCTCGAATCCAACGGCATGCTGCTGTTTGCCAACGACCGCGACAAATACACGTTTGCGTTTACGAAGGCCAGAGACGGGGAGGTCGTCAGTTGATGCTGTTCGATTCCCATGCACACATCAGCGACCGGCGGTTCGACAAGGACCGTCAGTCGCTGTATCGGAAAATTCGCGACGCAGGCCTCGTCGTGGTGATGGACGTGGGGTCCGACCTGGCGACGTCCTTGGATGCGGTCCGCACGGCGGAGCAGAACGATTTTTGCTATGCTGTCGTAGGCTGTCATCCCCACGAAGCCAAAGATTTTGACGACGAGCAGCTGCTGCTCATCAAAGGGCTTGCGAAAAAGCCAAAAGTGAAAGCCATCGGCGAAATCGGTCTGGATTACCACCACAATTTTTCGGACAGGGAGAGCCAGCGCTACTGGTTCGCCCGGCAGGTGCAGATGGCGATTGAGATCGGCATGCCTATCGTCATCCACGACCGGGAGGCGCACGCAGATGTGATGGACATCCTGCGCGAAAACGGTGCATTCGGCACAGAGCGGAAAGCGCAGTTTCCGCTGCGACCGGACGGGTCGGAGGATGCGCGGGTCCTGCTGCACTGCTATTCGGGCAGCGCCGAAATGGCCGAGCAGTACGTCAAGCTCGGAGCGACGATCAGCATCGCGGGGCCGGTTACGTATCCAAACGCGCGTCGCTCGCGCGAAGTCGTGGAGGCCGTCGACCTGCTGCATCTTTTGGCCGAAACCGATGCGCCGTATCTGACGCCCGTGCCGTTTCGCGGAAAGACGAACATCCCTCCGTACGTGGAGCACACGGTGCGGAAAATGGCCGAAATCAAAGGCCTGCCCTACGAAGAGGTGGCCCGGCAGACGTGCCAAAACGGATGCCGGTTCTTCGATATCGAACTGTAAAGGAGCGGGCGGCATCGACCGCCGGCCCGCTGAACGGATCTGATTATGAACGCCCTGACCGCTGTCCAAAACACCATATCGGAACACGGTCTCATCGCCCCGGGTGACAGCGTCGTGCTGGGCCTGTCCGGCGGCGCGGATTCCCTGTGCCTGCTGCACATTCTGTGCGACCTGCAGGACGAGCTCGGCTTTTCTCTTTCCTCTGTTCACGTCAATCACCGCATGCGCGGCCGGCAGGCCGAAGAGGACGTATCTTGGCTCGTCGACCACTGTGCGGGCCTTGGCATTCCGCTCGAGGTTGTCGAATGCGACGTTCCGGCAAAAGCCGCGGAAGAAAAGATCTCGGAAGAAGAAGCCGGCCGTCAGGCGCGGCACGGTGCGCTGTTTGCGCAGGCAGAAAACCTGAAGGCGGCGGGTGCAAAGAATGTGCGGGTCGCTCTGGCGCACAACCGGGATGACCAGGCCGAAACGGTGCTGTTGCGCATCCTGCGCGGCACGGGCATCCGGGGGCTCGCAGCGATGGAGTACCGCCGCAGCGACGGTCTCATCCGTCCTCTTCTGGACACGCCGAGAACGCTGATCGAAGCGTTTTGCCGGGAGCGCGAACTCCGCCCGCGCTGGGACTCCACCAACGCGAGCCGAGACTACACCCGCAACCGGCTCCGGCTCGATCTGATCCCGCTGCTCGAAGAACAGTACAATCCGAACATCGCGGAAGGTCTCGTGCGCCTGGCGCAGCACGCGCGCGAAGACGAGAGCGCGCTGCAGGATATCGCATCCGGCATCGCCGCAAAAGCTGTCGTATGGCGCATGCAGGACGGCGAGCGCGTCAGCCTCGCGCTGCCCGCCAAAACGCTCCGTCTCGCCGGGCCGGCGGCCGGCAAGCGGGCGATCCGCCTCCTGTTCTCCAGGATCGGGCTCGTGCAGGACATCGCCTCGACCCACCTTTCGGCCCTGTGGTCGGCGCTTGCACACGAGCGGACCGGCACGCTCATCGAGTTTCCGGACGGCTACCGGGCGGAATTTTCGTACGGCGACGTCCTGTTCCATCCGCCGGCCGGCGAGGTCTCTCCCGGCGGACAGACCGGATGGACGCTCCGCCGGGAGAGGATGCCCTCCGGGCAGGCCCCTGATCCGCGATCCCTTCCGCCCCGGCAGGCCTTGTTGGACGCTGCGAAGGTCGAAGCGGCAGGCGGCGAACTCACCGTCCGCACCCGGCGGCCGAAAGACCGGATCCATCCGCTGGGCGGACCCGGGAGCAAAAAGCTTCAGGATCACTTCGTGGATGCCAAGGTGCCCCGGGAAGTGCGGGACCGCATCCCGCTTGTGTGCATCGGCGACGAAGTGCTGTGGATCTGCGGCGGAACGGTCAACGAAAACTACAAGGCGGAGCCGGACTCAGCGTGGCTGCTGCTGCTTGAAATTACAGACGAAATATGGTAACATGTCGTGTCCTTGGACTAAGGACGTACCATCAGGTGTGATTATTTGAACCATTAAAAAATAGAAAGACGGAGGATTCTGCCCATTGAATAGAAAGAGAAGCGGAGCACGGGGTGCCGGAATATATTTCCTGATTTTTGCCGTCGTGCTGGTCATCGCCTGGTTTTATCAGGATGCCGCCATTACATCGCAAAAGACGGTCAACAACATCGAGTTTTCCGAGCTCGTTTCGTATCTGGAAGACGAGCAGGTGCGCACGATTAAAATTACAGAATCAGCCAGGCGCTACGAAGGAGAGCTTCGCAGCGGTTCGCTGTTCATCGCCTATGCGCCGACCGTGTACGATATGGAAACCGTCAGCCGCACGTACATCATCCCGCAGTCGGGGAATGGCCTCACGGTCCAGAGCGTCAAACCCTCGTCGGCCGGCATGTGGCTCAGTTGGCTTCCGACGCTATTGCTCATCGGCGTTATGATCTTCTTCTGGAGCAACGTGATGGGCGCAGGCGGTGCGGGCGGCGGCGGCAATAAGAACGTGATGAACTTCGGCAAGAGCCGCGCGCACATGCACAAAGACGGAGACATGAAAAAGATCACCTTTGCCGATGTCGCCGGTCTGGACGAGGAAAAAGCCGAGCTCGAGGAGATTGTCGATTTCCTCAGGAGCCCTAAAAAATATATCCAGCTTGGAGCCCGTATTCCCAAGGGCGTGCTGCTCGTCGGCCCGCCGGGAACCGGAAAAACATACATCGCAAAAGCGGTCGCCGGCGAAGCCGGCGTGCCGTTCTTTTCCATCAGCGGATCCGACTTTGTCGAGATGTTCGTCGGGGTCGGCGCCTCTCGGGTGCGCGACCTGTTTGCCGACGCTAAAAAGAACTCGCCCTGCATCGTGTTCATCGACGAAATCGACGCCGTCGGCCGGCGCCGCGGTGCCGGCATCGGCGGAGGGAACGACGAGCGGGAGCAGACGCTCAACCAGCTCCTCGTCGAGATGGACGGCTTCGGCGTCAACGAGGGGATCATCATCCTCGCCGCCACGAACCGGCCCGACGTGCTGGATCCCGCACTGCTGCGGCCGGGGCGCTTCGACCGCGAAGTGACCATCGGCATTCCGGACATCAAGGGGCGCGAAGCCATTTTCGGCGTGCATTCGAGAAATAAACCGCTGGATCCGGCGGTCGACATGAAGGTACTGGCCAGGCGGACACCGGGCTTTACGCCGGCGGACATCGAAAACATGATGAACGAAGCGGCGCTTCTCACGGCCCGGCGCAACGGAAGCCACATCCACATGGACGATCTGGAAGAAGCGATCACGCGCGTCATCGCAGGCCCGAAGAAGAAGAGCCGCGTCATCAGCGACGCAGAAAAAAAGCTGACCGCCTATCACGAAGCCGGTCACGCGATCATCGCACGGGTGCTGCCCAACGCCGATCCGGTCCACCAGGTGACGATCATGCCGCGCGGACGGGCAGGCGGATTTACGATGACGCTTCCTAAAGAAGATAAATACTACATGACCAAGACGGACATGGAGACGCAGATCATGCACCTGCTCGGCGGGCGCGCCGCGGAGAAAATCGTACTCAAAGACGTGAGCACCGGGGCGAGCAACGACCTGGAGCGGGCGACGACGATTGCAAGGAACATGATCACAAAATACGGCATGAGCGAGAAGATCGGTCCGATCAACTACAGCGATGCCGACGAAGTGTTCCTGGGGCGGGATTTTACGTCGCGCAAGAACTTTTCGGAGAGCCTGGCTTCCGAGATCGACAAGGAAATCAAGCTGGTCATGGAGACCGCCTTCGAAAAGACGGAGCAGCTTCTGACGGAACACCTCGACGAGCTGCATCGCGTAGCCGAAGCGCTCCTGGAGCTGGAGACGATCGACGGAACGCAGTTCGAACAGCTGTTTAACGACGAAAAGTCTCTGGAAGAGATCAAAGAAGAGAGTCTGGAACAGGCGAAGGAAAAAGAGGAATTCAATCGCCGCGAGGCGGAGAAGCGGGCCGCGGCCGAAGAGGCCGACCGCAAAAGCGCCGAGGAAGAGCTGCGCCGCCACATGGAAAAAGGCAAGCGCATCGCCGTGCTGGAAAGCGACGGGAGCATGGTGTTTAAGGATCTGTCCGAACACCGGGCCGGGCTGAGCGAGGAAGCGCAGGCAGGCGGCGATTCCCCGAAGCAGGAGAATAAGGACGAGTCATGACGGAGACCTTTTCCAACAGTCTCATCAACAACAGCATTTATCACCTGCTGAACTTCGAGAAGCACAGCAGTTTTCTTGCGGCGCTCCGGGAAGCGGCCATCAACAACAATTTCCAGATCGTGCTGTTTTCCGGCGACTTTAACACGGTGTTCTCCGTGGAGACGCGGCACACGGTCTCCATCGAAGACGTCGTGCGCATGGGCATCGAGCAGGACATCGACAAGCGCTCGAACAACACGAAGCTGGAGCTCAAGGGTCTGTCGACCTACTGGGGTCCGCTCGTCATCGGCGGCGTCAAGTATTACCTGATGCTCGTCGACAACGACATGAACTACACGCAGGATGAAATCGTCAAGCTTGCGGAGATCATAGAGCTTGCCATGGGCATGTGGAACTATACGCCCGAGCGCGACCTTACGGCCGAGTTCATCCGGGCGCTCCGGCGCGGAAACCGCAGCCTTGCGTATGCGCTGATGCAGGAACTGGACCTGACGGGCGACATGTGCAAGGGGATTTTTTACGTTCCGGGCGTTCAGAAGGAAGAGGGCTTTAAGCACCTGGCCTCGTTCGAAAAGGAGTTCGGCATCCGCACGCTCAAGATCACGGAAGGCAGCGAAATTGCCGGGATTCTCCTGGACTCGCCGGACGCGAAGGAATACGGCGAACCGGAGTGGAAGGGACTCGCGCGCCAGATGGCCGAAGCCGGCGCCAGCAAGACGTTCCACGTATCGGGGCTCGAGGGCGTGGAGGGCATGTGCAACGCGTTTCAGATCATCAACGAGACCGAAGCGTTCGTCCAGCTCATCTTTCCGCACAAGCACTCGTTTTCGAAGTACGAACTGGCGCTTGCGAGCAACTGCGTCGACATCTGCATCAAGAGCGGCTCGGTCAAGCGGAATTATCTGGATCTGATCAAACCGTTTAAAAATACGAAAGAACCGAAGATTAAACCACTGATGGACACGCTGGAGACGTTCGTTTTAGATGCGGGCCTCTCCACCGCCAAAACGGCCAGGCTCATGGACATCCACGCGAACACCGTCCAGTACCGGCTCAAGCGGATCCGGGATATTCTCGGCGTGGACATCACGGGGAACACGATCGTTCCGGGTCTGATGATGGCGCTGGCCGTCGGCCGGATCGAAAAGGAAGTCCGTTCATTTTAAGCGCGGGGGAGGCTGCGATGTTACTGGCATTCGACGTAGGCAACACGAATATCGTGCTCGGTGTGTATCGGGAAAGGGAGCTTTTGCAGAGCTGGCGCATGGAGACCAACAAGAGCAAGAGCGCCGACGAGTACGGCATGATCATCAATCAGCTCTTCGAGTACGAAGGGCTGTCGACGCACGACGTCGAAGAAGTGATCATCTCCACGGTCGTTCCGCCCATCACTTACACGCTGCAGCACCTGGCGCAGAAGTACTTCCGGACGAGGGCGATCGTCGTAGGCCCCGGCATTAAAACCGGCCTCATCGTCAAGTACGACAACCCGAAGCTGCTCGGTGCCGACCGGATCGTCAACGCCGTGGCGGCGCTGCACAAATATCCCGCTCCGCTCATCATCGTGGACTTCGGGACGGCGACGACGTTTTGCGCCGTGTCGGAAAAGTCCGAATATTTAGGCGGACTCATCGCGCCCGGCATCAAGATTTCGGCCGACGCGCTGTTCGAAAAGACGGCGAAGCTTCCCCGGGTCGACCTCGAAGCGCCCGGCCACGTGCTGTGTCGCAACACGAGCGAAGGCATTCAGGCCGGCGTCGTGTACGGCAACATGGGGCTGGTGGAGTACATCATCCGGAAGATGAAGCAGGAAGTCGTCGAATATACGAATACCGAACGGCCGATTACGGTCGTGGCCACCGGCGGACTGGCTACGCTGATCGATTCGGGCGTCGACTGCATCGATCACGTCGACAAGCTGCTTTCGCTGACGGGTCTCGAGCTGATTTACGAAAAGAACCGCCACCTGAAGGCAGCGAGGAAAGCCGATGACAACCCGTCCGACAGCCTGTAGCATCGACGGGTTCGACTTGGATTTTCCGTTTGTCCTCGCCCCGCTTGCGGGCATCACGGACGGACCGTTCCGCAGGCTGTGCCGCGAACAGGGCGCCGGCCTTTCCTACACGGAGATGGTCAGCGTCAAGGGCATGTACTACGACAACAGGAACACGGAGACGCTGCTCGCGATTGCGCCGGAAGAAGGACCTGTAGGCATCCAGATTTTCGGATCCGAGCCCGAACTCGTGGGGCTGGCGGCGAAGAGACTGCAGGATCGTCCCGCCGTTCTTCTGGACCTCAACATGGGGTGCCCGGTCCCTAAAGTGGTTAAAAACGGCGAAGGGGCGGCGCTGCTCCTGCAGCCTGCGCTGGCGCAGGCCTGCGTCCGGGCCGCTGTGGCGAACACGGACAAACCGGTTACGGTCAAGATGCGGATCGGGTTTTCCGGCGAACCGTTCGATGCGTGTGCGTTTGCACAGGCGATGGAAGACGCCGGATGTCGGGCCCTCGCGGTGCACGGGCGCACGAGGGAGCAGTATTATTCGGGAAAGGCCGACCGGCGCCGGATTGCAGACATAAAAAAAGCGGTGCGCATTCCGGTCATCGGCAACGGGGACGTGTTTACGGCAATGGATGCGATGCAGATGATCGAGGAAACCGGCTGCGATGCCGTGATGATTGCGCGCGGTGCGCTGGGTAATCCCTGGATCTTCCGGGAGATACGCGAACTCCGGGCCGGACGCCCGGTGCCGCCCCGGCCGGAAGTCGACGAAATCCGGCATGCGATCCTGCGGCATCTCGAATGGGCTGTTGCCGCACGCGGCGAGTCGGTTGCGGTCCGCGAAATGCGCAAGCACGTGGGATGGTACGTCAAAGGTCTGCCGAAGGCGGCGCAGGTGCGCCGGGAAGCCAACAGCGCGACGACGACCGAACAGCTGTACGATATTATCAACGGACTGGGCCAGACGGCCGGAAGTCCGGAGTCATAACAGTTATTTCAAAGAGAGGGTAGCACAATGGATAGTGATCAAATTTTATTGACGCAGGAAGGGTACGACAACATCGTCAAAGAGCACGAGCACCTCGTATCCGTCAGAAGAAGAGAAGTCGCGGAGCGCATCAAGGAGGCGATCTCCTACGGCGATATCTCGGAGAATGCGGAGTACGACTCGGCGAAAAACGAGCAGGCGGAGCTCGAAGACCGCATCGTTAAGCTCGAGACCATGATGCGAAAAGGCAAGGTCATCAACGAAGAGGACCTGACCGGCGAGCACGTCAATCTCGGACTGCGTGTGCTGGTCAAAGACCGCAAGACGGCGGACCAGTTCGAATACGTGATTGTCGGCGCAACGGAAGCCGATCCGTTTAACGGAAGGATCTCCAATGCGTCACCCGTCGGCAAAGGACTTCTGGGCAAAGCGGCCGGGGACGTCGTGGACATTCAGACCGAGTTGGGCACGCTTTCGCTCGAAGTGTTGAATATTCGGAAGGCATAGCAGGAGTACCTGAAAGGACGAAGCAATGAATGTGGATAACGATCGCAACGGGCAGGGAGCGCTTCCCGACGAGCAGGAGACGGTGCAGGACCTGAACGAACAGCGCCTGATCCGCCGGGAAAAACTGGCGGCGCTGCAGGCGATGGGCCGCAACCCGTACCTCGTCGAAACCTGGGACGTGGATGCCTGGAGCCGCGACATCAAAGAGAACTTCGAGCACATGGAGGGAAAACAGGTGTCCGTGGCCGGGCGCATCATGGCCAAACGGCAGATGGGCAAGGCCGCGTTTATCGATATCCAGGACCGGCAGGACCGGATTCAGTGCTACGTAAAGCAGGATGCGCTGGGGTCGGACGAATACGACATCTTCCTGACGTACGACCTGGGGGACATCGTGGGCGTCAAGGGAGAAGTGTTCCGCACGCGCCACGGCGAAATTTCCATCCGCGTCGACACGCTGCGTCTGCTCACAAAATCGCTGACGCCGCTGCCGGATAAGTGGAGCGGCCTTAAAGACCAGGAGCAGCGCTACCGTCAGCGCTACGTGGATCTCATCGTCAACCCCGACGTCCGTGATACGTTTCGCAAGCGCACGATGATCATCCGGGAAATCCGGAAAGTTCTCGAGGACGACTACGGCTATCTCGAAGTGGATACGCCGATTCTGACCGTCATCGCAGGCGGCGCGAACGCCCGCCCGTTTTCGACGCACCACCACACGCTCGACCTGGAGATGAAGCTCCGGATTTCGAACGAGCTGTACTTAAAGAGGCTCATCGTCGGCGGACTGGACCGGGTGTACGAGATCGGAAAGATGTTCCGGAACGAAGGCATGGACCGCAATCACAACCCCGAATTTACGAGCATGGAGTGCTACATGGCCTACGCGGACATGGAAGCGGTGATGGATGTAACGGAACAGGTCGTATCCCGCGCAGCGCTGGCCGCGACCGGCAGCACGAAGATCACCTACCAGGGCAAGGAGTTCGATCTGACACCTCCGTGGGCCGTCATCGACATGGGCGAAGCGGTGCGGCAGGTGACGGGCGTGGACTTTGCCGATATCGAAACGGACGAGCAGGCGCGCCAGGCGGCGATCAGAGCCGGCATGGATGCAGACGACGTGGGAGATCTTTCGCGCGGCAAGATCCTGGCGGAGATGTTCGAGATGTTCTGCGAGGACAAGCCGGGCTTTTTAGACGGGCCGATTTTCGTGACGGGTCACCCGACCGAGATATCGCCGCTCTCGAAGCGCGACCCGGAAGACCCCCGGATTACGCGGCGGTTCGAAGCGTACATCAACGGCTGGGAGATCGCCAATGCGTTTTCCGAGCTCAACGACCCCATCGATCAGCTCGAGCGGTTCCGCGAACAGCAGGCGCAGCTGGATGCGGGCGAAGACGATGAAGCGCATCCCATGGACGAGGACTTTGTCTACGCGCTCGAAGTGGGGCTGCCTCCGACAGGCGGACTGGGCATCGGCATCGACCGGGTTATCATGCTCGTCACCGATGCGCCGAGCATCCGGGATGTGATCCTGTTCCCCACGATGAAGCCGCTGTAGCACCCACCCGAAAGGTTAGGATATGAAACACACAGATATTCGATCGCTGTACCGATCCACAGCGCAGTATGCCGACCAGGACGTGACGGTCGCCGGCTGGATCCGGACGAACCGCGGCTCCAACAAGTTCGGCTTTATCGAGCTCAACGACGGGACGTTCTTCAAGTCCGTGCAGATCGTATACGAAGCGGATGTGCTGGAAAACTTCGCAGAAGTATCCCACTATCCCATCGCCACCGCCCTCGTCGTGACCGGCCGGCTCGTCCTGACGCCGGACGCCAGACAGCCGTTTGAGATCAAGGCTGTGTCTGTTTCCATGGAAGCGCCGTCCCATCCGGATTATCCGCTGCAGAAAAAGAGGCACAGCTTGGAGTTCCTGCGGGAGCAGGGTCATCTTAGGCCGCGGACAAACTTGTTCAGCGCTGTGTTCCGCGTGCGGTCTGTCGCTGCGTACGCCGTGCACCGCTTCTTCCAGGAGCGTCACTTCGTGTACGCGCACCCGCCCATCATCACCGGCAGCGACGCCGAAGGGGCGGGCGACATGTTCCAGATTACGACGCTCAATCTGGAAAACGTACCTAAAAAAGAAGACGGCACGGTGGATTTCGACAAGGATTTCTTCGGAAAGCCCGCCAACCTGACCGTGAGCGGTCAGCTGGAAGCCGAAGTGTTTGCGCTCGCCTTTAAAAACACGTATACGTTCGGACCGACATTCCGCGCCGAGAACTCCAACACGGCCCGTCACGCGTCCGAGTTTTGGATGATCGAACCGGAAATCGCATTTGCAGACCTTTCGGACAACATGCACCTCATCGAGGACATGGTCAAGTACATCATCGCCTACGTGCTCGAGCACGCGCCCGAAGAGATGGCGTTTTTCGACGAGTTCGTGCAGCCGGGTCTGCTGGCGCGCCTGAACCACATCGTCGAATCGGACTTTGCGCACATCACCTACACCGAGGCCATCGACCTGCTGCAGAAGTCGGGGAAGACGTTCGAGTATCCCGTCGATCGCTGGGGTATCGACCTGCAGTCCGAACACGAGCGCTACATTACGGAGGAAGTGTTCCAAAAGCCGGTGTTCGTGACGGACTATCCAAGCGAGATCAAAGCGTTTTACATGCGCCTCAACGAGGACGGCAAAACGGTGGCGGCCTGCGACCTGCTCGTGCCCGGCATCGGAGAAATCGTCGGCGGCAGCCAGCGGGAAGAGCGCCACGATGTGCTCCTGGAGAAAATCAAGATCAACGACCTGGATCTGGACACGTACTGGTGGTATCTCGAGCTGCGCAAGTACGGCGGCGTAAAACACTCGGGGTTCGGGCTCGGATTTGAGCGCATGCTGATGTACCTGACGGGCGTTTCCAACATCCGGGACGTGATCCCGTTCCCCAGAACGCCGAGATCGGCGGAATTTTAACTTTACCGGGCCAAAGCCCGTGTGATATACTTTATCTGTTGTCAATCAGTACGAACGGTAGGAGGATGCGTATAATATGAAGGGATATACAAGTGAGAACATCAGAAACATCGCGCTTGTAGGACACGGCGGCAGCGGAAAGACCACGTTTCTCGAAGCGGCGCTTTTAGCCAAGGGAGTCATCAGCCGGCTCGGCCGGGTCGAGGACGGCAACACGGTCAGCGACTTCGACAAGATGGAGATCGAAAAGGGATATTCCATCAACGCGTCGATCGTGCCGGTCGAACACAACAAGACAAAACTCAACTTTATCGATACGCCGGGATTTTTCGACTTTGTCGGCGATGTCAACTCGGCCATGAGAGCGGTGGAGTCGGCGGCGATTTTCGTAGACGCGTCTTCCGGCATCCAGGTCGGCACGGAAAAAGCCTGGAATTCCTGCAATCAGTTCGACATGCCGCGGTTCTTTATCATCAACAAGACGGATAAGGAAAACGTGGACGTCGATGCGGTCATCGAGGCGCTCAAAGAAAAATTCGGCCTGTCGGTCATGCTGCTTTCGGACCGCGATGCGCTTTCGGAAGCCGTCGCCGAGACCGACGAAGAGCTGATGGAGAAGTATTTCGACGGACAGGCGTTTACGGACGAAGAGTTCGCAAAAGGCGTGCGGGCCGGTATCCTGTCGCTTTCCATCGCACCCGTCATGGTGTGCAGCTCCTATAAGGGCGAAGGGATCACGGACATCCTCGATGCGCTGATCGCATTCGGACCGAGACCTGAGGACCATCCCCTCTACCCGGCCACGGACGGCAAGGGCGAAGAGATCGAAGTCAAGCTCGGAGACGGTTCCCCGTCCGCTCTCGTGTTTAAGACGATCGCCGATCCGTTCCTCGGAAAGATTTCGCTCGTCAAAGTCATTTCGGGCAAGCTCGTACACGGCCAGGAAATCTACAACGCCAAAGCCGAGAAATCCGAAAAGCTGAGCGCCATGTTCTTCCTGCGCGGCAAAAACCAGGAGGAGTGTCCGGAACTCGGATACGGCGACATCGCAGCGATCGCGAAGCTTCAGTTTACGCAGACCGGGGACACGCTGTGCGACAAAGCGAACATCGTAGTTTACCCCGAAGTGGAATTCCCCCAACCGACGCACTTCATCGCGGTGGAACCCAAGGCCAAGGGCGACGAAGAGAAGGTCGGAACCGGCTTGAGAAGGCTCATGGAAGAAGATCCATCGTTTGCGCTGGAGCGCAATGCAGAGACGAATCAGCTGCTCCTCGGCGGACAGGGCGACATCCAGATGAACATCATCCTCGGCAAGCTCAAAGAACGCTACGGCGTCGACGTTGTAACGGTGCCCCAGAGAGTTGCGTACCGGGAGACGATCAAGGGAACATCCGATGTCCAGGGCCGCCACAAGAAGCAGTCCGGAGGCGC
>DUTT01000026.1 GCA_012841925.1 Clostridiales bacterium | reverse complement strand
GTCGTGGACACCACCGGCGCCGGCGACAGTTTTGACGCCGCGTTCTTCTACGGACTCGTTACAGGACTGGATATAGAAGAAGCTGCCGAGCTGGGTGCGCGCTGCGCAGGAATCGTCATCGGCATCAAGGGACCGCACGGATTTTGGAGGGCGCCATGACCAGACAGATCGACGAAAAGAACGCAACACCGGATGTGCAGGACCGGGCGTACGGCGCCCTGATCGGCGGAGCCATCGGAGATGCGATGGGTATGCCCGCCTCGTTCTTTACCAGAGATCGGATCAAAGAAGTCTACGGCTACATCGACGACTTCCTCGATCCGGATACGGATGCCCAGACGTGGCACGCCGACCTGAAGGCCGGAGAAATCACCGACGATACCATGGAAGGTCTCATCGTTGCGCGCGTGCTCATCGACAACGGGCGCTTCGATCGCGACGTGTTCATCGAGCAGATGCGCCGGTGGGCGGTAGAGCAAAACATGCTCGAGACGACGGTCATCGGCCCCTCGACCCGGCGGTTTCTTACGGCCATCGTCGAACACCGCGATCCGGCGGAAACATCGAAAGAAAGCACGACGAACGGAAGCGCCATGCGCGTAGCTCCGGTCGGCATCAAATATTACGACGACATGCGGCAGTGCCTGCAGGCGGCTGCAGAGTCATCTCTTCCCAGCCACGGCAGCCGCCCGTGCGTCGCTGCGGCCTGCGCCGTCGCCGCCGCTGTCGCAGCCGGCGTTCGAGGCGGATCGACACCCGAAGCGGTGATGCAGCTTGCCTACGAGGGAGCCGTGTACGGGGAGAGCACCGGGCACGACATCCCCGCGGCCAGCGTATCGAAGCGGATTCTGCTCGCAAAAGAGATCGTTGACCGCAATCGATCGCAGGACATGAGCGGCATACTCGACGAACTTGTGGGCTATCTGGGTGCAGGCATGCAGGCCAACGAATCCATTCCTTTTTCCCTGGGCGTATTCTACGCAATCCGCGGAGCCGCAGCGGACGGCATCCTCGCCGCCGTCAACGGAGGGGACGATGCCGACACAAACGGTTCCATCTGCGGCAACATCTGCGGGGCATTTTCCGGCGCATCCGCCCTCCCCAATCGCTGGAAAAGCCGCATCGTCGCGGCGAACAGCGTCGACTTCCAATCGCTGGCAAATCAATTGATCCGTCTCTAATCACATCCGAAACAATTCGTGTTGTATTTTCTGTTTTCCGTGCTATACTATCGATACTAAGTCTCATTAAGGACCGACCTACTGTCTCGCACAATATGCAGCGCACGTCTGGAACGCAGAGAAATGATCCGACCAATCTATCCGGACCATCCGGAAAATTCAAAAAAACGCCTGTTCGGCAACATGGAAGCCATCTTTGACGTCGGCTATCTGGCATCGGCATCGGTGGTCGGTATCCTGCTGCTTGCCGGCGCGAAAGGCGACAGTGCACGCACGCTTTCGGGCGTCATGGCGCTCGTCCTCGCAGGCGGCGACGCGTTCCACCTGGTGCCCAGAATCGCAGTCATCCTGCGCGGTGCAGATGCGTCGCCGTGGGCGACCGCTCTCGGGCGCGGAAAGCAGATCACCTCGATCACCATGACCGTGTTCTACCTGCTCCTCTGGCGCATCGGGTTGCTGCTGTACGCACCGGAAGATGTTTTCGCACTGAGCACCGCTGCCGCAACGCGCATCGTCTATGCGCTGGCGGCCGTGCGCATCATTCTCTGCCTGTTTCCCCAAAATCGGTGGACCGATCCGGATCCTCCGGGCTCGTGGAACCTGTGGCGCAACATACCCTTCTTCCTTCTCGGTCTGGCGGTCTCCGGCCTGTTCTTTGTTTTTCGAAGCCTCGTACCGGGCTTTGGCTTCATGTGGTTTGCCATCCTCCTCAGCTTCGCATTTTATCTACCCGTCGTTGTCTGGGCGGACCGGCATCCGAAAGTCGGCATGCTGATGCTGCCGAAAACCTGCACCTACCTGTGGATGCTTGCGATGTGTCTGTCGCTGTGAGCGTCACAAACAGAGCACACAAGTATCCGCGAACCGCTATCTCTGACGATCATAAGCTACTTCCGTTCATACCCGTCAAAAGAAAGGAGCATTTCCATGGACGACTACAAGAAACTCACAAATGAAGTCGGCGCACCGGTGGCCGACAACGAAAATGCGATTACGGCAGGTCCCAGAGGACCCGTCGTGATGCAGGACGTGTGGCTGATGGAGAAAATGGCCCACTTCAATCGCGAAGTCATCCCCGAGCGGCGCATGCACGCCAAGGGATGGGGTGCCTACGGCAAGCTCACCGTCACGCACGATATCTCCCAGTACACGAAAGCCAAAGTGCTGCAGCCGGGAGCCGTGACCGAGGCCTTTACCCGCTTCTCGACCGTAGCCGGCGAGCGCGGTGCTGCCGACTGCGAGCGGGACATCCGCGGCGTAGCCGTCAAGTTCTACACAGAAGAAGGCAACTGGGACCTCGTGGGCAACAACACGCCGACGTTCTTCATCCGCGACGTGCACAATTTCTCCGACCTGAACCGGGCGGTTAAGCGCGACCCGCACACAGGGAGAAGATCCGCTCAAAATAACTGGGACTACTGGACGCTTCTGCCGGAGAGCTTCCACCAGCGGACCATCGTGATGAGCGATCGGGGCATCCCGGCTTCGTTCCGCCACATGCACTTCTTCGGCGAGCACACATTCTCGCTGTACAACGCTCAAAACGAGCGCGTGTGGTGCAAATTCCACTTTAAGACTCAGCAGGGCATTAGGAATCTAACCAACGAAGAAGCCGCCAAAATCAACGGCATGGACCGCGAATACCACGGTAAGGATCTCTTCGACGCCATCGCCCGGGGCGATTTTCCCAAGTGGACCATGTACATCCAGGTGATGACCGAAGAGCAGGCCAAAACCCACTACGAAAACCCGTTCGACATCACGAAGATCTGGCGTCACGGCGAGTATCCGCTCATCGAGGTCGGCGTATTCGAGCTGAACCGGAATCCGGAAAACTTCTTTGCAGAAGTCGAGCAGGCTGCGTTTACACCGGCACACGTCGTACCGGGCATCGGATTCAGCCCCGACCGCTTCCTGCAGGGCCGCCTGTTCTCCTACGGCGACGCGCAGCGCTACCGCCTGGGCGTCAACCACAACCACATCCCCGTCAATCAGGCCAAAGTACAGGTCAACGAATACCATCGCGACGGTGCGATGCGGGTGGACGGCAACTACGGAGCCGCGCCGGCCTATTCGCCGAATAGCTACGGCTACTGGACGGCGCAGCCCGAAGTTTCTGAACCGCCGCTGGACCTTGACGGGGCGATGTATCGCTACGATCCGAAGGACGACCCGACGGACGACAACTTCCGTGCCGGCGGCAACCTGTGGCGCATCCTGGAAGAGGACAAAAAACAGCTCCTGATCCAGAATACGGCTGATGATATAGCACCGGCGACGGCGAATATCAAGTATCGCCATGCGGTGCACTGCTACCTGGCGGATCCGGAATACGGCGAGCGCTTTGCGGCGGCCGCAGGCCTGTGCATGGATAAAGTGATTGAGCTTTCCAAGCTCGATAACAACGGGTTGATCCAGGCCACGCTTTCCGAAGACATGTAATCGCTCATCCGGTACAGGGTATGTGGCCTCTTAGAAAGCGACACTGCCATGAAGAAACAACGTAACACGCGGCAACGCCAGCTGGTGCTGGACGTGGTGCTCGCCAGAGGCGACCACCCGACTGCCGATCAGGTCTATGCAGATGCGCGGGCAATTGACGAGAAAATCAGCCGCGGAACCGTCTACAGAAATCTGCACACGCTGGCAGCCCGGGGCGACATCCTGCAGGTGAAGCTGCCCGATGTCGACCGCTACGAAGAACTTGCGGACCGGCACTATCACATCATATGCACGGAGTGCGGAGCGGTGTACGATGCACCAATCCCCTACGACGACACCCTGGATCGACGGGCATCCGAGATTTCGGGGTGTGACATCAAACGACACCGAACGACCTTCGAAGGGCGATGTCCGGAATGCAAACAGCGCTGCGAATAAAATCGCAGCGCTGTTATTTTTATGCTTCCACTTTGCACACGATGCGTTCCTGCCAGCCGGTGATCACTTTCCGGTAGCCGGACAGCTCGCGGTCGAGCTCCGGATCGGATGTGTCGACGTGCAGCGTGTTGTTCTCGAGCCCGTAGATCTTTTCGGCGGCAGATACGATCCATAGATTGTCCCGCTCAACGAGCCGGATGACGCGCGGCGAAATCTGCTGATTGCCCCTCCCGAAGATGTGACCCTGTCCGCCGATGGCGGTGACGATCAATACGACTTCTCCGGCATCTTTGACGCACTCGTAGAGCTCCGTCTCGGAAGCGTCTGCGAGAACGATCCGGCGCCGGCCGTCCTGCGCAACGACATCCACACCGAGCAGGCTGCCCTGCAGTCCGAGGTGCTCCATCACTTTGTACGTCGTGCCGCCGGTGCCGAAGATGTAAACGGTGCTCTCCGCTTTGGCTTGCATCAAATCGGCGATTTCCGCAGCGATTCCTTCGATGTCGTGCGCCGAAAAGCGAGCAGACGCTTTGGCCTGCTGCATCAGATTCTGCATCCGGGGCACCGTCAGATAGCCGTGGAGCTTTGCCTCCACGATATTCTGCCGGACGAGGTCTTCGTCGAGATCCATCACCTCGCTCTCGACCATCGATGCAGTTGTCGGGTTTGCGCAAAACCGGCGGATCACCTGCCCGGCGCTTTTGGGATTGTTCGCATACACCGCCGAGTGGATCTTTACGCCTGCCGGGATTCCCACGCACGGCACAGACAATCCGACGGCGCGATAGATGTCGCGCGCCGTGCCGTCGCCTCCGGCGAACACGAGCAGATCTACGCCGGCAGACGCCATCTGCAAAGCTGCCTCGACCGTATCTTCCGCACTTGTGGCTGCACCGGCTCCGCTCTGCAAATCGGCTGCAGAATCCGAGCTCTTCGCTGGAGGCGAATCAACTGCGCCATCGGATCGCGGCATACGCGCTGATTCGAAAGAACCCTCGATCGCCTGATACGAAAACCCCAGCTTCTCCAGCACGTCCCCGCCCATGGCACCCGGCCGCGCGAGAAAGCAAATCTCTCCCTTCAAATCCGCAAGCTCCGCGAGCGCGACCTCCGCCTTGGCACCGGCCTCGAGCGTGCCGCCTCTAGCAAGCGCCAGCTTTTGAATGTCTTCGCCGTCGCTCCCTTTGAGCCCGGCGCGCCCGCCGACACCGGCGATCGGATTGATGATCAAACCGAGCGTCACCATGTCTACTTCGCCGTCTTTTTTAAGTATTGCCGCCACGAGCACATGATTTTCTCCGGATCCGTCTCGTAGTAGTTTTTGATGCCGTGCACCGGCGCGTTGTGCGGCGCCGTGCGGATGATGTCCGGATCGTTGTACGCTTCCCACGAAATCTGCTGCAGCACGGCGATGAACTCGTCGAGGTCCTTCTTGCTGTACGATTCCGTCGGCTCCAGCGTAAACGGCTCCGGCACGATGTGCGGATGGTGCGACTGCCAGTAGTGCTCCATTCCGTAGTCGACGAGCCGGCGCGTCACGTCCTCCGTGCCGAGTCCCGTGTCTTCCTTCAGCTGCTCCCAGCTGTAGCGGCACTGCTCGATGCGCCGGATGCCATCCGCGTAGTACATCGTGACGCCCGGGATGGCGGACACTTTCTTTACTGTATACTGGTTATTTAAAACAGAACACAGAGCCGCCTCGCGGATGCCTTCCGGGCCGAGCGAGCGAATCCACATGTACACCCGCACGAGGATGGCCGCGTTCCCGAAAAACGCACGCACCTTTCCGACGGTCTTTTCCAGCCCGCAGTCCAGATAGTATTTCTCACCGTCGAACTTCACCTGAGGCACGGGGAGATACGGCTCCAGCTCCTTTGTAGCACCAAGCGCGCCGACGCCCGGTCCCATGCCGCCGTGCGGAGATGAAAACGTCTTGTGCAGGTTGTAGTGGATGAGGTCGAAGCCGGCTTCCTTCGCCCGCGTAATGCCCATGATACCGTTGACGTTGGCCTGGTCGTACACGGCCAGCGCGCCGACGTCGTGCGCGGCCTGCACGTATTCGGCGATCCTGGGATTGAAAATCCCCGTATCCTCCGGATTCGTGATGAACACAGCCGCCGTCTTCTCCGACAGCGCTTCCTTAAATGCCTCCAGCGTCGGATAGCCGAGCTCGTTGTCCTGCATCAGGTCGACGACTTTAAACCCGCACGTCGCAGGCGCTCCGGCATCCGCCGGATGAGAGAAGATCGTCGTGACAATCTCGTCGCGATCCTCGCCTTTATCCTTAAAGTAATTCCGGACGATGAGCGCGTTGGCATAAATCGCGTGCGCCCCGCCGCCCGGCTGGAAGCTGAACGCATCCATGCCGGAGATTTCCTTCATGTACTTTTCCGTCTCGTGATAGATCTGCAACAGTCCCTGCATCGTCGATTCATCCTGCAGCGGATGGATGTCCGCGATGTCCGGGTTGCTGCGCACGAGGTGTTCCTGCACCTTGGGGCTGTACTTCATCGTGCACGTCCCCTGCCCGATGTCGACGCTCACGTCGTTTCCAAGCGTCTGCTGCGACAGCCTCATGTAGTGGCGGTTGACCCGCATCTGCCCCACTTCGGGCAGCGCCGGTTTGGCCTTGCGCCTCAGGCTTTCGGGAATGATCGCCGCTTCATCTCCGATCGCCTCTTGAACTTCGGCCGAAGCCGCCGGCACGAGCACACCGCGTTCACCCGGCGTGCTCATCTCGAAGATGATCGGCTCGTCCCACCGCGCCTGGTGAAAGTTTCTCAACAGTTTTTTATAATCCTGGTCCATTTTCAACTCCTTGTCGGTTCCACAATCGCGCGAAGCGCATCGACGAGCCGGTCGATCTCTTCCTTGGTCGCGACTTCCGTTACGCAGTACAGCGCCGACTGACCGAGCGCCGGGAAGTCACGCGACAGATCGAACCCGCCGAATATACCTTTTTCGAGCAGCGCCCGGTTGATGTTCGCAACCGACTTGCCGGCCATATTGAAATCCACGACGAACTCCTGGAAAAACGGACCGTTAAAACGCAGCTTGACGCCCGGGATTTCGCTGATCTGCTTCGCCGCATACTGACTGTTGTACAGAATGGTCCTGCCGACGTCCTCCATGCCCTGCGGCCCCATGAGCGCCATGTACACCGCCGCGGAGATCATCCACAGGTTCGTCCCCGTGCCCGTGTATTCGTTGCCGAACGCCCTCTGCGCATAGTGCGTCCGCTCGATCAGCACGTTGCCGAACACGTACTCGCCCTCCACTTCCGGCTCGACGAGGCTGTGGAGAAAGTCTTTATAGTTCGTTACGTATTTCGCATCGCCCTGCGTCGAAATGAACCCGGCCTGGCCGTTTCCGCCCGACAGGTGCAACCCCAGACTGTGCAGATCGCCGCACGTAATCGTCGCCCCGAGGTTGGCAGGTGCCTCGAGCACGCCCAACGAAATCGGGTCGACATAGACGATGTACTCCGCCCCGGCCTGCTTTGCCAGCGCGCCGATCTCTTCGAGGTTTTCTTCTAATATGCCGAGAAATCCGGGGTTCTCCACGACGACCGCTGCGACGGTTTCGTCGAGCTTCGTCCGATAATCTTCCATGTCGATCATGCCGGTCATAGCGTCGGCTTTGACGTACTCGATGTCGACCTTCAACTTATCCTGCACGGAGTCCATGTAGTTTTCGACGATGGAGCGGTGCGTCGGGTTCATCAGTTCGGGCAGAAGCACTTTTTGCCGTCCGTTGATTCGCGTCGACATGGCGATCGCCGTCGCAACCGACTGTCCCCCGTCGTACTGCGGCACGCTCGTCACTTCCGTCTCGAGAAGCTCCGCGAGCATGGAGTTGTACTCGAAGAACGCCTGGTATTTGCCGTGGTCCGCCCAGCTTTCCGCGCCGTAGGCCGTCAGCCACTCGCCCCGCGTCGTAATTTCGTCGACGACGGCCGGGGTAAAGTGCTGGGCGCATCCGGCGCCTAAAAAGCTTGTATATTCGCTGCAGTTCATGTTCTGTGACAGCACTTTTTCCGTATGCTTCTTGATATTGAACTCATCGAGAATCGCCTCCGGGATGTTCAATTTTCCCTTGTACCGGAGCGCTTCCGGAATCTCCTCGTACAGCTCCCACACATCCTTCGCCCCGACGAACTCCATCATCTCTTTCTGGACATCCGGGTTCGAATTCGGGATGTAGGGATAAACGACTTTCTTCTCTGACATAGTCT